>NZ_JAPZEI010000006.1 GCF_027257905.1 Coraliomargarita parva
GCTCTTTAAGGCAAAATTCATGCGTTCTTCTATCATTTTGGTTTCTCTCCATGGCATCACCCTTTCTGGCCGAAAGTGTTACCCATGTCCTGAACCTTTTTTGGTACCTATGTCCTGAACCTGTACCCCTGAAGTTTTATTTTTCCTCAGGTCTGTTCCTTCAGCGCCCAAAGGGCACCCCTTTGACGGGTTCGACGAGCTCACCGCAGGCAGGCTCACGACAGGCCGCTTCAGTCACCCTACGCTTCGCTACGGGCGAAATGCGAAGCATTTCACCATCTACGCGCTACCGCGCTCCGTCAGGTCTCCCTCGTCGGGTGTAAATTCTTTGCATTTTGCCCGCAAACTGCTTTGTTGAAGCTGGAATGGCAGCTACAGGTTCAGTTACCAAGGGTATCGCGTCGGCGGAGAGTACACCGTCGAGCGATCGTGATTTGGACTGGGCCGTGGTGCAAAAGGTGCAGATGGGGCACGTGGGGGCCTTTGACCAATTGGTTCAAAAGTACCGTGAACCGATCTTTTCGATCATCTATAATCTGACCGGGAACCGTGAAGATGCCTCGGATCTGACCCAGGATACCTTCATCAAGGCCTTTCAGGCGATTGCCCGTTTCAAGGGCAAGTCCTCCTTCTACACCTGGATCTACCGGATCGCGGTCAACACGACCATGACTTTTCTGAAAAAGAGCCGCCGCCGGCGCTTCATCAACTACGAGAATATCAACGAAGAGGTGTCCGGGAGCGAGATTGTGGAGCGGTTGACCGCCAAATCGCGCACAGAAAAAGGGGTTTTAATTCAAGAATTGCAGGAAAAATTGAACGATTCCCTTCAGAAATTGTCTCCTAAACATCGAACAGTTGTCGTTTTACATGAAATTGAGGGGCTCGGCCACGCCGAGATCGCGGAAATTACCAAGACTTCCGTGGGAACTGTTCGCTCCCGGTTGCACTACGCAAAACAGCAACTGCAAACGTACCTCCAAGATTATTTAGTATAAACGACAGGACTTTCTACTCCCTGATATGGCACGACTGAACGAAGACCCGAACCAGAAAGTGAGCCTCGAGGATCTCCTCAAACTAAAGCAGGCGGAACGCCCCAGTGAAGAATTCTGGGATCGTTTCGACCGTCAACTGCATCAGCGGATGTTACAGACCCTGGTCAAGAAGGACCCGTGGTATGTCCAGCTGGCACGCGGCCTTTCGGGTCGTGTGGTGCAGAGCCTGACTGTCGGAGCAGCTGCCGCCGTGATGGCGATGATGGTGGTGCGTCCTGCACTGGTCGAGGTGGCACCGGTTTCGGGCGACAGCCAGCAACTCGTGCAGCAGGATGTGACGCCGGTGGCGTTGCCGCTTCCGCGAGAGGTCGCAATGACCGAATTGGCCACCGACGGGGCCCGTCGTGACTACGGGATCGAAATTATTTCAGCGGATGCCAATGCGAAAAACGCCGCCTACAAGCGCGAGTTCGGATTGGACAGCATTCATGTCGCCCGCAGCGAAGCCGATTATTCCAGCGATGTGGCTTCGTCCTGGGTCAGCATGAGCAACCCCGGGGTTGCCAGCCTCGTTTACTAAGTGCTCCGTATGTTTTCCAGAATCGCGTGGATTGCATTACTGATGGGTTTGGCTGCAGGCAAGCTGTTGGCCGGCCCGGTGGACGCCTTGGCCCTGCAGCAGCGGATCATCGATGTGTTCGAGCAGAACCGGGACGCGATCGTCCGGGTGAAGGCGGCCTACCGCTTGCCGGATGACGACCTCGAAGACAGCAAGACGCAGGTGACTTTGCGGGTGGGCACCGGGTTCTTCATCAGCAAGGAAGGCCATGTACTGGTTAGTGCGAGCCGGGCTGCGGGTGCGGACCGTGTGTGGGTCGAATACAAGGGCAAGGACTATGCGACCGAGGCGGTGGGCCATGACCGTCTGACAAATATTTCGGTGCTGCGGGTGATGGAGCTGCCCGAAGACTTTTCCATTATACATATCGACACCAGCGTGGAGCGTCCGGCCCTGGGTGCGATTGCGATTGCGATCGCCTGTCCGCTCGACTTCGAGCCGTCTCCGTCGATGGGGATTGTCACCGGAATGGACAAGAAGCTGGGGGCGAAGATTTTCCCGACCGAGTACATCCGCACTTCGATTTCGGTGGAGGCAGGGCAAGGCGGCTGTCCGATCCTGGATATCAACGGCCGTTTTGTGGGGATGTCAGTCGCTTCGATTCCCGATCTGGGCGGTTCGTATTGCCTGCCGCCGGATGCCTTGGCGCGGGTGCGCGATGATCTGTTGTTTTCCGGTCATGTGATCCACAGTTGGATGGGCTTCGAAGTGGGAGAGCTGTTGAATACCGATGACAGCAATGCCGTCTATCTTTCCCGTGTGCTGGACGATGCGCCGGCATCTGAAGCCGGACTGCAGGAGGGCGATCACTTGATTTCGATTGCCGGCCGTCCGATTGAGACGGTGTCCGATGTGCCGGGGGCGATTTTCTTTACCCGGGCCAACCAGTTCACCTCGATCAAGGTGCGCCGCGATGACGTGGTGATGGAGGTCTCTGTCAAAACGCTGCCTCGACCGGAAAAGGATGCCCTGATCGGGCAGACGGCTGCCAGCGTGGAGGCCCAGCCGGACGATGTGGTGAAGCAGTAACCGGGCGGTTTACCCCGTTAGGCCCTTAGCGGTGCAGGGGCGGTTTGGCGACGATGAGGGGGATGTGGTTCCCGCGCAGGTCCACGGCGAGGCTGTCGATTTCCGCATGGGCATCGACGAGGGCGCTACCGATCGGTCCTTCGGTCATGGGGGAAAGGGTGCCGGAGAGGACCTGGCCGACATTCTGTCCGGAGCGATCTACCACGGGGGTGCCTTCACGTGCGATCCGACGGCCTTCCAGTCGGAAATGGATGACTTTGCGAGGAACGCCCTGTTCCTTCTGCTCGGCCAGCGCATTTTTCCCGATGAAGTCTTCCTTGTCGAATTTCACGGTCCAGCCGAGGCTGGCCTCAAGCGGAGTGATCGCATCGGTAAGTTCATGCCCGTAGAGCGGTAGTCCGGCTTCGAGGCGGAGGCTGTCACGGGCGCCGAGTCCGCAGAGTTTAAGCCCCATGGGGCTGCCGGTTTCGAGCAGGAGCTTGGCCAGGCTTTCGGCCATGGCGGGCGGCACATAGATCTCAAACCCATCCTCGCCGGTATAGCCGGTGCGGCAAATGCGCAGTTTGGCTCCGGCAAAGGAAGCGGTTTCGTGGCAGAAGCGTTTGAGTGCGGCGCCTTCGGGGAAGCCTGCGGCAGCGAGAATCTCTGCGGCCTTTGGACCCTGCAGGGCCAGCAGGGCATACTGGTCGGAATGGTCCTCAATCTCGACATTCAGGTCCCAGCGGCCGGCTTGTTTGAGGAACCAGCCGAAGTCTTTTTCCGCATTGCCGGCATTGACGCAGACGAGGAAGGACTCCGGGGAGAGGCGGTAGATGATCAAATCGTCGACCACCCCGCCGTCGCTGGCGCACATCGGGGAGTACACCGCCTTGCCGTCCGGCAGCTTGCAGACATGGTTGACTACCAGCTTGTCGAGGAAGAGCGCGGCATCGGGGCCGTCGACCTGGAACTCGCCCATGTGGCTGACATCGAAGAGCCCGGCGGCCTCGCGTACGGCCCGGTGTTCCTCCAGAATGCTGGTGTACTGGACCGGCATGCTCCAGTCGCCGAAAGGGACAAAGCGTGCGCCGTGGGTGGTGTGAAATTCTTGGAGAGGGACTTGTAGTAGTTCGGTCATTCGTGATGTTAATAGAGAGGGAATTCGAATCGGTGAAAGATGAAAATTCGCTTTTCACAGTAAAGATACTTGCGAAGCGAATGGACAAGTTTTGTGTGACATTTTTATAACACATCACTCCGATCGATGTGAAAACTACCTACACGTCCTAGCCAAACTCGATATGCAACAGCCAATCGCGGACCATCGTGAACATGCCCGCCACTATATTCCCGCCAGCGAGGAAGACATCCGCGCGATGTTGGACGCGGTGGGTAAGCCGTCGCTGGACAGTCTTTTCGACCACATTCCCGGAGCGGTCCGTTTTAACGGCGCACCGGAGCTGCCGGATGAGCTGGACTACGAGGGGCTGAAGACGACTTTGGCGGGGATCGCGGCGAAAAACCGGATCGGACTGAGTTATCTTGGGGACGGGGTGCCGGATCTGGAGCCATCGCCGGTGGTGGGACCGATTTGTGACATCCGCAACCTGACCACTGCCTATACCCCGTACCAGCCGGAACTCAGTCAGGGAACCTTGCTGGCCCACTGGATCTACCAGTGCTCAATGGCCCGCCTGACAGGGTTTGAGGCGGTGAACGCCTCCCTTTACGATCGTTCGACGGCGATTTTCGAGGGGATTTGCGCGGCGGTCCGGATGGGGCGCAGCAAATCCGCCGCGATCGTGCCGGAAACCCTGTATCCGGGGGATTTGGAAGTATTGGAGACCTTGGTGGCGGACACCGAGATCGAGTTGATCCGGGTGCCGGCCGATGCGGCCAGCGGCTGCATGGATCCGGCGCAGTTGCGGGAGGTTGCGGAGGCGAACAAGGAGCGCCTGGCTGCGATTGTGTTCCCCATGGTCAATACTTTTGGGCTGGTGGAGGATTTTGACGCCCTGACGGACCTGGCGGCCGAGCTTGGAGTAAAGAGCGTGGTGGTGATCGATCCGATCCTGCTGGCTCCGGGGGGCCTGAAGCCGCCTTCCGCATTGGGGGCTGCCGGTGCGGATATTATAGTGGGGGAAGCGCAGCATCTTGCCTTGGCGCCGAATTTCGGTGGGCCGGGGCTGGGGCTGTTCGGGGTGCGTTTCAGCGAGAAAGACCGTGCGGGCGTACGGTCGGCACCGGGGCGCTTTATCGGCAAGGCCCGGGACTGTTCCGGGCGGGAGTGCCGGGTCGGTGTCCTTTCCACCCGTGAGCAGCACATCCGCAAGGACAAGGCGACTTCCAACATTTGTTCCAACCAGGCGTTCATCGCGACCTTGGTGGGTGCCACCCTGCTGGAACGGGGGGATCCCGGGCTGCAGGCGATTCTTGAGTGCATGCGTCGCAAGCTTTCGGAGGCCGCCTCCCGCTTGACCGCTTTCGAGGGGGTCGACCTCGCCTTTCCGGATGCATGCAGTTTCCATGAGCTGACCCTGTCCCTGCCGATCCCGGTGGGGCAGCTCCTTGAGCGCGCGCGGTCGAAGGGGATTTTGGCGGGGGCCGATGTTTCGGAGCGTATCGCCGGCGAACGCCAGCTGCTGAAATTGTCCTTCTCCAACCGTGAGCAGGACCTTGAGGCGCTGGTCGCGGTCTTTGCCGACTGTTTCGGCGCACCCTGCGGGGACTGTGCCGCGAGCCCGGTGGCTCCGCTCGCGTCGAGCCTGCGTGACACGGCGCCCGGTTTGCCGGCTTACGGGACGGATGAGGTGCTGGCTTACTACAAGAAACTGGGTGAGCTGAACGTGAGCCCGGATGACGGTTGTTACCCGCTGGGTTCCTGCACGATGAAGTATAATCCGAAGGTGAACGACTGGGCGGCTTCCCTGCCCGGATTTACCGATCTGCACCCGCAAGCACCGGTGGAGGATGCGCAAGGCTGCTTGTACCTCCTGTACGAGATCCAGGAGTGGTTCAAGGGCATCACCGGGTTGGCTGCGGTGACGACACAGCCGCTGGCGGGCGCCCAAGGAGAATTGGTCGGGCTGAAACTTTTCCAAGCCTACCACCGTGACCGGGGAGAGGCCCGGGATATCATGCTGATCCCACGCTCGGCACACGGCACCAACTTTGCCACGGCGACCATGGCCGGATTCGGGGGCCGAAAAGGCAAGATCGTGTATCTGGAAGCCGATACCGAAGGCCGCGTGCTGAACGAGGACCTGGACCGGCGGATCGCGGAGTTCGGCAGCCGGATTGCCGGCATCATGATCACCAATCCGAATACCTCGGGGATTTTCGAGACTTCATTTAAGGAAATTGCGGACAAGATTCATGGGATCGGCGGCCTTGTGTATATGGACGGTGCCAACATGAATGCGATCGCCGGTTGGGTTGACCTTGGTGCGCTCGGCGTGGATGCGGTGCACAATAACCTGCATAAGACCTGGACCATCCCGCACGGTGGCGGCGGTCCGGGGGATGCGATCGTGGCGGTCAGCGAGCGTCTGGTCGCCTATCTGCCGGGCTACCAGATCGAGAAAGACGGCGACTTCTACCGGCCATACAAGGAGGGCAAATCGATCGGTTCCTTCCACCGCCACTGGGGCAACTTTGCCCACAAGGTGCGCTGCTACACCTATCTGTTACGTCTGGGACGTGAAGGTGTGCGCCGGATGTCGGCCATGGCCGTTCTCAGTGCCCGTTACCTGCAGAAGCAGTTGGCGGTCGACTATGCCATGCTGCCGACCGGAGCGGATGCCGAGCCACGCATGCATGAGTTCATTCTGACCCTCAAGCCGGAGGATTACGCACACTTGGAATCGGTCGGACTGCGCAAGACCGATTCGGCCCCCCGTATCGGCAAGCTCTTCCTCGACTTCGGATTCCATGCCCCCACGGTGGCGTGGCCGGAGCCGCTGGGGCTGATGATCGAACCGACGGAAAGCTACACTCAGGCGGAACTCGACCGTTTTGCCGAGGCGGTTCAGGCGATCATCCGCCTGGTTCGGGAGCACCCGCAGGCGCTTTTGTCAGCACCGCATTTCACGCCGATCGACCGGGTCGAGGAGGTGGAAGCCAACCGGG
This sequence comes from Coraliomargarita parva, assembly GCF_027257905.1. Lineage (NCBI taxonomy): Bacteria > Pseudomonadati > Verrucomicrobiota > Opitutia > Puniceicoccales > Coraliomargaritaceae > Coraliomargarita > Coraliomargarita parva. Next base: position 6,754 of record NZ_JAPZEI010000006.1, read on the forward strand.
ACGTCTGTCTTTCCGAGTCGATGGATACTTTGCCGGTGATCAACCCGCCGCGGATTCCCACTGCGGAGCTGGTCCAGATGCCGGTGGAGGCGATCTACGAAAAGATCGTGGCGGCTTCGGCCGTCTCGGCTGACTAGGTGCGCGCGACTTCGCGGGGCAGGAAGAGATAGATCAGGCTGCCTAGGATACCAAGCAGTACGATCAGGAGGATGCCGACGATGCGGTTGGTATCCGAGAGCTGCTTGTTCATTGCACAATGAATGAGCGACCAGAGCCAGAGCCCAAAGGTGACGATGCCGAGTACGATGAAGATGAGAAGGAATATGACGGGGAAAACAGGTGAAACTTCTTGCATAACGTTTTTTTGATAAATGTACGGAAGGGCTGCAAGCGTATTAGAGCCTAGAGCTTGCGGCTTAAATCTAGGCTTTTATACGGTTTAATATGACTATAAGCTGCTTCTTATTATGAATGAACTCATGGCGATTATGGCGGGCATCGGTTTGGCCGCAGCTTGTGGCTTCCGAGTCTTTGTCCCCTTGTTTATCGCCAGTCTGGCGGCCAACACGGGGATGGAGGCCGATTTGCTCGGGATGGGCTTTAATGTGCAGGAAATTCTCGGGGAACACAGTTTTCTGGGCAGCACGCCGGTGACGATTGCGCTGGGGGTGGCGACGGCCCTGGAGGTCGGGAGCTACTACATCCCCTGGCTGGACAATGCGCTCGATTCCATTGCGACGCCGGCGGCCGTGCTGGCAGGTACCTTTATTACCGGTACCATGATGCCTGATTTCATGGGGGACGGATCCTTCAAGTGGATCGTTTCCACCATTGCAGGTGGGGGTACGGCGGGCGTGGTGCAGGGCACTTCCGTGATCATCCGAGGCACGTCAACCGCAACCACCGGCGGGGTGGGGAACCCTGCGGTGTCGACGGCCGAACTCGGAGGCTCAATCCTTACGGCCGGTCTGGCCATCCTAATCCCGATACTCGCGGGTCTGCTTGTTCTCATTCTGCTCTATTTCACGCTCCGCACGATCTTCCGCTTCTTTAAGCGCCGCGCGGAAAAGAAACGGGCCGACGCGGCTGCGGTACACTCGACCGACGAGAGCGGTACGGCGCCACCGCCGCCCGCCTGAGCGGCTGTTCGACAGGAGTGACTTTAGGCCAGGCGTTCGGGATAGTCGCCGTCCTGGATGCGCTGCCTTATGGCGGCCTGCACGAAGGGCTTGTCTTCCGGGTAGGTGACCCCGAACCAGGTGCCGGAGCTGGTCAGTACCTTGCACTCGGTTTGTTCCGAACGGATCAGGTTGTCCACAATGCTGGGGATGTAACATTCGGATTTGGGCTCCTGCGCGCGCTTTTCGAGGAATTCGACGAACTGGGCCTCGATGCTGGCAAAGATAGCCGGGGTGAATCCCCAGAAGTTCATCGAGACGATACTGTCCGCGGGAATGCCGACTTTGTGGCCGGCGAGGTCCAGCCCCTCGATGCTACCGTCGGGCAGGGCGGCGATCCCGCAGTGTTCCTCGACAGACTGGAGGGCGCCATTCTGGACGCGGCAAATGCCACGGTTGACCGTGCCGTGCTCCGAGAGCGTATTGATGAGCGGATAGCCGACCATACAAGTACGCAGTTCCGGTTCGCCGGTGCTGCTTTCAAAATGTCGTGCGAGCTGGAGGTAGGCATCGCTGCCGTAGAAATCGTCGGCATTAATGACGGCAAAGGGCGTCTCGATTTCCGCGCGTGCGGCCCGCACCGCATGGGCGGTACCCCAAGGCTTTTCGCGGCCATCGGGCAGGCTGAAGCCTTCCGGCAGGTCGGATAGGTCCTGATAGGCATAGGCGACCTCGATCCGGTCCCGGAATTTATCGCCGACGGTCTGCTTGAAGGCCTCGGCAAAATCCTTGCGGATGACGAAAACCACCTTGCCGAAGCCGGCCCGGATCGCGTCGAAGACGGAGTAGTCGAGGACGGTTTCACCGTTCGGCCCCATGGGGTCGAGTTGTTTGAGGCCGCCGTAGCGGCTGCCCATGCCGGCGGCAAGAACGAGAAGGGTGGGTTGCGTCATGGGCACTGTGCTAGAGCGCTTTGTGCCGGTGGGCAAGGCTGCGACTGCGACATTTCGGAGACAGGGGCCGGTAGGCGGGCGCCCGGACTTGTCTTTCTCCGCCATGTGGACAGTCTAAGCCCATGCATAAAGCGGATATCGTCGAGATACTGGAATCGATCGCGGTACTTTTGGAACTGAAAGGTGAAAATCCTTTCAAGATCCGGGCCTACCAGACCGGGGCACGGGCTCTGGAGACGATGGAGGAGGAGCTTGGAGAGGTGATCGAGGCGGGCAAGCTGGCTTCGGTCAAGGGGATCGGCTCCGCGCTGGTCGAGAAGATCGAGACCCTGCATGCGACCGGTGAGCTGGAGTATTATAAAAAACTGCGTGCTTCCGTGGCCCCGGGCCTGATTGAGATGCTGGAGATCCCCGGTCTGGGCGGCAAAAAAGTGAAGAAGCTGCATGACGAGTTGGGGGTGGAGAGCATCGAGGCGCTCAAGTCCGCTTGTGAGTCGGGTGAGGTGGCTGGTCTGAAGGGCTTTGGTGCGAAGTCGGCGGAAAAGATCCTCACCGGGATTGAGAACCGGGCGGCATATGCGCAACGGCACCTGTGGTGGGATGCACAAGAAGTGGCCGCGCCCATTTTGGAAGGCTTGCGTGCGCTGTCCGGGGTCGAGCGGGCCGAAGCCGCCGGCAGCTTGCGTCGCTTGCGGGAGACCGTCGGGGACTTGGACTTCATCGTGGCTTCCGGGGAGCCGGCACCGATCATGGACTGGTTTACTTCGCAGGCAGGCGTGCAGGAAGTGACCGCCAAGGGGACGACCAAGTCGAGCGTGCGCTTCGAAAGCGGCCTACAGGCCGACTTGCGGGTGGTTCCGGCGGCGCAGTTCGCCTTCGCCTTGCATCATTTCACCGGCTCGAAAGAGCATAATGTGGCGATGCGACAACGTGCGCTCTCCCGCGGCTACAGTCTCAGTGAATGGGGCTTGGCGGCAAAGGATACGGAGGGGGCGGAACCCGGCTCTGAGGGAATCGAAACCGAGAAGGCGCTCTTTGAGTTCTTCGGACTGGCCGAGATCCCACCCGAACTACGGGAGGGACTGGGTGAAATCGATGCGGCGGAAGCCGGTAAATTACCGCGTCTGGTGGACGCCGACGCGCTGCGCGGGGTCTTTCATAATCATACCACTGCCTCGGATGGACGTGCCAGTATTGAGGAAATGGCGGCGGCCGCGGAGGCGCTTGGCTTCGACTACATCGGTTTGGCCGATCACTCCAAAGCGAGCTTCCAGGCCAACGGTTTGGACGATGCGCGGGTACTGGAGCAGCTGGAGCGCATCCGTGCATTCAATGAAGCCGGAGAATCCGCGGTGCATGTCTTTGCCGGGATCGAGTGTGACATCCTTCCGGATGGACGGTTGGATTTGGAAGACAGTACCCTGGCCCAGCTCGATTATGCCGTGATGTCGGTCCACTCCAGTTTCGGATTGTCCGAGGCGGACATGACGGCCCGTGTGATTCGCGCCATCGAGCATCCGGCGACCACCATGCTCGGGCACCCCACCGGTCGTCTGCTTCTCCGGCGCGAGGGCTACCGGATCGATCTCCAAAAAGTAATCGATGCCGCGATTGCCAACCGGGTGATTATCGAGATCAACGCGCATCCCCGCCGGTTGGATATGGATTGGCGTTTGTGGCGCCGGGCGGCGGAACGGGGGCTGATGTGTGCGATCAATCCGGATGCGCACGCCACAGAGGGGCTGGCGTATTACCGCGCTGGCGTTAATATTGCTCGGAAGGGCTGGCTGGAGCCGGAACAGATCCTGAACTGCCGGGATTGTGCCGGTGTGCAGCGCTGGTTCAGCGAGCGAAAGTGAGTCGTGAAGCCGGGGGCGGAGGCTTATAGGATCCGGCAACTTAACCTTGAAATTATTTGAAATGATGCGTATCTGATTAACATATAGCTTGTTCACCCCACAAGCGCGGTCCGCAGAAGACCGTTCTCGGGCCTGCCCCAGTCACGAGATTTCTGCCCAGCCATATGAATTTTGATCAAGCAATGGGGTTACTCATCGGCGCTATTCTCGGCGCTGGCATCGTCGCGTTGATTGCGAAGCGTCGACTCGCGCATCTGGATGCCGCCCGTCGATTGAAGCTCGACGTTGAAGCCCGTGAAGCGGAACTCCTCTTGCGTGAAAAGCAAAATGAGCAGGAGTTGGCCCTGAAGCGCAGGGAGGCGGATCTGGATGTGCGGCAGCGCGAGGTGGACCGTTCGAATGATTTGGTCGAGGAACGCGTCTCGAAACTCGACGAGCAGCAGAAGCTGCTGGACCGTGAACAACACGCTTTGGACGAAGCCGAGCATGAAGCGAAAAAGATGGAGCGGCTGTACCGGATGAAGCTGCACCACATCACCCAGATGGATAGCGATGATGCCCGGCAGTTGTTGATCCGGTCGACCGAGCGTGAGTGTGCCACCGAACTGAATGAGTTGCGGCAACGGCTTCTGGGTAAGACCGAAAATGAGGTGAGTGATGAGGCCCGGCGCATCCTACTGGCTTCGATGCAGCGCATCACCAGCCAGCCGATGAATGATGCCACCGCTACGATCGTAACCCTGCCCAGTGAGGAAATGAAGGGGCGCATTATTGGCCGGGAAGGACGGAATATCCGGACCTTCGAGCATTCGACCGGTACGACCCTGATGATTGATGAGACGCCGGACTCGGTCCTCATTTCTTGCTTTGACCCGGTGCGCCGGGAAATTGCCCGTATCGCGCTTGAGGCATTGGTTCGGGACGGACGGATTCATCCCTCCAGTATCGAGGAGGAGGTGCAGAAGGCGGAACAGGAAATGCAGGCCGGGGTGATCGACCTGGGCGAGGGGGCGCTGCGTAAGTTGCGCCTGCACGATGTGCACCCGGAGATCGTGAGCTTGCTGGGGAAGCTGCACTACCGTCTATCGAATAACCAGAATACACTTTCCCATTCGGTGGAGGTCGCGAACCTCTGCTCGCTGATCGCGTCCGAGATCGGTCTGGATCCCATTCTTGCGAAACGCGCCGGGTTGTTTCACGACATCGGTAAGGCGGTGGACGAGGACTATACCGGCAGCCACGCAATCGTGGGTGCGGACATCATCAAGCAGCACGGAGAGGACCCGCGGGTGGTCAATGCGACGGCGGCGCACCATAACGAAGTGCCGGCGGAGAGTCCCTATGCCGGATTGGTTATGGTCGCGGATTCGCTTTCCGCAGTGCGCCCCGGGGCCCGTGCCTCCTCGATCGACGGTTTTATCGAGCGTGTTCGTACGATCGAAGACATCGCCAAGCAGCAGAAGGGCGTAATTGAGGCGTATGCGATTCAGGCGGGCCGGGAGGTGCGCGTAATCGTGGAGCCGGAGCAAGTGAGCGATGAAGAAGCCCGTCAAATTGCGCGAAGAATCCGGATTCGGATCGAAGAAGAGTTGAATTATCCAGGAACCATTGAAATAACAGTCATCCGAGAGAAGCGCTTTAGCGAGACTGCGGTATGAGATTGGTTCGGGGATGTGGGATATTACTGGTATTGCTTTGGAGTTGCGTTGTCGTTGACGCAGAGCCGAAGGTGGTGCGCATGAAGACTGGGGAACGCCTGGTCGGTGAGATCTCCTCGCTTTCGACAGACGCCACTCTGGTTCTGGAGTCCAAGTTGCTCGGAGAGTTACGCCTGCCCCGTAGTGAGATCCTCGGAATTGAGGCGGATAAGCCCGATTCCGCTGCGGTGGGAGTGGTTGTACCGGACAAACCTAAGCCGCCGAAAAAGGAAAGTCAGCAAGTCGCCAGCAAGCCGAAGCCCAAGCCCAAAGAGGAGCCTAAGCCGGTGAAGACGATCGAACTGACCCAAGAGGAAGTCGAACACATCAAGGAGCGGCGCATTCTCGAGACCTTGCGGGACCTGCAAGCGCCCGAGGCTTGGAAGGGAGACCTGCGGATGGGGATGAACCTGAGCAAGGGCGACAAGCGTTGGACCGAGAGTTTCGCCCGGGGCAAATTGGAAATCGATCCCAAAGGCAGCCTTAACTTTTACCGCTTTACCGGGTCCTACACATACCGCCAGACGGAAAAGAGCAATGGTGACACCTACAAGTCGACCGATCGCTACGATGGGACCTTTATTTACCGCCGCAGTTTCTTTGACGACTGGTTTGTTCAGAACTCGTTGGGCGGCCGGGTGGACCAGATCAAGGGGATCGACCGCGAAGTGCAGGAACTGGTCGGTCTCGGGTACAGCTTTGAGCCGACTCCGAAGTTCGAATTGATTTTCGGTGGTGGTGGCGGTGTTGAGGACTTCGAGTCCAACTCGGATGATACGCGCAACGGCCTGCATCCGGTCGCGAACATTTTCCAGGAGTTCAGTTGGAAGCCGCTCAAGCGCACGTCCTTTGTGCAGAAATTCAACTACTACTGGAATCCGAACAACACCCAGCAGTACAACTATGTGCTTACCGCCGCGATCCGCTACCGGATCACCGATCTGCTTGGCTTTGAGTTCTCTTTCAATCAGGACTTCGACAACGACATCGGGGATGGCTCCGCCAGGGATGACCTGACCCTGAGAAATGCCATCATCGTTTATTTCTAGGCTGGAGTGGCTTAATCGGTTTTGGTGGCTGTGCCGGGTTGAAGTCTCCCTTCACCGCTGTGCAGTCCCCTCCATCGGTGGACGAAAGTCTGTGTGCTGTGGGGCATTCATCTGAGAGGCGTCCGCGTGGAAGCCTTCGATGCTCGCAGCGACGTCCGCAAGCGGACACGCCACGGGCGGGGCATTCGTGATCGATTACGGCGGAATCCTGCTTTTCCCGCGAATGGACGATGCACCAAAAAAGGCATTCGTTGTAGAACGAATGCCTTTAAATTGAAATGGTCGGGCCGACAGGATTTGAACCTGCGACCCCTTCACCCCCAGCGAAGTGCGCTACCAGACTGCGCTACGGCCCGACTTAAGGGTGGCAATAAGGCCTCGGATTTCGGAGGCGTCAAGTATTATCCTAGGGTGTGATGATTTGCAGTTGGATAAAGACTTTATCTGAAGTGACGCTGTCCCGAATCCCGTAGGTGCGGGTTTCGAATTCGCTATCGATCGTGCTGGTGCCTATTAGTTCCAGTTCGGGGCTGAGGTCGGAGTCGAGCGTCGAGGAGTCATAGTAAGTAAAGCCTGCAACCAAGTCTTCGCTGTAGCCGATGGCGAAATCGAAGCCGGAGTTTGTACGCCAGATGAAGCTGAATTGACCACTGCTTCCGAGAGTGTCACTGGAGACGGGATTCGGACTGAAGCTGCCGGGATCCCCCGCAGTTGAAAACTCGACCAGGTTGATCTGGCCGTCCAGCTCGGGATCGGCATCGTCAGCGCCATCGCCGCTATTGCTGATCGAGCCAAAATAATCGAGTCGCCATTGCTCCTGTACACTGTAGGTCGTCGCGCTGGCGGTGGCTGCCGTCGCATCGCCATCGTCGTTGAAGGCGATGATCTGGTATTCGTAAGTGGTGCCGGCTTCGCAACTCTCGTCGGTATAGGTTTCGATGTCTGCCGCCAGGGTGGTCAAGCTACTATAGCTGCCGCCGGAAATGCGACGTTCGATGCGGTAGCCGGTTTCATTGCCCGCGTTGTCGGTCCAGTCGAGCTGAATGCTGCTACTGGAGAGCGTCAATGCGGTGGCATCGCCGGCGGCGACCGGTGCCGCGGCTTCGAAGTTGAAGGCGAGCGCGTAGGTCTCGCTGGTGGTGTCGCGATCGGCGGCCGGCTTGTATACCTGAAGCACATAGCGGCCCGCTTCGAGCGCTAGTTCGTAAAGGTGCTCGACATTGTCGACCGTGCTGACGCTGGACGCGACCAGGGTGCCGTCTTCCTTATAGAGGAACAAGTCGAGGTTGTTAATGTTGCTGCGCCCGGCATTCCGGTTCCAGACGAGGGTTGCGGTCAAGTTGAAGCTGCTGGCTTCGGCGGCATCGCAATTGAAGAAGTAGTGGTCGGTTGCGTCACGGTATTGGCCGGTGACGCGCGCATTGGTGAGGGTGCTGAGGTTCCAGCCGGTGTTAGCGCTCAGGTTGTCGCTGATTCCCCCCGGAGGTAAGTGATCGGCCCCTGATGTCGTCAAATTGTCGTCGACGGTTTCCCCGTATTGGCCCGCTTCGAGTTGAAGTTGCGCTTGGTTGATCTCAAGCACGCCGGCGCCGTTGGTCGTATCCAAAGGATGTGTGGAGGTATGGGACCAGCCGGAAGGTTTCGTCGCGCTGTTCAGGAGTAATGTCTTGATGGTGCGGATGTCAGTTGCATCGCTTTCCGTGCCGCTGCCGGCATCGGCGCGTGCTCCGGATTGGTACAGTATGGTGGCAGCTCCGGCGACCAAGGGTGTTGTATAGCTGGCTGCGGTGGAGCCCGGCGCCACGATATCGGGTTTGCTGCGCCCATCGCTGAGCGAGGTCAGGCTGTCGTCAACCACGCCGACGGTAATTCCGTTGTAGGTACTGGCGGGAGATGGAATCGTTGCCGGGTTTACCTCGGTGTTCAGGCCGTTGCAAAAGATCACGCCATAGTTACTGGCGTAATTGTCGAAGTACTGGTTGACTGTGGTACTGTCGGCCTCGCTAAGACTGCTATACACATAACTCTGGTTGACCACCTGTGTGGAAATGTTGGTCGAAGTCAGTATCAGTGAGTTAAAGAAGTAGCCGGCATAGAAGTTTTGTATGGCAGCAACGCCGGGGGCGACGCCATTCGTGCCTTGGGTGCCGCTGGTGAGTCCAAAAAAACGGGCACCGACGATGTTCGCGTGATACGATTCCAGCTCGATGTCGAAGCTCGCGCCGGTGGGGTAGGTCGCTGTGGTAGTGTAATAAGTGAACAATCCAGCATCGAGGCCGACGTCGGCCGGGTCGACTTGCCAACCGCCCGTTTTAATTTGTGCTTCCACTTGGGCAACGGTGACACCGCTGCCATCCAGCGTCGCATCACGTGCACGGAGTGTGGTCAGGCCGATTTCGTCCTGATAGGTCGCAGACAGGGAGCCCGCAAGCAAGGAGCAGACAAGGCCGCCGATGCCTAGGTAATAAGTACGCATGATTTTTAAGAGAGGGTAGCTGGGCAGGATACCCTAATCTGTTGTAAAGACAATTTCGTTTAAGGTTAAGAAAAAGTTAAAGAAAAACCGCCCGCGGCGGTATCGCCGGGGCGGTCAAAAAGTCGCAAAATTGCGCCAAAAAGTTAGCGGCGCTGTGCCAAAAGGTAGAGCAGCCAGCCCAGACTGGAGACGAAGGCCGCAACGTAAGTAAAGGCGGCGGCGTCGAGGGTTTTGACCACACCGGTCATCTCCTCGCGATCGACAATGCCGAGGTTGACCAGTTGTGCCTTGGCCCGCTTACTGGCGTCGAATTCCACCGGGAGGGTGACCAGTTGGAAGACGGTGAGGATCAGGTAGATTCCGATGCCGATATTGATGAAGATCGGGCTATGGAAGAAGAAGTAGCCGCCGAACATGGCGATGGGCAGCAGTTGTGACGCAAAGCTGGTGATGGGTACCAGCGCCATGCGCAGGTTCAGCGGCGCATACTGCTGCTTATGCTGGATGGCATGTCCCGCTTCGTGGGCCGCCACGCCGAGGGCGGCGAGGCTGTAACCGCGGTAGTTCTGACGACTGAGGGCCAAGCGCTTGTGGGTCGGGTCATAGTGGTCGGTCAGAGTGCCATGGCATTCGACAATTTCGACGTCATGGATGCCGGCGCTTTCCATCACGGCCTGAGCGGCTTCGCGACCGGTGATGCGGCCGCGCGACGGGATTTGTACGTACTTATCGTAGGCGCTTTTGACCTTCATTTGAGCCCAGAGGCCGACGATCAGCGGAACAATAATGAGTGCTAAGAAATACATGGTTCGTATCAGGCTTGTCAGTTGAAGTTAGTGCCCTACTAGCAATTTAAGTTCCATGTGGGCGCAACTGGATTCGGAGTAAAATTATCCTTTCGTTGGAATATTCCGGGCGACTCGGTATCCTACAGGCAAATTCAACCCATACCAACTATGCAGAAATCGTTTTTTACCTTTGCTTTGATTGGCGCCGTCGCGCTTTACGGATTTTTCGGACTCGCGAGCCTGCCGCAGCAGTCGGTGGCCGCGGAATCGGTGGAGTGGATGACCGATTTCAAATCGGCCCAGGCCAAAGCCCAATCGGAAGGGAAGCCCCTCTTGCTTGATTTTACCGGTTCGGACTGGTGCGGCTGGTGTATCCGTCTGAAGAAGGAGGTGTTTAGCCAGCCGGAGTTTGCGGAATACGCCGAATCTGCCCTTGTGCTGGTCGAGCTTGATTTTCCGCGGAGCAAGCCTTTGTCCGATGCGGAAAAGGAGCAAAACGAAGCCCTCGCCAAGAAGTACGGGATTCGTGGCTATCCGACCATTATCCTGCTTTCACCTGAAGGGAAACTCGTGGGGCGTACCGGTTACCAGCCGGGTGGCGCGGAAAAGTATGTGAGCCACCTGAAGGAACTGCTTGCTTCGGGTGGATGAGCTCCCCCTGGCGGGCCCGGTTCTATCAGGAGTGCTTCTCGTTCAGTACGCGGTGGAGCGCGTTGCTCATTTCCTTGATCCGGTAAGGTTTCGGCACTACCGCCTTGAAGGCCGAGTTCTTGTAGTCGGACATGAGGTTTGAGGTCGTGTAACCGCTCGAAGCGATGGCGATCAGGTCCGGGTCGTACTGGATCAGGATCTCCGACGCTTCCTCGCCGCCCATGCCTCCCGGCACGGTGAGGTCGAAGACCACCGCATCAAAGGGCTTGCCGGATTCTTTGGCCGCTTTGTAGGCATCGATTGCCTCTTGGCCATTGGTGGCGAATTCCACTTCATAGCCGAGTACGGTCAGGATTTCACCGGCGACCATCATCATGGCTTCCATGTCGTCCATGACCAGGATGCGTCCATGTCCGGGATGGATGATATCTTCGCTTTCCTCCGCCGGTTTCTCGCTCTTGAGCGGTTGACTGGAACGCGGGAGGTAGATCCGGAAAGTCGTGCCCTGGTTCAGGACGGAATCGACGGTCATCATGCCCTTGTGGCTGCTGATGATCGAATACGCAGAAGCGAGTCCGAGCCCGTTGCCTTCTTCTTTGGTCGTGAAGTAGGGATCGAAGATACGCTTCTGGTTTTCAGGGCTGATCCCGCTTCCCTCGTCTTCCACCGAGATGCAGACATATTCCCCGGGAGGCAGGGACGGGACGTCATCCAGGCGGACGGTTGAGTTCTTGATGCCGATCTGGATTAGACCGCCATGGGGCATGGCCTGGTCGGCGTTAATCATCAGGTTGTTGATGACCTGGGCAATCTGTCCCTTGTCGGCATCTACGGCCCAGAGGTCGTTGCCCTTGCTGATCTCACAGCGGACATTCGAGCCGCGGAGGACAAATTGCGCGCATTCCTCGATCACTTGGTCGAGCGTTGTCGTTTCCAGAATCGGAGCCCCGCCCTTGGAAAAAGTGAGCAGCTGCTGGGTTAGGGTTTTGGCCTGAAGGGCGGCCTTTTCCGCAGCCAGGAGTTTGTTGGAGAGCGGATTGTCCTCTTCGAGGCCGAGGCGGACGACCGAGATATTGCCGAGAACCGCGGTCAGGATATTGTTAAAATCGTGGGCGATGCCGCCTGCCAGCAGGCTGATCGAATGTAGTTTTTCGGTTTGGAAGAGTTCGTCTTCCGCCCGCTTGATCGAGGTCAGGTCGCGGAGAACCAGGACACAGCCGTGGGATTCCTGATTCTCGTTGAGGATGCACCTCATGTCGGCCGAGACGATATGCTCGACGTCCTTGTGGTCGAGCAGGGAAATGCCGAGTTGTGTATCAATTGAGCCGGAGTCATCGAGGAGAGCTTCGGCGGGGTCCGTAAGGATTTTGCCGGTCTTTGGATGTCGAAGGCGCAGTACATCCTTGAGGGGCTGTCCGACAGCGGCCTTGTCTTCGATTTGAAGCAAGCGCTCCGCTTCCGGATTGATCCGTTCGACACACTGGTTTTCGTCGATCGCAATGACGGCATCGGCGATGGCGTCGAGAGTCACGGCGAGGCGTTCTTTTTCCCGCTTGTAGGCGAGTTGCGACCGGCGGTGCTCAGTGATGTCCCGAAGCACGACCAGCAGCGCGTTCTTTCCTTTCCAGATGAGATGGACGGCGGAGAGTTCAACCAGAGCCGTGCTGTTCCTGGGGCCGGGGATTTCCAGTTCGGAGCGTTCGCCGCTCCGGATTTCAAAGGGGAAGACTTCACCGACCAAGTCGCTGGCCCGGGCGTCCAAAAGTTTACAGGCCGCATGATTCAGGAATTGGATACAGTGGTCGGTGTCGAGGATCAGCATGGCCTCGGTGTTGACCTCGAAGATCTGCCGCAAGAGCGCTTCATTCTGTTCGACGGCCTTGGCATGAGTGGCCACCCGCTTGAGCAGGTGGGCCCGCTCCAAAGCGTAGCGGATCGCATGCTCCAGCCGGTCGGCATTCAGGCTGTCCTTGTTCAGGTAGTCTTGAGCACCGGCTTGGAGCGCCTGGAGGGACAGTTGACTGTCATCGGCGCCGGTCAGGACGATCAGGACTGCTTCCTCGGCTTCGTCCAATAGGGTTTCGACCGTTTGGAGGCCCTTGCTGTCCGGCAGGGTCAGGTCGACCAGAAGTATTTTAAATGCTCTGGAATGAAGGCGCTTCAGGCCTTCGGAAAGCCGGCTGACAACCTCCAGTTCGTGGTTGAGTTGGGAAAGTGACAGATACTCGCGGACCAAGTCTGCGTCGGCCTGGTTGTCTTCGAAAAGTAGGATCGGAAGAGATGCTTCGATGGTATTTGTCATGGCCGGATGCAATTCGAGGAAGTGGCAAATAGCCTGACTAATCAATCACTTATCGGAGTCTTCGCTATTTTTCAGCCAGACGTGAAAGGTGCTGCCCAGCCCTCTTGTGGAATCAAACCAGATATCACCCTCATGTAAATCGACGACCCGTTTGCAGGCTGCCAGGCCGATTCCCGAGCCTTCGTATTCATCACGGGCATTGAGACGACGGAAGAGTTGGAAGAGCACGTCTTCATGCTCCTTGCTGATACCGATCCCGTTGTCCTGAATGCTGATGGTCCAACCCTGAAGTCCCGAGTTGTTACGCCTTTCGCGAAAACTGATTCGGATCTCCGGTTTGTTGCCCGGTGCCTGAAACTTCATCGCATTGCTGAGCAGGTTTTGGAAGAGCCGGATCAGGTGCGTGCGAGCGCCGATCACCTCGGCATGCGGGCAGTTGTCCATCTGGATGTCCGCGCCGGTTTCCTCGATTCTCGATTTGAGGTGTTCCAGCGCTCGCTGGACACACTCCTGGACACGTATGGGTTTGTGTGCCTCTTCCAGTCGCTCCATGCGTGAGTAAGCGAGCAGGTCCTCAATCAGCCGACGCATCCGGTCCGCACCCTGGCAGGCGTAGTCGACATAACGGCGGCCCGCTTCATCCAGCGCTTCAGGCGAACGTTCCTGAAGCAACCGGAGGTAGCTTGTAATCATGCGCAGGGGTTCCCTCAGGTCATGGGAGGCGACGGAGGCAAAATTCTCCAAATCCGCATTGGACTGTGAGAGCCGCTGCATCATCGCTTCCTGCTGCTCATGCAAGTGTTTAGCGATGGTGACATCCCGCGCCATGGCATAGATGCGGTCGTCGGTGGGATCGACCATCCAGCTCCAGGAAAGCCAGCGGTAATGGCCGTCTTTGCCGCGTACGCGGCTCTCATGGAGCATGCTCGAATTGATCGCAGTGCGTCCGCCTTCGACCTTGTTTTGCATGCCGGCCAGCTTCTGGCGCGCGTTCGCGATGTCTTCCGGGTGAATGAAGTCGAAAAGTTCCCGACCTTCCAGTTCGCGGCTATTATAACCCAGGGTTCGCAGGAAGGCGTCATTCGCATGCAGGAATACGTAGCGGTAATTGATTTCCACGCATAGGTCGGAGGTCATCTTGAAAAATTCCTCCCAGCTTTCCTTTAACTTGGACCGGGTATGGAGTGCATCTGCCATGGATTCGGAGGCCAGGCAGACTCCGCTGAGGAATTTTCGTCCGCTTTCGCCCGCGAGTTGGTTGATCTGGCCGATTAGTTTCAGGCTCCGTGTACTCCGCCCCAAGTGCTTTTCGGTTTCAACCGTAACATCAAAGGCTTTGTGGTGCCAGCGGGATTGTTCCGCCGCATTTAAAATGGTCTCTTGACTGTCCTCGTTGATAAGGACCAGAAAGTCGACCAGGTTCTTCGGGGGGGACTCGACGCCAAACATCTCGCAGGTTCGCGAATTCCAGTCAAATTCGTCTGCAAGGTCCCATTGCCAGTAGCCAATATGGGCAGCTTCCAGCGCATTTTCAAGTCCGGCCAGCTTGCACTCCGTTCGGAGTGAGTCGCCCGATAATTGGGCACTTTTCTCCATGTTTGTATGTGGTTAGTAAGAGGCACGATATTTGCATGATTGACCTCGGAGCGCAAACACTATTCACTCACGTATATCGCGTATGCCGGTCCTTGATGGTTACAGTGCAGTCGAGCATTTCAAGCTGCCCTATAATACGACCCAGCTCGAACACTGGGTGGAGGCGCAACGCTCTTCATTTAAGGCTCCAGTGACGTTTGCAATGGTCTTTGCGGCCCCGGAAGCAGATGCCTCGCTGGCGGATATCATGGAAGTGGTGCGCATCTACGCGCGGGTTCCTGTTGTCGTTGGGGCCAGTGCGTCCGGCTTGGTGGCCAACAGCTACGAGATTGAGAGCGGCTGCGGTTTTGTCGTCGGGCTGTATGCCTTGCCGGAAACAAAGGCGCATGCGGTGCATTTGCCCTTGTCGCTCTTTGAGGGTGATGATGTGGCGGGGGCGCTTTCAACTGCCGTCCAAGACTTTTCCGAGCAGGCCAATGCCTGGATGTTGTTCGCCGATCCGGAGAGCATGAATAGTGATGCATGGCTGTCGGATTGGGACCGTGCGACCGGCGGCAAGGTGACTGTGGGCGGTTTTGCGTCTTTTCAGCGGGCAGCGGGGGGGACCGTTCTTTTATGTGACGGTATCGTACATGAGGAGGGAGCGGTCGCGTTGGCCTTGGAGGGGGCGGTGACGATCGAACCGCTTGTGGCCCAGGGCTGCCGGCCGGTCGGGACGCCGTGGACGGTTACGCAGGTGGATCACAACATCATTCACCAAATCGGAAATCGTCCCATCCTTGAAGTGCTTCGTGATACTCTGGAAGGCATGACACGTCGTGAGCAGAAGCAAGCCCGTGGCAACATCTTCATCGGGGTGGTACATAATGAATACAAGTCCGACTTCAGGACGGGTGATTTCCTGGTTCGTAATCTCGCAGCGATTGATCCGAAGTCAGGAGCCGTCGCGATTGCGACCCCCTTGAGGGTGGGGCAGAACCTGCAGTTCCAGATCCGGGACCCGCATGCGGCCAGTGTGGGGTTCTCCATGCTTTTGGAGGGGCAGGCCCAGTTGCTGGCGGGGCGGGCCGTGTACGGTGCCTGCCTGTACAACTGCATCGGGCGGGGGGCTTCCCTTTTCGGCGTGCCGGACCACGATGCCAGTGTGATTCGTGATGTGTATGAGGGACTGCCGGTGATCGGCATGTTCTGTAACGGCGAGTTCGGTCCGGTCCTCGGCGGACAGACCCGCTTGCATGGTTATGCCGCCAGTCTCGGGCTCTTCGTCGCCCGTGATTCTGCGGCCGTCTGAGTGGCGCTTTTTTCTTGTTTTTCGGAGCGTTAGCCATAGGCCTAGTTTCAGCTTAGGTTTTAGCTCGCGTAACCTTCATTAATAAGCGTTGTTGCTGGATTGGTTCGCCTTGCATTAGCTAAGCTTTTCTTAATGCTTTAACCTAGCTATGACCGACTGGTGGACCGAATTAAGCCCTGAATTAAAGGTCTTCTATGGCATTGGTATTCTTGCCCTGCTGGTTGTCCTTCTGCAGATGTTGCTCACGCTGATCGGGTTCGATACCGACGGGGTGGATGGCGGCTTTGATGTGGATGTCGGGGATGTGGACCACGGTACGGGAATCGGACTTTTTTCATCACAGACAATCGCGGCCTTCTTTCTTGGATTTGGCTGGGTTGGTGTGGCGGCAGTCAAGAGCGGCCTGTCTGTGCTGTACTCGGGGCTACTGGCAGTGGCTTTCGGTGTCGCGGCGATGTTTGCGATGCTGTTCATGCTTCGGGGCCTGCTCAAACTTCAGTCCAGCGGGAACTTGGATTATAGCAAGGCCATCGGCTCGGAGGCGACCGTCTATGTGACCATTCCTGGTTCGGATGTGGATGGTGGCGGCCAGATTGAAGTGATGGTGCAGGGGCGCCTGATCACGGCCTCCGCGCGCAAACAAAGCCCGGGGGCATTGAAGCAGGGGCAGCGCGTACGGATCACGGCCGTGAGTGCGTCCAATACCTATACGGTTGAACCTGTCTGATTTTTTCGAACCCAATCTAACTCAAGCTAACCAAACTTATAATATGGAACTCCTGATCGCAGCCGGTGCTATTATCTTTTTCTTCCTTGCGACCGCGATTGCTTTTGCAACGCGCTACAAGCGCTGCCCGTCGGACCGCTTGCTGGTCGTTTACGGTAAGGTTGCCGGCGGGAAATCGGCGAATTGCTATCACGGTGGGGCGGCATTTATCTGGCCGGTGATCCAGGGCTACCAATGGCTGGACCTCACGCCGCTGCCGATTGACATCCGCCTCGAAGGCGCCCTGTCCAAGCAGAACATCCGGGTGAATACCCCGTCGACTTTCACGGTCGGTATTTCGACCGAGCCGGGCATCATGGAAAACGCGGCCGAGCGGATGCTGGGGCTGGGTTTGTCGGAGGTCAAGGAGCTGGCGAAGGATATTATCTTCGGCCAGATGCGTGTGGTGATTGCGACCATGGACATTGAGGAAATCAATGCGGACCGGGACAAGTTGATCGCCAACATTTCGACCGGGGTCGAGGTAGAACTCAAAAAGGTCGGGCTTCGCCTGATCAACGTGAATATCCAGGATATTACCGACGAGTCCGGCTATATCGATGCGTTGGGGCAGGAAGCCGCCTCGAAAGCGATTGCGGAGGCAAAGGTCAAGGTGGCCCAGGCCCAGCGCGATGGTGAGATCGGTGCGGCGGAAGCGGCGCGTGACCAACGGGTGCGCGTGGCGGATGCCAACGCCAAGGCCACGGACGGGGAAAACACCGCTACGGTCGAGATTGCCAATTCGAATGCCGAGCGCCGGATGAAGGAAGCCGAAGCGGAACGTGCCGCCTCAGCTGCCGAAAAGGTCAAAGCGGCTCAAGCGCTGCAGGAAGCCTACTCGGCAGAGCAGGCCTCGGAAGTGGAACGTGCCAAGCGCGAGAAAGCGACGCAGCAGGCCAACATCGTGGTGCCGGCCGAGATCGCCAAGGAAAAGGCCATTGTCGATGCGGAAGCGCGTGCCGAATCGATCCGTCGGACCCAGCAGGGTGAAGCCGATGCGGTTCGCCTCGAAAAGCAGGCCGAAGCGGATGGTCTCAAGGCGGTGAAGCAGGCCGAGGCGGACGGCTTGCGCTTCAAGTTGACAGCTGAAGCGGACGGCCAACGACTCAAGTTGCTGGCTGAAGCGGAGGGTGTGGAGCAGGTTCTGACGAAGAAGGCCAAGGGCTTTACGGACATCGTGAATTCCGCCGGCAACGACAAGCAGCTGGCCACCTTGCTGCTGCTGATCGAGCAAATGCCGAAGCTCGTGGAAGAACAGGCCAAGGCGATTTCGAACCTCAAGATCGACAAGATTACAGTTTGGGACAACGGCGCGGGGAAGGATGGAAAAGGCAGTACGGCCGACTTCCTTTCCGGCATGGTCGGATCCCTTCCGCCGCTGCATGAAATTACGAAAAATGCCGGCATCGAACTGCCCGAGTATCTGGGCAAAATTGCGGCCAAGCCGGCCGCCGCGGATGCCCCGGACGTCAATCCGGAGTCATCCGAAAAGCATTAATCCCCTGGGGCTCCGGCCCCCCTTATCAGTATCACCCCATGAAATTCATCGAAAAACTGTTCACTTCCGAGCGGGGATCTTCCCTGCACGGAGCCTTGGAGCAAACGGAGCGCGAAGCGATTGTCGATCTGTTGATCATGGCTGTTTATGTCGACAGCCATCTTTCACTGCGTGAGTCGCACGAGTTTGACGGCCTGACCGACTCTCTCGGTTGGGAGTCCGGCACGGCGGTAGACTTTTACGCCTGTAATGCCACGAACCGTGTCTACGGAGCCTTGTCCTGCGAGGATTCGACTCGCGAGTTCGTCGACTTCGCGGCGCAACGGCTGAAATCGAAAGCTTCGCGCGAGCGTGCGCTCGAGTTGCTCAACAAATTGTTCCAGTCGGACGGCAAGACAGAAGCGGAGGCCAAATTCTTCAAGCGGGTTGAAGCGAGCTTGAACTAGGTGTCGCTGCGGAAGCGGCCGTGTTTGAGGAAGGCAAGCACCTCGCGAATGGTTTCGGCCTTTTTCATGATCATCGGATGGGTTGCATGTAGTACCTTGTAATCCTGCATGCCGTCGACTTTGGCACGTTCGGTGGACACCTTTCCGTCGTCGGGCCCCTCGATCATCAGCGAATTAATCCAGTTGATGCTCCGGTCGCCGGTGATGACCCCGCATTCAAACGGAACCGGGCCGAGTTGTGCGAGGTACTCCTTCGGGCCAGTGCCGAGTTGTGTGCCCGCAGGTCCGTTGACCCAGTGAAACCCGCGTAGTTTGCCCAAGCGATCGACGACTTCGCTGCCCTGGTTCGGTGGGCTGAGCATCACCACGCGACCGATGTTGGGGAGCGGTTGCTTGGACTGGAAGGTCCGTACCAGGATGCCTCCCATGGAGTGGGTGACGAAGTGTACTTCCTCATCGTTTACAGTTTTCTCCGCGATCCGGGCGCGCACCATGGCGCTGAGCGTTTCAATGTCATGCTTGCGGGAGGGATAGCCGATATTGAGCACACGATAGCCTTCGGCTTCCAGGGCCAGTTGCATCTTTTTCATCGACCCGGGCTTCCGAATCAGGCCATGCAGGAGTACGACCGTTTCGGTTTGGTGGGCTGTCGGTATTGTGGGGATTGGAGTCGCGCCTACCATGCAAAGGATAATTAGGATAAGGGTTGTTCTCATGTTTCTCAAGCGTGCTCAGCGGGGTGCTTGCCTCAACGTGGGTAAATTTGATCGAGAAAGCGCTTGATCAGCAATTCGGGCGGGTCCGCCTCTGTGATGTCGAGCTTGCCGTTCTGGTTGAGCAGGCAAGTGCCGTGAAGTGTGGCCCAAATGATCTTGGCGTCTTTTCGTGCATTGTCGATGCGGCCGCTTAGCGGCAGAATGGCTTCCACTACCTGGTCGAAGACTGCATGGACCGCTTGGCCATATTCGTCGTTCCTGTCCTTCAGCGGCGTGGCGAAGAGGAGAGTCCACAAGTGCGGCTCTTCGCGGTGGAGTTGCAGGTAGGCCGAGCAGATGACGTCGATGCGCCTCCTTGGTTTCTTGTACCTTGAAAGAATCTCGCGAATTGTTTCCGCAAACTCCCTCAGGGTGCGGCTGTTGATCGCGGTCGCCAAGCCGTCGATGTTCTCGAAGAGATTGTAGAGTGTGCCGGCCGTGTAGCCCATCGCGCTCGCGACTTTTCTGGCGGTCAAGCCCTCCGGGCCCTCCTTGCGTACCAGTTCGCGTCCGCTTTCTACGGCCAGTTCTGTCAGTTCTTCGCGGGTATGATCTTTTCTTCGTGCCATATTGTGAACGATATTCAAAATAATATTGAACAATGTTCAAGATTAATTATCAAAAGCGTTATTATGGAAGCGATCGGACTGCTTTTTGTGTTGGCTTTGTTGGCTGCGCTCATTCTGCCTTGGGTTAATACGGTGAAGCTGATGCACCGGAAGCAGGAACTTGATCGGCTTCGTTCCGAGTTGGCTGAGCTCAAGCGAGCCTCGGTCGCGTCGGTGGTTGAGGCGAAAACTGAAGCGGTCACTGAGAAAGTGCCGGAGCCGGAGCCGGCGCCGACGGAACCGAAAGGTCGGCTCGTTATTCCGGCGGCGGCGCCTCCTCCGATCCCGAAGCCGGCCCCTCGTCCGCCTGTTTTGGAGGAAAAGCCGGAGCTGCCGCCGCTTCCCGCCACCTCAACAGTGAGTGAGGATGCCGCGAACCGTGACTGGTTCAGCAAGCTTGCGGTCTGGGTTGGGGCGGTTGCATTGCTGATGGCCGGCTTCTATATGGTGAAGTACTCGATCGAGTCCGGGTGGATGACGCCTCTTGTACGCTTATGGATCACCACTGTGTTTGGCCTCTCGCTATGCGTGTCGGGTTTTGTGATCAGCCTCAAATCGAAGTTTCAAGCAAACGAGCGCATCGGACAGGCCTTGTCGGGGGCGGGTGTGGCCTGCCTGTATTTCGCCTCCTATGCGGCCGTGCACTTGCACGGTTTTCTGGGTACGGGGGCGGGATTCATCTGCATGTTGTCGGTCACCGTTCTGGCCGTCCTCTTGTCATTGAAGAACGGCGCGCCTATCGCCCTGATGGCCTTGCTCGGAGGTTTCCTCACTCCCTGGTTGATGCATACCGGGGACCTGGAGAGTGTTTCGCTGTTGGCCTATCTTTTTCTGCTCTATTCGGCGGCGCAGTTTTTATGTGTGCGGCGCGGTTGGTGGGGGCTATGGCTGTTTTCGATTGTGGCTGCGTATGCATGGACGCTTTTCATCCTTCTTGGGCATTGGGCCGGCGGAGGGGTGCAGCCGGACGGCTTGATGTTCTTCCTTCTGGGGCTCTGTCTCATCAACGGCGGTTGGGCGTTGTTTTCTGAAGAGCGTCAACTGTCTGAGCTGAATCGTGCGATGCTGGTGCTGGTGCGCCTGCTGGTTTGGGGGGGCGGCGTCTTTCAGGCACTTCTGCTCGCGTGGATGGGCGGTTTCGGGCATGTCGACATGGCTTTCTGTTCGGTCCTGAGCCTGGGCGCGCTTTGTTTGGCGGTCTTACGTGAGCGCGAATACCTTTGGGCGTCCTGGCTGGGCTTGTTGGCCATGGTTTCCGCAAGTCTGTTCAATCTGAATCCCGCGACGAGTCCCTGGATGCTCTGGCCCCTGGGCTTGAGTCTTGTCTTTGCCGCCGTGGCTCACTTCAAAGGGCTGCGTTCGGACTATCCGATCCATTGGCGTGCCTTGTCCATGCTCGCCCTGATCTGGCCGGCGCCTGTTCTCTATCTTCGGGAGGCCAGCCTACTTCCTGCGGAGGCCGCCTGGCCCGGGGGAAGCTGGCTGGTAATGTCCTTTGTGTCTGCGCTCTTGCTCGCATTGGCAGGGGAGCATGTCTTGCGTCGTGCGACGGACGGAAAGGCGGCCTTCGGGGAATATCAGTCGTTCTCGGTCTTTTTGATGGCTTTTGGGCTTTGGGCCTTTTTGCCGGAGGCTTACCTGCCACATGGTCTGGCCGTTCTTTTCGGACTGGCGGGTGTTTACTGGAAGTTGCGCAAGATCAGCCGGGTTGAACTCGTGCTGGGGGTCATGGGACTGGCCTGGTCGATCGTGATGCTGCTTTCGATGATGAGTCTGGGAGTCTATTTCTTTCGTCTGGATGAACCGCTGGCGGAGGTCGTGTCGGGAGCGACCTGCCTGTCCTGGTTGATGGGGGCGGCTTTGGGGCTCGCGGGTTTCAAGACCTTTCATCTGCACTGGCAGCAATTGCAGCTATCGCGTCTGGTGGCATGGTGGGCGGGGTTGTGTGCGCTCTTTGCCCTCACGGCTGCTTTCCAGTTTCTGGATACAAGCTTCTTGCATGGACATCTGACCCGGATGACGGTGGAAGGTTTGCTGACGTCTGTGCTGGCAGTCCTCGCCGTCTCCTTTCTTGCGGCGAAGCACCGGGTGCATGGGGCCGGGCCGGCAAGTCTCTTCTTGGCACTCTTGTTTCTCTTGCGGGTGGTCTGGCTGCACCTATGTGACAAAGGTGCGAGTGGTCCTTCGTTCTTTATGAATGCCTTGTTCTGGCAGTTCGGACTGCCGTTTTTCGCCTGTTTTGTGGCGGCCTGGCTCGCCGCACGGAATGAAGCGGAAAAACTCCGGGCGTTCTATCAGATCTGTGCGATGCTGCTTGGTTTTGTCTGGTGCACTTTCCTGGTGCAGGACTATTTCGGGGGCCGCTACCTCTTCAGTTTCCGGGCTCAAAGTACGGAGCTTTATGCCTATTCCGTGGTCTGGCTGTTGCTGGCGGTGGTCTATCAGACGATTGGATTGTGGCGCGCGCAGCAAGTGATTCACCTCGGTTCGCTGATCCTCTTGCTCATAACTGTGGCCAAGGTCTTTCTCGTGGATGCGTCCGAGTTGGAAGGACTGTTCCGGGTGCTGTCTTTTCTCGGGCTTGGGATGGCTTTGATCGGTATTGGGTTCTTCTACAACAAGGTCGTGTTCAGTGTGAACCGCCGGGCTACCGCAGGCTCAGGAAGCGAACCGGAATAATTGCTTCGCTTCGGTAGCTCTGTTGGACTTGGCGATAGCGCATAAGGGATTGTGTGCCACCGTCCGGTCCGACCGGTACGAGCGCGATGCCGCTGTCCTCCAGTTGGTCCAGCAGGGCTTGCGGCTTGCCGGGAAAGGCGACCGTAGCAATGATCCGGTCGAAGGGCGCTGCTTCAGGCCAGCCTTTTGCCCCGTCTCCGGCTTTGTAGTGGATGTTTTGGAAGCCGAGCGCTTCCAGCCTGGCTCGGGCGGTCCGTGCCAGATCGGGGTTGAGCTCCATAGTGTAGATTTCAGCGCAGAGCCCGGCCAGTATGGCGGTCTGATAGCCGGAGCCTGTCCCGATTTCAAGGACCCGCGCGGATGGGGTGGTTGACAACCAGGCGCTCATTTCTGCGACCAGGCTTGGCTGGGAGATCGTAGCATTGTCACCAATGGGCAAGGGGTGGTCCTCCCAGGCGGCCGACTGAAGTGTGGCTGGCACAAAGCGGGAGCGGTCGACGCGGCAAAAGGCCTCTCTTACCCGGGGATCCCTGATTCCCCGGGCGAGCTTAACTGCTTCCGGATAAGGTGCCATGGTTTACCATACTTCGCCTCCGCTCCCAGTGCAAATGCGCTTGGCTCCCTTCGGTTCAACAGTTCTGATGAGTGCTTATGAACAATCTTCATGTCTGGTTGGAGGCCACGCGTCCCAAAACCCTGCCTGCTGCGCTGGCTCCGGTTTTGCTGGCTTCAGCGCTGGCGAAGGCGGATGGCGGCTTCGACTGGCGGGCGGCTTTGATCTGTCTGGCTTTCGCCTTGCTGATCCAGATCGGGACGAATTTCGCCAACGACTACCTGGATGGGATCAAAGGTACCGATACGAATGCACGGATTGGTCCCCAGCGCGCTGTTGCTTCCGGTTTGGTGACACCCGCGACGATGAAGCGGGTGACGATCGTGACGCTTGCGGTCGCATTCTGTCTCGGCCTTGCATTAATCCCCTTTGGCGGGTGGTGGTTGCTTGCGGTGGGTGTGTCTTCGGTGACCTGCGCCTGGTTGTATACCGGTGGGCCTTACCCCTTGGCCTATAACGGACTGGGAGATCTCTTTGTCGTTCTCTTTTTCGGCCTGATCGCCGTCGGTTGCACCTACTATGTTCAAACGGGTGGATTCACGCTCGATGTCTTCCTTCTGGGATTGGGCTGTGGTTTGCTCGTGAACAACATTCTGATCGTGAATAATTACCGGGATCTGGATGAGGACCGGCAGGCGGGGAAGCGTACTCTTGTCGTGAAACTGGGTCGGCGATGGGCGCTTCGGCAGTACGCAGCCTCTTCACTTTTTGCCGGTTCGGTGGTGTTTTGGTTCATTCTCCGTGGCTACGGGTGGTACTTGTTGCCATCGCTCGTTCCGGTCGCGCTGGGATTCCGGCAGGCGATCCGTCTGCCAGATTTGAACGGACCGTGCGACTTTCTTGGGGCTCTCAAGGCTTCCGGGCAAGTGGTGGCACTCTATGGCGTACTCTTCTCGCTCGGCTTGGTTTTAGCCTAGCAAATGCTCTCTGAGGGGTTCCTGAATGCTCGATTCGGGTGCTTTGAGGTCGCAATACCTAGGGTGCGCAACAGTTTGCTCAAAATGCTTCCCAGAGCGAATCGCTGGGGCTTACGGTATTTAGATTTTTCTATTACTATATTTGTTTAATAGGTTAATCGGAACTTTGTAATTGGAATAGTAGATATGTGATTAATCAATTGTTTAGAGGGTTTTACATATTTCCATTTGCTGGCCATGTGGGCGTAATTCCAAGTGTTTAAGGGGGTTCGGGAAACTTTGTTTTCGCATTTGTTGTCTCAAAATCGCAGGCTGCAATAGCTTTTATACAAAGTGTGTCGCCGGAATTTATGCTCGTTTAGAATTTGAGAATCCGGTTTTTTTTAGAACCTTAAGTTTCTTGGTAATCCATTGCCGCATCCTATGCGAATACCCCCACCATCTGATAGCATGACGCTATTCTCCCGAGCGGCTGCGTTAGCCGCAGTCGTCTTTTCGATTCTATTCTCAGGGCTGAGCCCGCTGTCGGCCCAGTCGAAGCTGGAAGACCGTCCGGAGCAGCAGTTGTTAAACGAGTTGCAGGCGGGCCTGTCTGGGAAGCTGTCGGCGATCCGTCCCGTGATCGCGGAGTTGTTAAAGCGCAAGACGGGTACGCCTGAGAGTGAGAACTACATCTTCCTGCTGGCGCTGTCGTATCAGGACGAGTACAGCGAGACGCAGGACGAAGCCTTGCTGGATAAGGCGGTGGAGAACTACGAGCGTTACCTCAGCGAGTTTCCACAGGGGAACCGCCGGGACTTCGTACGCTTCAATTTGGGGGGCGCGTACGAGGACCGCGAAAACTTCGAAGGTGCGATCGGCCAGTACACGGAGCTGTACCGCCGGAGCATGAACGCGGCGCTCCGCACGGAAGCGCGGGACAAGCTGTGCCGTCTGTACATCCGCACGGACCGCGCGGGAGAGGGGATCCCGATCTTCCAGGAGGTGTTCAGCGTGTCGGTGCTGGACCCGGAGCTTCGTGCGGCAGCGGCGTCGTGGTTGCTTCAGGGCTACCTCGCGAATGGCGAGTCCGAAAAGATCGTACCGTACCTGCGGTATTTGACCGGCAACTACGAGGCGATCTTCGACCCGAAGTTCAACATTACGCTCTTGAAGGAGGGCGACAAGCTGTTCGAGGCGAAGGACTACGACCGTGCGGTGCTGCTGTACACCTTCGTGAAGCCGCGCTCTGCGATCATCGAGTACTACGCGGGGCTGGTGTACGACTTAAAGCAGCGCCTTCGTAACCTGAGTCCCGACAGCGACCAGTACACGATCGTGGACGGCCAGCTCAAGCGGTCGGAAGCAAACCTGAAGGGTGTGCGTGAGATCCGGGAGTACGACGTGGACATGAACTGGCGCATCGCGCGGGTGTACCAGGAGACGAAGCGTCAGTGGGAATCGCTGTGGGCGTTCTACCACCTGTACGAGGATCACCCTGAGCACGAACAGGCGGAGGACTTTTTGTTTACGGCGTTCTCGGAAGCGAAGGAGTTGTCGGACTACGCGATGCTCGAGCAACTGGCGAAGGAGTACCTGGGCAAGGATGCGTACCAGAAGTTCCGCGGGCCTGTGATTTTGGGTCTGGCGGGCTTTTTGTTCGAGCGTGACCGCGGAGAGGAGCTGCTGGCGCTGGCGAACGACTATTTGAAGGCGCCGGAGAACTTCGAGGTGGGCGCGCAGCTTTTGAACTATGTGGGGGCGTACTTCATGCGTCACTCGCAGTACCTGCAGCTGCGTGACTACATGGGGGCGATCACGAGGCGGTTCGGCAACGACCGTTCTTTGCTGAACCAGACGGGCAGCTACTGGCACGGGCTGTCGTTGCTGCTCTTGGCGGACTACCCGAAAGCGAGCGAGACCTTCGGGCGGTTCCTGCAGCAGCACAGCGCACGGAGCATTTACTACGAGGACGTGTCGTACCGCTACGCGATCAGCCTGTACGGGGAGCAGAAGTTCGGCGAGTCCGAGGCTCAGTTCGAGAAGTTCGTCGGGGAATACCCTGAAAGCCACCTGCGCGGCGAAGCGGAGCTGTACCTGGGTGACCTGACGCGTGACCGCGGGGCCTACGCGGTGGCGGCGGATCACTACCGCAAGGTGGAGGCATTTACGGACAACGAGATGTTTGTGGCGAAGGCGACCTTTGCACTGAGCGAGGTGCTGGAGTCGGACCGGAAGGTGGATGAAGCGATCGCGGTGCTGAGCAGCTACGTGGACCGCTACGGGGATCGTGGTCAGCTGGCGGAGGCCTACGAGCGTGTGGGTATGATCTACGACCGCGCGGGCCAGCCGGACGAGCGCTTCAAGCTGCACTACCGCGCGATCGAGCAGCTGGGCAACGACCTGAAGCGGTACTCGGTGGACAAGCTGATCGTCAGCTATGTGAAGGACTACGGGCGTTACATGCGCACCTATGAGGCGAGCCTGAAGCTTTTGAACGCGATGCTCGATGACGATGCGTACCGGCGCAACTTCCTGAGCGACCGCGCGTACCAGTACCAGTACCTGCAAAGCGAGGAGGGCCGTGACATCGACCCGTCGCTGTCGTACCGCCTGGTGCGTGACCGCGGGTTCCGCTCGAAGCTGATGGAGACGCAGGTGGAAAGCAACCCGGCGTCCGGGACCTCGGTGCAGCCGAAGGGGCTGGTGGTGAGCGCGGAGATGGTGCGCTCGGAGCTGCAGACACTCAAAGAGGAATATTTGGAAAAGCAGTCGGTGCTGCTGCCGTATGACACGCAGGCACTGTTCGGCGGTCTGCTGCAGGAGGCGCTGTCCTCGGGCAAGGAAGTGCTGGCGATGCGGGTGCGGCTTGGGCTGCAGCAGCTCGGCGAGGAATCGGCCCGCTACGAGTACAGTGAGGAGGAGCTGCTTCGTGCGCCGCCTTCGGTGCTGATCGCGGAAGGGAAACGCCGTCAGCAGAGCGATCCGGAGCGCGCGAAGGAGATTTACCAACTGGTGCGCGAGAAGCATCCTTTCTCGGACTCGGTGTACGATGCGCTGAGCGGGCTGGGTGAAATCGCGATCGCGCAGGCGGAGTCGAGCGGGGCGAAGTCCAGCTGGGAGGAGGCGCTCGTGTACTACAACCTGATCACCGAGCGTTACCCGCGCCGTGTCACGGATGCGGGCCCGTACCTGATGCAGGGACGTATCCTCTCGGAGCTCGGACAGGACGCAAAGGCGATCGAGGTGCTGGGAATGATCCTGCGCAACCCGCTGTGGCGCGGGCTGGACCACGCCAAGGCGCACCTTGAGATCGGCCTGGCCTACCGGCGCGAGCAGCAGTGGGCGGAGGCGCACGGGTTCTTCGAGCGCCTGATCGTGGCCTACGGCGGCTACGCGGAGACGGTCTCGTGGGCGTATTACTACGACCTGCTCACGCTCGAGCAGATGGGCGAGACGGAAAGCGTCCAGCAGCTGCTGGAAGAGTACAAAACGCGTGCCTCGGTGCTCTCGCAGACGCAGGCCTATGAACTGATCAAGGAGAAGTATGCACTTTAAAATCCATAAGCACATGTCCCGTCCGTTGGTCCTTCTCGGCGGCTTACTTGTATCCACGGTTCTGCTACAGTCGGCGGATCTGGAGCTGCCTCAGTTGCAGGCACCCGCGGCCGCGGCGGAGACCTTCAAGCTGCCCCGTCCCGTGCCGATCCGTGACATCAACAACAACGAGCAACTGCTCATGGGCATGGACGAAGGACAGCTGCTGATCTCGTTCCCGAACATGCCGGGCGCGGAGGTGATCGTGCCGCTGGACAGCGACGGGCTTCGTCTATCGGTGGCTGTGCCGGACGGTTACAACGATGCGGTGCTGGCGGCCAGCCGTGGGGACTACGGCCCGATTGTCCAGGTGCTCGACCCTCTGGCCGGACCGATGATGCCCTTCCTTCGCATCAATGCGCGTCAAACGAACCTGCATCCGATCTGCCTGGCCTACTACAAGGCGCTGGTACTGGGCGGGCAGACGGACAAGGCGGTGCAGGTGTCGATGAAGATCCCCTTTGAATCGGTCTCGGAGGACTTTTCGAAGCTCGCCGAGGAGCTGCTGTTCGACTGTATCGAGCAGGGACGCTTTCCGGCGGTGGAGGGCCTGCTCTCGCGTCTGATGGTGTCGCTTCCGGAAGACGGCTTTGCGGACATCGCGTTCCGTGCGGCCGACGCGCTGCGCACGGCGGGTGAGCATGCACTGAGCCTTAAGGTGTACGGCACCTTGGTGGATTCGGCGGACACGGTGCTGCGTCAGCGCAGTCTGCTGTGGGCGGGCTACAGCAGCGCGGTCTCGGGCAACCCGGCGCAGGCCCGTGACATCCTCGGCGAGCTGGACGATTTGGAGCGCGGGGACGAGAACTTCGTGACCTACTGCCTGGCGCGCGGACGCACGGGCCTTGCGGAGGACAACCTGCGGGAGGGGCTTCGCTACCTCTCGCGTGCGATGGTGCTGACCTCGGTGGAGGCCAGCTACAAGCCGGAGCTGTACTACCTGTTGATCCGGGCCTACCGGGGCAGCGGCCAGGAGGAGGCCTCCGCGCGCCTGCTCCGCGAATTTGAAATCTTCTATCCGGAGAACCCCTGGCTGGCGAAGAGCCGCAGCGAGTCGGGCGAGACCGAGACCGAACGCATCTAAACAATCATCCAATCCCAGACCTCAAACAGTTATGAAAACACGCTTACTCAAATCGCTCTTTTGTGGAGCCGCAGTCTTCTTCCTCGCGCAGAGCACCCCGTTGATGGCCCAGCAGGCCGCGGACACGGAGCTGGCCGAGTTGACCCCGTCCGATGACAAGACCCTGCTGGACATGGTGTTCGCCGGCGGCTGGGCGATGATCCCGCTCGGCGTGCTGTCGGTGGGGACCTTCGGTTTTGCCGTCTTCAACTTCATGGTGATCCGGCGCAAGAACTTCATCGACGACTCGGTTGTGGACCAGCTGGACCAGGCGGTCAGCTCGATGGACATCGGGAAGGCGCACGAGATCTGCAAGCAGAACCCGGGTCCTGTGACGAACACCTTCAACCACGGCCTGGACCAGATCCAGAAGGGCACCTTCGTGCCGGACGCGGTGGAGAAGGCCTTCGAGAACGCCTCCTCGAAGGAACTGTCCGGCGCCTACGTGATCGTGAACTACCTGTCGATGATCGCCGCGCTCGCGCCGATGGTGGGGCTGCTCGGCACGGTCTCGGGTATGGTGAAAGCCTTCAACTCGATCGCCGCACAAGGGATGGGCAAGCCGGAGCTGTTGGCCGACAATATCTCCGAAGCGCTGATAACCACGGCCTCGGGCATGACGATCGCGATCCCCGCGATGTTCTTCTTTTTCTTCTTCCGTAACAAGTACGGCAAGATCGTCGCTGAGGTGAACCTCGTGCTGGGGCGCCTGTACGGAGACCTGATCCGAGCCGGCCAAAACCGTATCCGCTAACCTGATACGAACTGATCCCCATGAAACTCTGGAAACCAGACGAGGGTGAGGGGGACGTCGATCTGACCCCGATGATCGACATCGTCTTCCTTTTGATCGTCTTCTTCATGACGGTGGCGAGCATGATCACCGCGGAGAAGGTGCCGATCAACATGCCGGTCGCGCTGAACTCGACGATCCCCGAAGAGTTCGGGGAGCGCACAACGATCACGGTGATGCGTGACGGGTCGATCTACTCGGGGGTCTACGCGGTTACGCTCGACGAGTTGACCGAGGTGCTCGCTCGGGAGTTCGAGTCGGACCCCTCGGTGCGTGTGTTCCTTCGCGCGGACAGCGCGACCGAGCACCAGTATGTCAACGACGTGATGCAGGCCTGTGCGTCCGTCGGGCTGTCCAATATCGTTTTTGCCGCCTACCAGAGCGACAAGTAGCCAGTAGCACTTATGCAAGCGGAACAAATTTTTTCAGAGAAGACCAAGCCCGACTTAACGCCGATGATCGACGTGGTCTTCTTGCTGCTGATCTTCTTCATGGTCACCACCACGATCGTGAAGGAGGAGGCGGACCTCGGCATCCAGCTGCCCACGGACACGAAGGCCAAGCCGACCGAGGAGCTGCCCAGCCGGCACACCATCGACGTGCTGCCGGACGGCAGCGTGCTGTTCAACGGCAGCCTGATCGCCAGCCCGGCAGAGCGGATCACCCTGTACGGGCTGATCGCGACGCTGACCCGGGTCAAGGGCACGGCCGACCGGATGGACCAGAAGACGGTCGTTGTGATCGTGGCCGACCCGCTCTCCCCCCATTTTAAATCCATCGAAGTGCTCGATGCCTGCGCGGCCGCAGGGATCAAGTTCGTCTCCTTCGGCAACTTCTAGAAGACCCCATGAATGTAGCGAACTCCTTTTCCAGAAACAAGGCCCTGACGCTGGTGATCGGTATCAGCGTGGGACTGCACGTGGTCGCCCTGCTCATCTTCGGCGCCTTTAAGATCGTCGAGGCGGTCGTGCGCGAAGAACAAACCTTCGAGGCCCCGCCCATCGAACAGGCTCCCCAGCAGGAGCCCGAATACGTGGTCAACCTCGAGCAGCGCACCCAGTCCAGCTCGCCCCCGAGGCCGAACCCGATCACCGTGGACTCGCCCGATGTCTCCATCCCCGCCCTGAACATCGATGTGAATATCGATGCGGCTTCCTCCTACGGACGGGGCGCCGGCGGCTTCGGCACCGGAGCCGGTACACAGATCCGGGACATGGTCATGAGCAGCTTCGAGTTTTTCGGTAAGAAGATGGGCGACGATGCCGAGGATACCATGTTCATCGTCGATATCTCCGGCAGTATGGTCATGGGCAGCCGCGGAATCGACGGCTTCAAGGCTGTCGCCGACGAAATTCTCAAGACGCTGAAGAACATGGAAGGCTTCGGCAGCTTCAACATCATCGCCTTTGCCAAGGAAACGGACAGCTTCCGCAGTTCCTTTCAACCGGTGACGCCTGAGACGATCGAAATGGCGGAACGCTGGCTGGAGGATATGGACCCGGCTAAAGAGCTGCGCAAGCAGGGGAAGAAACCGGACGGGAAGTACTGGAAGGGCTATAACAAGGGGATCCACCAGAACACCCGGATGGACCTGGCTCTGGAGGCCGCGATTAAAAAGCGCCCGAAGTTGATTATCTTGCTATCCGATGGCGAGCCCACCGCAGTGAAGGACAATAAAGGCAAGACGATCGACCTGTATGAATTTGTGGCAGACCTGCAGAAGGGGAAAAACATTCCGATCAACACCCTGTCTTATAAGAGTAAGGATGGGCGCGGCTTCCTCAAGAAGCTGGCGGAGCAAAACAGTGGTACCTACGGTCAGGTGGAATAGGCCGGACCCCGTCGGTTTCTGAATTGGGTCGGGGCGTGGCCGATGCGCTGTTTGAATTGTTTGGAAAAGGCGAAGGCATCCACATAGCCCAGCCGGTCCGCGATCTCCTGAATGCTGAGTTGGCTGCTTTCCAGCAGGGCGCAGGCTTGCTCGATTCGCACCTGTATCCGGTAATCTCCCGGGCTCAGCCCATAGGCCTTGCGAAACAGGCTGCGCAGGCGGGAATAGCTGAGGCCGGCCCCTTTGAGCGTGCTTTCCAGGTCGATGTCCTGAGTGGCCGTATTGCGTATTTGCAGACGTGCCCATTCCAGTTGTTTCAGATGCTTGGGGCTGATTTCGTAGGATTCCGGATGTTCTTCCAGTAGCTCCCGAATCAAGCCGACGATCTCGAATTCGATTTGATTGTTGGTCCGCGGAGTGTCGTCGTTCTGCAATTGCCGCATGAGTTTTTCAATCCGTTTCGGTATTTGCGGCTGGAGGCCCATGTGCCAGCGGATCTTGTCGGTCTTGAGCAGGCCGATACGGTTGAGCAGGCGGTACCATTCGGCGCGTACGGAAACGAAGCATTCCAGCCAGTCGCTATCCGGAACGATCCAACTGCTGTGATGGCGGTCGGGGTAGCGAAAGAACAGGTCTCCGGCTCGCAAGTCACAGCGAAGTCCGGTTTCGTCTTCGTAGCTTCCCCGCCCCCGTAGCACGTAGACCATCGTCAGGCGGAAGTAGCGCTCATTGACGATGTCCGTGGTGATGCCTGACTTTTTGAGAAAGCCACAGCTGAGGCTGTAGTCGGGCTCCGAGCCGGAGAAATTCCGGTACACGGTCTTGCTTTGATCCCATTGGTCTAGATTCATGAAACTTAATCAAATATGACATGCAACTGGTCATTTTGTCCATTTCTAATCCGGCAGCTTTGCGCTATGATAGGGGCATGTCTTTAAGCCCAATCGATCGTATCTTAGGTAAAACATTCGAGCAGCCCGAATTAACCGGCATCAACCGTCTGCCGATGCGGGCCACGTATTATTCTTTTCCGACACCGGAAGCGGCCTTGGGCCAGCCGCGTGAAGCATCTCCCTGGTGGGTCTCCCTGGATGGTACCTGGCGTTTCCTTTACCGGGAGAATCCGGCCGATTTGCCGGAGGCGATTGCCGGGATGGAGACGGCCTCCGACGATTGGGCGGATATGCCGGTTCCGAGCCTCTGGCCCATGCAGGGATACAGCTATCCGCACTATACGAATGTGAAGATGCCTTTCGCGGGGGAGCCGCCTTTTTCCCCGGAGCGGAATCCCACGGGCGTGTACAGTCGGACTTTCAAGGTGGATGATAGCTGGCAGGGGCGTCGTGTGATCCTGCATTTTGGTGGTGTGGACGGTGTGTTGCAGCTTTACCTGAACGGAGAGTTTGTTGGGTTGAACAAGGATTCCCGCCTCCCCTCGGAGTACGATATAACTGAACGGATCGACTGGGCCGGGGAGAACCGGATTACGGCGGTCGTGGTCCAGTACAGTGACGCCAGCTATGTCGAGGACCAGGACCAATGGCGTATGGGAGGCATTCACCGTGAGGTGTACCTGTATTCGACCGGACGGGTCTATCTGGAAGACATTAAGGCGATCGCTGACTTTGATCCCGAAACGGGATCGGGCAAATTGGACATGCAGGTGCGTGTTGGTATGGGCAATTGTCTCGAGTCCGGCTGGCAGGTGGTCTGGCAGATCCTGGATTCGGAAGGCCAGTCGTTACTGGAGCCCGGCGAGGAAGAGGTTGTGACGGAGCGTGCAGTGTTGGTTCATTGGCCGCGGGTGGGTTGTCGTGTGGAGCGTACTTTGCCTGAGGTCCAAGCTTGGTCCTCGGAAATCCCTACGCGCTACCGTTTACTTGTCAGTCTGCGTGATCCATCGGGCAATGTGGTGGAAAGTACGGCCGTCTGGATCGGGTTCCGCCGGGTGGAAATCAAGGACCGCGAGCTGCTGATCAACGGCAAGGCCGTCTTGTTTAACGGGGTGAATCGCCACGACCACTCTGACACCGGAGGCAATTGCGTGACGGAAGCGGATATCCGAAAGGATCTCGAAGTGATGAAGGCGTTCAACGTGAATGCGATCCGTACCTCGCACTATCCCAACGATCCGCTGTTCTATGACTTGTGTGATGAATACGGCTTTTATGTGATCGATGAGGCCAATATCGAGTCGCATGACTTCCATAACCAGATCTGTCAGGACAAGCGCTATTTGAATGCTTATGTGGAGCGCGGTATGCGCATGGTCATGCGGGATAAGAATCACCCTTCGATCATCATGTGGTCGCTGGGGAACGAATCCGGTTACGGGGCCAATCACGACGCCATGGCGGGCTGGATCCGTCACTATGATCCCAGCCGAATCCTGCATTACGAAGGGGCAATTTCGCGTGGCCAAAGCGGGCTGACCTGGGAGGGCGGGCATGCCTCAACGGATGTGATTTGCCCGATGTATCCCTGGCACCAAGAGTTGATCGACTGGATCGAAAGTGTGGAGGAGTCCCGTCCCCTTATCATGTGCGAGTACTCGCATGCGATGGGCAACAGCAATGGCTGTCTGAAGGAATACTACGATCTCTTCGAGAAATACAAGGGGCTGCAGGGCGGCTTCATCTGGGAGTGGCTCGATCACGGCCTGAAGGAAACCGCCGAAAATGGGAAGGACTACTGGACTTACGGCGGCGACTATGGAGAGAGTCCGCACGACGCGAACTTTGTGGCGGATGGATTGGTCTGGCCGGACCGGGAGGCACATCCGGGTCTGTACGAATTCAAGAAGCTGGCACAGCCGGTCAAGGTGAGCCGGGTCGAGGGTGAAGGCATACGGCTGGAGCTGTGCTCCAAGCATGATTTCCGGACTCTGGACTACTTGACCGGTTCCTGGGAGCTGCTTGGAGATGGGGTGGTTCTGGCTGCCGGTGAGCTGGATCTGTCTGGGATTGCGGCCGGAGAAAGCCGGGTCTTCGACCTTTCCGTCGATGCCGGCTTGATCGATGGCTATGACGGGGATGTGCTCGGGTTGCACGTTTCCATTTGCTCGAAGTCGGCAACAGGCTTGCTTGAGGCTGGGCATGAAGTGGCCTGGGAGCATTTCGAATTGAAAGCGCATGAACTGGTGACTGTCGGCTCCCTGAGCCCGGTTGAGCCGGCGATCACTGAAACGGAGACCGGCGTTCGTTTGGCGGGAGGAGGACAGGAGTTCGAATGGAACCGTTCAAGTGGCGAGCTTGCCTATGTCGGACTTGCTGGGAGAGGTAACCTGCTGGCCGAGCCGCTGCGTTTTACCTGGTGGCGGGCTGCAACGGACAACGATGGGGTGAAGCTTTGGGATGGCCAGGATAACAAGCCGCTTGGGCGGTGGAAAAAGGCCGGATTGCCGGAGACAGAGTTGTCGTTGACTCAGTTTGGCCTGACAGAGCAAGGCGATGTGCAGTCCGCATGGTCGCTTTCGACGCCGGTGTTCAAGGAGGCCGGAGTTTTCAGGCAGACTTGCCGCCTGACCGGGCAAGGCTTGTTGGTCGAAAATGAATTGGAATGTCACGCCGAATTGCCGGACTTGCCGCGGATAGGCTTGCAGCTGGCGCTTCAGCCGGGCTTTGAGTCGGTTTCGTATTTGGGCAAGGGCCCGATGGAGAATTATTGTGACCGGAACGCGGCGGCCTGGACCGGTGTCTTCGAGACGAGTGTGGATGCCATGCATGTGCCGTACATCATGCCGCAGGAAAATGGAAACCGGACCGGAGTGGGGCGGATTAATCTGACCCATGAGGACGGTACCGGAGTCCGGATCGCGGCAGTGGATGAAGCCTTGAATTTCAAGGCGACGCATTTGAAGGATGCGGACCTGTTTGCCGCGACGCATACCTATGAGCTGGAGAATCGTTCGGAGACCTGGGTTTACTTGGACCATCGCCAGCGGGGTCTGGGCAGCGCCAGTTGTGGTCCCGATACCCTTAGCCAGTATACTTTCCCGGCTGGGCGGTACCGGTGGGCGCTGCTGCTTCAGCCGGAACTATCGTAGGAGGCATGATTCAACATTGCGTGCATCGGTATTTAGGGTTCTGCTCCTGTACCTATGATACAACGCCTCCTTCCCCTCTTCATTCTTAATCTGCTGTTGGCCGTCGCGGCTTCGGCCCAGACTATAGTGGTATCGGCCAAGGTCAATGACCGTGCCTTGGACGGTTCGGCCATCCGTGGTCAATTCAAGTATCCTTCGGCCATGCTCGAGTCCGGGAGCAAGGGCTATCTGCACATCGGGAAGAACTTGCGCTATCCGGTTTGGGTGGAAACCGTCCAGGTTAGCGATGCCATGACCAAGCCTGAGGTGAGTTACGAGGAGACTCCGATCGGCTTGGAGTTGGACATCAAGGTCGCGGCTGAAGGCGCAACGATTACCTACAGCGGCGAAGCCCGGGTCTCTGTCACGCGGGGAGTCAGCGAAGAGGGGGCCAGCTATGCCAGCACCGTGGTCACCTTCATGGGCAAGGTCGCCAACGACGAAATGATCGCAGTCGAGTTGGAGGGTCCGGACGGCACGACCGAGGAGATCCTTTTGCACTTCGGGATCAAGCCGGCTGACGAATAAGCCATTCTTCGAGCCATTCGGTGGGCGGTCTGAGCTTGTCTCCGGAGGTTCAGATGCCGAGTAAGCCAGGCAAGCCTGCAATGGAATCCAGCGTGATATCGGGCTGAACGGGGGAGCGGGCGGCGTCTTCCTCCTTGTACTTGCCGGTTTTGACCAGGATGCCCTTGAGGCCTGCCTGCATGGCGCCCCCCACGTCGCTTTCGATGTCATCCCCGACCATGGCGACTTCACCGGTCTCAAGGCTCATCGTGGCGACGGCGGCATGGAAGAAGGCGGGGGCCGGCTTGCCGATCACCTCGGCGGTCTGACCGGTGGCATACTCCAGAGCTTTTACGAAAGGGCCCATATCGAGTCGGATCCGTCCGCCGCTTTTGAAAAACCGGTTTTCCGCCAGCGCGTAGAAAGCGGCCCCTTCCATGATGTGCTCAAAGGCCAGGTTCAGGACTTTGTAGGTGAAATCCTCGCCGATGTCGCCGATGACGACGGCCTCCGGGTGTTTCGTATCGTTCTCGAAGGCGGCGAATTCTTCCAGGACCTCCTTGTTCAGCAGAAAATGGCAACGGCGGTGTCCGGCGGCCTCGAGTACATGGGATGCAGCCAGAGGTGCGGTAAAAACCTCATTTTCGGCGACCGGCAGGCCCAATTTTTCCATGCGCTGGAGGATGCGCCGGCGGGGACGACTGGTCGTGTTTGTGATATAGCGGAGCCGGTAGCGGGCTGCCTGCAGGGCTTTGACGGCTTCGAGTGCGCCCTCGATCCGCGTGTCGTCCACGTAAATTGTGCCCGAAAGATCGAGCAGGAGCCCTCTGATTGATTCCAATCCCATGACAATGGTCGTCCGGTATTCAGAATACAGATTAAGCAAGCTTGGGCGGTCTGTAAAGCGATGGGGTGGACTAATTTGGCAGTTGTCAATCGGGGCTCCCGGCGATCCACGGAATAGGAACTTGCCATTTTCAGGGGACTGCCTTTGTTTCTGCCGTTTTTCATTACAGAAACAGCTATGTCCTTACCAGATTTTCATGCCCTCCTTCCGCTCGCCCAATCATCCGGTGGCGGCGGCCTTGGTTCCTTTCTGCCGATTATCCTGCTCTTCGTCGGCATGTGGTTCCTCATCATCGCGCCCCAGCGCAAGCGCCAGAAGCAGCACGACGTCATGCTGAAGGCCTTGAAGACCGGCGACCAGATCGTCACCACGGGCGGACTCTTCGCGACCATTACCAACGTCAAGGAAGATCGTTTCATCGTGAAAATCGCCGACAGCACGAAGGTCGAGCTCAGCAAGGGCTTCGTTCATTCCAAGGTCGAAGCGAAGGAAGCCAAGTAAACCCAATATAGCCCCCTGCCGGGGTCACTTACGCCATGTCCGGTAATATTCTTTGGAAATTTCTCCTCACTGCGCTGATCCTTTTCTGGTGCGTGACCAGTATCACGCCGCTCAAGGACCGCCCCTTTGAGGACTATTTTGTCGATCAAGCCACCTCTGAGAACTATCAGCTCGATAATGGGGATCTGGTGGATGTCTCCGACTTCACCAGCATTGTCGAACGTGCCCAGGCTCGTGTCGATGCAAAGAAGGCGCCCTCCTTGTTTATCGCGCTGCGTGACCTCGGGGTGGAGGAGGAAATCGATTATGCGAAGTATTTCCCGGAGATTGAGCTTAAGGATGTGGCGAATCGCAACAAGCGGAACGACATTCTCCTGAAGTACCTGCTCACTTCGGCTCAAAGCCAGCTGCGCCTCGGCCTGGACCTCAAGGGAGGTGTCGGGGTGACTCTGAAGATCGACGAGAAGGCCCAGAGCGAGCTGAATGTGTACGAGCAGGAGGAGCAGCTCAAAGATGCGATCAGCATCATGCGCGACCGTCTTGACGGACAGGGCGTGGCCGAGCCGGTCATCCGACCGGTGGGCGATTCCGCGATTGAAATCCAGCTTGCAGGCCTTTCGACCAAGGACAATCCGGAGGTCATTGATGTGATCAAGAAGCCAGCCCGCCTGGAGTTCCGCAAGGTGCATCCTTCCCTCGATCCGCGCACGACCCGCAAGAGTGATTATCCGGTCGGTTACGAGGTGCTCTACATGGAGAGCGAGGCCAATGACGGCCAGACCATCGAAACCCCGATGTTCATCAAGCGTATCCCCGAAGCGACCGGGGAAATCGTGGACCGTGCCTTTGCTTCCCAGAACCAGACCGGTGGTTTCCAGATCAACCTGGTGATGACGGATAAGGGCGCTGATATTTTCCGCAATGTGACCGAGAAAATGGTGGGTGAGCCGCTTGCCATCGTGCTCGACGGCAAGCTCTATTCCGCACCGACCATTCAGGACGTCTTGTCCAAGAACGCGCAGATCACCGGCCGTTTCACCCAGCGTGAGGCGCTTGACCTCGCCAATGTCCTGAACAATCCGCTGGCGATCGAGCTGCAGGTCGATGAGATGTATGAAGTCGGTCCGAGCCTGGCCAAGGGCTCCCGTGACAGTTCGATCAATGCGGCCAAGTGGGGCGCGATTTTCGTGATCGGCTTCATGATCCTCTATTACTTCATCGGCGGTGTGGTTGCCGTCGTGTCCGCCCTGGTCAATGTGATCATCGTGCTGGGTGTGCTCGCCAGCCTGGGCGCGACGCTCACGCTTCCCGGTGTGGCGGCGCTGGTGCTGACCCTTGGTATGGGGGTCGACGCCAACATCCTCATCTTTGAGCGGATTCGTGAAGAACTCCGGGTGGGCAAGTCGATCAAGAATGCCGTGGTGTTGGGTTTCCAGAAAGTGACCTCCACGATTGTGGACGCCAATGTGACCACCTTGATCACCGCGGCCATCCTGATCTGGCTGGGTACCGGCCCGGTCAAGGGCTTCGGGGTGACACTTGCCATCGGTATCTGTGCCTCCATCTTCTGCGCCCTGGTGGTGACCCGTTTCCTGGTCGACCTGCTGGTGTTCCGTTTGGGCGTGACTAATATTCTGGGGCTCAGCCTCTTCCCGGAAAAGGCACTCGACTTCTTCAAGTTCCGCAAGCCGGCCTTTATCGTCTCCTGGTTGCTGGTGCTTGCCGGGGTGGTCAGCGTGGTGGTCCACCACAAGAACATCATGGGGATCGATTTCACCGGTGGTGACGAAATGACCCTCTCTTTTGATCAGCGTGTCGAAAGCGGCGAACTTGCCCAAGCCGCGGAGAGCCTGGAACTCGGTGAGGTGAATCCGGTCTACCAGACCTTGATTGGTGAAGACCGCGAGGTGCTGAAGATTCAAACACGATTCGGAGAATCCCGCAATGTCTTGGAAGGACTGCAGGCCGCCTTCCCGGAAGCCAATTTTGAAGAGCGGGGCATCAACCAGATCGGAGCCTCCGTTTCCAGTAATATCCAGCTGAATGCGTTGCTTTCCGTGCTCTGTGCGCTGGGTGGCATCATGCTTTATGTGGCCTTCCGCTTCGAGGTGGGCTATGGCGTGGGTGCAGTGGTGGCGACCATTCACGACGTGCTCATGACGATCGGTGTCTTCGTCATCTGCGGCGCTTTGGGGATCTTTGTCAGTGGCCAGTTCACCGCGCCGATGCTGGCGGCCATCCTCATGATTGTCGGTTACTCGATCAATGATACGATTGTGGTCTTCGACCGCATTCGTGAGGAATTGGAGCTGAATCCGGGGACAACCTTGCGCCAGATCATCAATATGGCGATCAGCCGTGTCTTCTCACGCTCCTTGCTCACCAGTATTACGACCCTGTTGGCGGCGGTTTCGCTCTACATCTTCGGGGCCGGCGTGATCAACGATTTCTCATTCGTCTTTATTGTCGGGATTATAACCGGCACCTTCTCTTCAATCTTCATTGCCAGCCCGGTGTTCTACTGGTGGCATAAAGGGGATCGCCGACACGTCGAAGAGCGTGAGTTGACCCCGAAGAAATACGAGTGGGAAAGCTCCAAGGCCTAACCCCTTCAATACCCATTACAATTTGTAGGAGAGGCTTTATGCTTCGACTCTCTACCATGAGGGTCGAGGGATAAACCCTCTCCTACTGTTTTAGATTCCCCGATTATACATGCACTGGACTACGATTGAAACTGACGTCGCCCGAGCTCGTGAGCTCAGTGCGCGTTTGGGTGTATCGGAAGTCATGGGGCATCTGCTCTGTCAGCGGGGGCTGACGACGGCCGAGCAGGCGGAAGAGTTCTTGCGTCCGCGTCTGGCCATGCTCGACGATCCCTTTGCCCTGCAGAACATGGATGCGGCGGTTTCACGGATCGAAGCGGCGGTTGAAAACCGGGAGGATGTGGTTGTTTTCGGTGACTATGACGTGGATGGCGTCACCAGCACGGTGCAATTGGTTAGCCTCTTGCGCATGCTCGAGCTCGAGCCGCGCTACTGCGTGCCGCGGCGTCTCGAAGAAGGCTATGGATTGAGCCGGGAGGCGATCGACCGTGTCATTGACGGGCGTCTGCCGCAGCTCTTTATCGCGCTGGATTGCGGAACCAATGCCCAGGAACCCATTGTGTATCTCCGGGAGTTGGGGATCGATGTGATCGTGGTCGATCACCACCAGGCAAAGGTCGCCGCTCCGGAGGATTGTATTTTCGTCAACCCGCATGTGAATGATCCCGAGGATGCGCCCTGGATGGACCTCTGCACGGCTGGATTGGTCTTTAAAGTCCTGCATGGTCTTCTCAAGCGCCGTCGAGAGGCGGAGGATCCGCGGGTGGCCTCGATCCAGCTCAAGGATTATCTCGATCTGGTGGCAATGGGGACGATTGCGGACCTCGTCCCGCTGCAGGGAGAGAACCGCATTCTTTCTTGGTACGGGCTGCGCCACTTGCGTGCCAATGGACGCCCCGGCGTGCGGGCCTTGGCTGCGGTCAGCGGTTTGGATGCGGCCCAGGAGCTGAGTAGCGGCGATATTTCCTTCAAGCTGGGGCCGCGGATCAATGCGAGTGGCCGGCTGGCGGATGCGGCGTTGCCGATTCAGTTGTTGCTGAGCGATTGCAGCAAGACCTGCAAGGGGATTTCGATGGAGCTGGATGAGATGAACCGTGAGCGGCAGGCGATCGAGCGGTGTATCGCCGAGGAGGCCGAGCGCCGGGCGGAAACCGAATTTGCGGATGCGCCGGGCATCGTGCTCTACGGCGAAGATTGGCATCCGGGAGTGGTCGGGATTGTGGCCAGCCGCGTGAGCCGGCGCTTTCACAAGCCCTGCGTGATTCTAGGGGCGGAAGGGGACGAAGCCAAAGGCTCCGGACGGAGTGTGGCAGATGTCAACCTGGTGGATGTATTCCAGCGTTGCACGGATCTATTGGGGCACTGGGGTGGCCATCCCATGGCAGCCGGCGTTTCCTTGCCGGCGACCAATGTTCCGGAGTTTGCCCGGCGTTTCAATGAAAGCCTGCGTACCTTGTACCCGGCCGGCTTACCGGAACCCAGCCTGAAGTTGGCCGCTTGGTTGAGCCCGGATCAGCTTGGGGCGCGACTGCTTGGGGAGATGGATCGCCTGCATCCTTTCGGCCAGGGGAATCCGGAGCCGGTCTTCGGGATCCGCGAGATTGTTCTCGATGCGCCGCCACAGGCCTTCGGGCAGGGCAATTTCCGCTTTCGTTTGAATGTCCCCGAAGCTGCCAGTGTCGCCGGTGTGGCCTGGCGGATGGATGATGTGCCTGAAGCGGGTGAACCGATCGATATGGCGGTCCGTTTTGCCTGGAACTACTGGCGCAACAACCGCTACCCGCAACTGACCCTGGTCGACTGGAAATACAGCAGCTAGCCCGACCGGCTTTTGAACTCTACCGCGCACGCTTGCTAAAGCAATGCCCTGCGATTTTACTACCACTTTTGCTATGAGTGCACCTTCTTCTATCCTTCTGGGCGTCAATGTCGACCATTGTGCCACCATCCGTCAGGCCCGTTTCCGCGAGCATCCGCTGGACCATGGTGACGAGGTGGAACCGGATCCGGTGGCCTTTGCCTTGCTCTGTGAAAAGGCGGGGGCGGACGGCATCACCATGCACCTCCGGGAAGACCGTCGTCATGTGCAGGACAGTGACGTACAACGGGCGAGGGCGCAGATCGCCACGCGCCTGAACTTGGAAATGGCCTGCACGCCGGAGATGATCGCCTATGCGCTTGAGTTAAAGCCGGACTCTGTCTGCCTCGTGCCGGAGAGCCGCGAAGAGGTGACGACGGAGGGGGGCTTGGACATCTCCGGCCAGAAGTCGCGCGTCGCCGAGGTGGTTGCCGCCATGACCGAAGCGGGGATTATCACCAGCCTGTTTATTGATCCGGATCCGGCGCAGATCGAAGTGGCCGCAGAACTGAAGAGTCCCTGGATCGAACTGCACACAGGGGCCTATGCCAATGCCTACTATCACGCAGGCCGGCAGCGGGAACTCGATACCTTGAAAGCCGGTGCCGACCTTGCACACGGTCTCGGTCTTACAGTGAATGCCGGGCACGGTATCAACTATGTTAATATCGAGGAGGTACTCAGTATCCCACACTTGCATGAACTGAATATCGGCCACACCATCATCAGTCGTGCGTTATTTGTCGGCATCGAGCAGGCCGTGCGCGAGATGAAAGCCTATCTTTGTTGAACCTTAGTATGAAAGTCCCGTACCTTTTTTTTCTCCTGTTTGCTTCGGTTTCCGTATCCTTCGCCGGAGAAGGAAAAGTCCATCTCTTCATTCTCTCCGGGCAATCGAATATGGCTCGCTTTGATCCCCGGCCGACCTTTATCCCGGCGGTTGAATCGGCCTTCGGAGCCGATCAGGTTGTGGTGGTGAAGGATGCGCTGGGCGGTCAGCCGATCCGCCGCTGGTATAAAGATTGGCTGGTTGCCGCAGGGGATACGACAACAGGGCCGATTGGCGATCTCTACGATCGCTTAATGGCTAAAGTGAAACCTGCGGTTGAAGGCAAGGAGCTCGCCAGTGTAAGCTTCGTCTGGATGCAGGGGGAGCGTGATGCCCGGGAGAAACATGCGTCGCTCTATCAGGAGGCCTTCAACGGCGTGCTCGATCAAATTCGGAAGGACCTTCAGTTTCAGGATCTGAATATTGTGGTTGGTCGATTGAGTGATTTCGATATGAGTAACCAGCGTTATGCGGACTGGACAAAGCTGCGTGAGATCCAAATGGAAATTGCCGATTCTGCGGAATACGGTGCCTGGGTGGACACGGATGACCTCAATGACGGCGTAGATGCCAAGGGTAGAGCGATTCACAATGACCTCCACTATTCGGTCGAAGGCTACAAGATCTTTGGCCAGCGTCTGGCCGATGCCTCCATCGAATTGATCCAGGGGCGTCTGGCCGGCGAATAG
Source organism: Coraliomargarita parva (assembly GCF_027257905.1). Taxonomy (NCBI): domain Bacteria; kingdom Pseudomonadati; phylum Verrucomicrobiota; class Opitutia; order Puniceicoccales; family Coraliomargaritaceae; genus Coraliomargarita; species Coraliomargarita parva. Next base: position 50,060 of record NZ_JAPZEI010000006.1, read on the forward strand.
GCTGGCATTGCCCGTGTCGGAGCTCGGCCAGCCGCGCCGCCATGGCAGCCGTCGAGGTCGCGAAAAATGCACGCGGTCTTTGAGAAATTCGGAATATAGGCGCATCCTGTGCTGAACACGTAAACCTCTGATGCGCATGCAAATTAAGCACATTCCACTTTTGGCTGTCCTATGGCTTTGTCTGGGTAGCGGAGCATTCGCAGGTGTTGAAGGTCTCGTGTTCGCCGATTCGAATGCGAATGGGGTTCTCGATCCGGGAGAACGGGGAATTCCCGATATCGCAGTCAGCAACGGCCGCGAGGTGCTGCGAACCGATGCGGCAGGAAAGTACGCCTTCGAGTCGGTGGCGTCCGGCTTTGTCTTCGTGATTCAGCCGAACGGTTGGGACCTGCCTCCGCAGGATGAAACACATCCGCGTTTTTATCGTCCCGTGACTTCGGAGGTCGATCATTGTGACTTCGGGTTGATTTCGGTGCCGGAGAAAACTTCCGTGCAGGCACTCTTGCTTGCCGATACCCAGACCTCTGATGAGGGGGATGTCGATTTCCTGAAGCGATCGACTGTGCAAACCATCCTGGCGACGGGATTGCAGTTTGATTTCGGAGTAACCTTGGGAGATGTGGTGAATGACCGCTTGGATTTATTGCCGGCGATTCACGAGGCCTTAAGGCCCATCGGGATTCCCCAGTATTATGTGAACGGGAATCACGACCTGGATTTCGATGCCGAGAATACGCCGGATTCCGTGGCCAGTTTCGAAGCGCTTTTCGGTCCGAGCAATTTTGCTTTTGAATGTGGACCGGCGCTTTTCGTTGGCCTCAATGATATTATTTATCCGGTCGATGCCAACGGACGTCGGACTTACACTGGCGGCTTGGAGCCGGTCCAGTTTGAATGGTTGGAAAACTTGTTGGCGCTGACTCCCCTGGATCAGCCACTTGTTCTGATGGTGCACATTCCATTTTTTCAACCCGGTGTCGAGCGACGCGACGAATTTCGTAAAGCGGATAAACTCCGCCTTTTTGAATTATTGAAAGGGCGCCCAAATGTCATGTTCCTGAGCGGCCACACGCATTACCAGAGACATTACTTTCATGATGCTGCCGATGGCTGGGGCGGTGATGCGGCGATTCATGAATACAACGTCGCGGCTGCCTGCGGCAGTTTCTGGAGCGGGCCGCTGAATGCGGACGGGATTCCGGTTTCCACCATGTGGGACGGCACGCCACCCGGCTTCGGGATTCTCAAGGTGGATGCCGATGGCTTCTCGACGGAATATTTTCCGACGAATCATCCGGCGGATTTTCAGATCGGTATCTATACCCCGGAGGCGGTGCCCGCGCGGAAAGGCTGGATTTCCTTTTATGCGAATGTCTTTGACGGGCACGATGGCTGGAACATTGAAGCGCGGACATCGGAGAACGCGCCGTGGAAACCGATGCGTCGGATCCTGGCCTCGGATCCTTCCTATGTGGCCGCCTTCCTTGCCCAAGGCGAAGCGGATGCGGCGCCTCTCGCCCGGCGCCTTCCGGATCCGGTGATCTGCTTCCACCTCTGGCGCGGCTACTTGCCGGGGGATTTGGATGCGGGAACGACGACGCTTACAGTGCGGGCCACGGCGCCGGACGGACGTGTCTTTCTCCAGACACACTCCATCGAGGTGCGATAGGCTCTTTGCCCTTTGGTTTTGTGGAAGCCGTCCGCAAGACGTATGCCTTATCAGGCTAGGACAGCTTGAACTGGTAGCGGGCTTGCCTCGTGATGGCCTGCGGTGCTTGCCCCGGCAGGATGAGCGTGGCTTGGACCTTGGACGGCACGGAGATTTTGCCTTCGATCCGGTCGCCCTTGCGCTGCCACTGATGGCGAATCATGCCCCGGGGGCTCGGGATCGTGGTGTCGGCGTGGTCGCCCTTGTAGGTGGACTCGATGACGACCTCCGCCCACTCGGGTGCGGTCTGCCGGATTCCGCCGAGTATCTGCATGAAGTGGAACAGCGGGTGGGCCGACCAGGCATGCGAGAAGCTCTCATGTCCCTTGACGGGATCAAAATTTTCCCAAGTGGTGCCGTACTCCACCATGGGCGTCCAACGCGTGCGGATATCATCGAGGACTTCCTCTCCGTAGCCATGCTCTGAAAGCACCGTGTACACGTAGGTGACCCAATAGGCGGAGGGAGTGATGTCGGTTTTGAGTTCGCCACGGACATAGGGGAGCAGGCGTTGCTCCAGCATGGTTTTCGTTTGCTTGGGGGCGAGTCCGGTGAGGATGGCGAGGGTTTGGGCGTGTACCGAGCTTTCCTCTGCCAGTGCGCCATCTTCGGCGTATCCACCTTGCATCAGGCCCTCGCTGTTGATGAGCCTTCGCAGGGATCGGCGGAGGCGCTTGGCCTTTCGTATGCAGGCGGTTTCGCTTTCGCTGTCTCCAATTAGTGAATACATCTGGCTCAGCCGGTCCAGGGCGTGGAGGTACCAAAGGTTGTAGACGCTGGAGCAACCATGCTTGTGCAGTCCGGTCCAGTCGAGGAAGAGCCAGAAGCGATGGTCATAGCGCAAGAGGCCGGTTTCCTTGTCGAGTTGGCTCTCAAAGTATGCCAGCGCATTAACGATGGTTTCCTGGTGCTCCTTGAAGGCATCGAGTGAGCCGGTTTGCCAGTAGTAGTCCCATAGCGTCAGCATCCAGATTAGGGTGAAGTCCGGAAGCACACAGCCGTGTGCCGTGGTCGGTGCGTGCCCGTAGGTGACTCCGTCGAGGGTGGTTTGGGATGCGATCTGGTCGATGCCCCGTTTAAAGAGACGACTGTCTCCGCTCAGGTGAAAGGTATTCCAGGCCTGTACCCGGGCATCCCCCCACCACTGGGCCTGCTCCCGGTGAGGGGTGTCCACATAGGCGTCCAAGCTGCAGACTTGTTCAGTCCATGCGCAGGTTTCCCAGATCGCATTGAGGGCTTTGTCGGAAGAGTTGAAACTGCCTTTTTGCTCGATCGGGTAGAGCGTACTGCGTAGCCGATGGTGGACGGTGATCGGCCCACGGGTATCCCTGACGGTCAGGATCATGTAACGGAAGCCGTAAGGGTGGTAGAACTCGTGGCTGTTGGATCCGGTTCGGCAGATGAGACGGTTGCTGAAAGCCATGCGGCAGTGCGCGTCGGTGTCGTAGTGCGGGCAAAGCGTGTCGGGATCGACCGTTTCGTAGTAGGCGGCTTCAATGATCTCACCGGCTTGGGCTCCTTCGATTTCAAGCAAGGTGCTTCCGACATGGATTTTTCCAAGGTCAATCAAGACACTGCGCCATTTTGCTTTGCCGGTTTTCTGGAACCGTATTGTGGACGCCTCTGATACTTGCGAGGGCTTGTGCTCAAGGCCCTCTTCGTGACGTGTGACGGACAAGTTACGGGTCGTCAGGTAATCCGGGGCGCAGTTCCCTCTGGCTTCGCCGATCACTTTGCCGATGTCTTGAGTCGCTTCCTTGAGCATCGGGATGCCGCGGGACTCGAGCCCATACCATGGCAAGCAACCTACCGCGAGTTCACACACAAGATCGTTCCATAGGCTGTCATTATAACCGGCTCGCATCCAGTCCGGATCTTCAATGCGAAGATCGATGCTCTCCTGTGGAAACAGTTGGAGGCTGGTCGGAACCATATCACGTTTTAGCCCGGTTTGTCTCCGGCACCTCCAACTCGAGTCGCTCTGCAGGCTGGTCTTGCCCCATTTGGCGGCGACGAGTAGTCCGGCGTAGCCCTGGTGGAGGTATTGGAAGTTGCTGAAGCCCGGATTGTGGGCCCGGATCGCGATCTGGTTGCTTCCGGCCTGTAAGTAGGCGGCGACATCCACTTCGTCATAGGGCCAGTGGCTTTGAAAGCCGCGTGCCGGGCCCCGGCAGACGTAGTGGCCGTTGATATAAAGTTGATAGGACTGGTCCGCAGTGATGAAGAGCGGGGCCTTCTTGGGCACCTTGGGTAATTCGAATTCTTTGCGGAACTGTGCGTAGCAGTTCTGGAGGTCCCAGTGGACACGCTGGGGCCAGATCCATTTGGCTTCTTTGAGAGGGGCGGGGAGGTCTGAAAGTAGGTTCGGCTGCATGCTGCATTAAAGCATGTTTTCACACTGATCCGTTACCGAATTTTGGCTTTTAAAACTCTCAAAAATTGACATTTTACCAATATGGTCGAATTGAAACGATTGGCCGGAGAGTCTTTTGACCGGCTTGTGATTGAGCCGGATATTTGGTTCTACATGAACCATGTCCGTGAGCAGGAGTCACATGCGGCGCATTCGCACAGCTATTTGGAACTCGCCTTTGTGTTACAGGGGAGCGCGAGCCATATTACGGTGCAAGGGGGCGATGCGTGCAGGCGTGGTGACCTGATTGTGATTCCTCGTGGCGCCTGGCATGCCTATGCTGACTGCCGAGGATTGGAATTGGTCAATTGCCTCTTCTCCCCGCGCATGCTGGGCAATGAATTGGGCTGGCTGGAAGAGGATCCTGAGTTGGCTCGATTGCTTGCGATGGGCCCTTACAGCCTGAGGCCGGAGGTCTTCAAAATTAAGGTGGGCGAGTCAGGCCTCACTCAGGTCGAAGCGCATCTGGAGCATTTGGGCCGGGCCTATCAGGCTGAGTCGCCCCGCACTGTATTGATCGCTTCCGTTCTGCAGCTGTTGGAAGCTTTGCGCGCGTCCTTAAGCAGGCCGGTGCCTGCGCTTCAGGCAAATCACAAATTACACCCGTCGGTGCGTCGCGCCCTGGAGTCTTTCAGCGGGCAACTGGACCGTGACTGGCGCTTGCCGGAGCTGGCATCCCTTCTTCGTTTAAATCCCAGCTATCTGGTACGGTTGTTTCATGAACAGACCGGACTTTCTCCCATGAAGTACCTGTCTCAACTGCGCGCGGAACGGGCGGCCAACCTTCTTTTGTCGACCCGGCTTCGTGTCGGAGAGATCGGCCTGCAGGTGGGCTGGCCGGATCCGAAAGTATTTTCCAGAAAATTCCGCCAGCATTTCGGGATGCGCGCAAGCGAGTACCGACTGAAAATGTTGCGGCCGATGTCTCGGTGAAACATCACAAATTTGTATATATGGGTCACTTTAATGTCGCCGACAGTCGACGGCTGATCTGATCCTATGAGACGCTTTAATTGATATCTGATATGGACTCGATGACTTCTTCCGACCGCGAAACCCACTCGCAGTATCTAAATGGTTTACGCCTCGATTCAGTACCGACCGGGGCCGGTGGCTATGAGTTACGGATCTGTCCGGAGAGCAAGGTGGACAGTCTTGTGCCGCGGCGTGACGCAATTGAGGCGCGTCCCGAGTGTATTGCCTGTCATCCCTTGGTTCTGAAGCCGGACAGTATGGTTCAATTAAAGCTGGCGCAGGACCCGGTTGATTTTGGCTTTTTGCAGGGCATCACCATGCAGGACAGTATGACTACTCGCGGTTTGTGTCGGGTGGCATGCATTGAAGACGATCGGTCAGGGGTGGGGCCGGAGGTGCAGGTTGCCAGTTTTGTGAACGAGGCTTCCGGTATCCGGGTGTGCCACTATACGGAACCGACTCCGGTCGCCGGTACGCTGCGTATGTGGTCCAAGGTGACAAATACCGGAACCGACCCGGTGGAGCTTGAGTACCTGACGAGTTTCGTGCTCTCGGGGCTGACGCCTTTCGCTCCGGATGATGCGGCCGGACGTCTACGCCTTCACCGCTTCCGCAGTTGGTGGAGTAATGAAGGCAAGCACATGGATGAGCTCTTGGAAGACATTCATCTGGTTCGCAACTGGCAGGGCAATATCATGACCAACGAGCGCTTCGGGCAGGTCGGAACACAACCGGTACGGAAGTATTTCCCCTTCGTGGCGATCGAAGATACCGAAGCCGGAGTGCTTTGGGGGGCGCAACTGGCATGGGCCGGTTCCTGGCAAATGGAGGTGACCCGCCGGGCGGATGCGATTTCCATTTCGGGCGGTTTGGCCGACTATGAGTTCGGGCACTGGATGAAGGTATTGCAGTCGGGTGAATCGCTGGAGAGTCCGAAGGCGCATATCGCCTGTGTGGCCGGAAAGCTGGATGACTTGACCGCCAAGTTGGTCGAACTGCAGGAAGCCTTGCTGCCGGAACTGCCCGAGTCAGAGAGTTCCCTCCCGGTCATCTTTAACGAATGGTGCACCAACTGGGGCTCGCCCAGTCACGACAAGACCATCGCGCTGGCTAAACGCCTGCAAGGCTCCGGCGTGAAGTATATCGTCATCGATGACGGATGGGCCAAGCGTCCACCGGAAGCGACGATGCAGTCGAACGGTGACTGGATACTGGATTTGGAGAAATTCCCGCATGGGATCAAAGCGACTTGTGACGCGATCCGCGAGATGGGTTTCATTCCCGGCGTATGGTTCGAGTTTGAAGTGTGTAATCCGGGCTCGGAAGCCTTCGAGGAAACGGAACACCTGCTGCAGCGTCACGGACGGGTCCTGACGGTTGGCTCGCGGCGCTTCTGGAACCTCAACGATCCATGGGTGGTGGACTTCCTCGACCGCAAGCTGATCCGCTTTTTAAAGGACAACGGATTCGGCTACCTCAAGGTCGACTATAACGATAATATCGGTATCGGTTGCGACCATCCGGATTCCTTTGGTGAAGGCTGTCGCCAACATGTGGAGGGTATCTATCGCAGCTTCAAGCGGGTGAAAGACGAAGTCGGCGAGCTTGTGATCGAAAACTGCGCGTCCGGAGGTCACCGTTTGGAGCCTTCCATGATGGCGCTGACTTCGATGAGTTCCTTTTCAGACGCGCACGAGTCAACGAATATCCCGATCATTGCGCGCCAATTGCACCATCTGTTGCCGCCGCGCCAATCGCAGATTTGGGCGGTGCTCTATCCCGAAGACAGTCCGGAGCGTTTCATGTATTCACTGACGGCGACCTTCTATGGACGCATGTGCCTGTCGGGACCGGTGCATGACCTGAGCGATGAGCAGATGTCAATCGTTCACAAGGCTGTTGGGCTCTACGACAAGGTGGCGCCCATTATCAAGGAAGGGAAGACCCACTACCTTGGTGAGGCGCCTCAAAACTGGCGCGACCCCGTCGGCTGGTCGGGCATCTGCCGCGTTCGCCGGGACGGTCGTCAAGCCCTGGTCGTCCTGCACGAGTATGCGCGCACGGGCGATTCGGATCTTCTGGTAGAGCTTCCTCTTGTGGGTGAGTGGAGGCTTGCGGATGCCTTGAGTGATTCAAGCACTGCAGGTATTTGTCTGGAGGGGCTGCAATTGCGTCTGCCTGCCGGCCGCGAATTCCGCGGTTACGTGGCCTTGGTTGAACGCACTTAAGCCGAAGCCGGATTCGTTTGAATCCGGCTTCGACCCGAAGGTAATTAAAGAAGTCCCTTGAGTGCCGGGCGTGCTTCCAGTTCCTTGATGACTTCAGCAACCTTAGCGAGGTCGGCGTCGTTGAATCCGGAGAAGGGAGAGGCCAGGTAGCGTTGGCAGAGCCCGCGTACCTCGAGGGCGCCCTTGATGCCCTTGATGATGCTCGAGCCGTGCTTGCCGATGGTGAAGAGGCGGCAGGAAATTTCCATGACTTCGCGCTGCAGGGTCTCGGCTTCATTCAGCTTGCCCGCCTGCATGAGTTCGAAGATCTTCACGTAGACTTTGGGGAAGACATTGGCTCCACCGTTGATGCCGCCGTTGCCTCCGGCGAGAATGGATTCGGCCAGCAGTTCTTCCGGTCCGATCAGGAGGGTGAGGTCGCGATCGCCGATCAGGCGCTTGACCTTCTTGTAGTAGAAGAGGTCGCCGGAGCTGTCCTTCAGGCCGAGGCAGTTTTCCTTGGTGAATCCGAGTTCCACGACGTCGAGCGGGATGGAGACCTTGGTCAGGGCCGGCATGTTGTAGAGGAAGAACGGCAGGCTTACATTGTCGGCCATGCGGTTGACGAAATCGTGCAGTTCGGGCGCGCCGGGAATGAAGTAGTAGGGCGGGGTGAAGGCCACCGCATCGGCGCCGGCCTTTTTGGAGTGTTCCGCCAGCGAGAGGGACTCCGCGTAAGCCGTGTCGCTGATGCTGACCACGACGGGGATCCGTCCGTTCACCTTCTCGGTGACAAAGTCGATGTATTGACGACGCAGCTCATAGCTGAGGTTGGGGCCTTCGCCGGTCGTGCCGAGAATGAAGAGGCCGTGAACGCCGCCGGCGATGACGTGTTCGATCAGTTTGCCGGTGGATTCGAGGTCGAGTGATTCGTCTGCCTTGAGCGGGGTGACGAGGGGAGGGATGATGCCGTTTATTTTCATTTGAGCGGGAGTGTTATAGTGATGATTTTTGTCGAGTACAAAGCTATTTATAGGGTCGAAGCCTGCATGGTGGCCGCGTATTCCTGCTGGTCCATGTAAAGCTTGTGGAAGATTTTGTATTTGAGATTATGATACGATTTTGAATCGGGCTCGGGTGTGATGACTTTGCCCGGGCGTGACATTGCCGACATGGCTGATTGCACGCTTTTATGGGCACCCGAGGCGACGGCGCCGAGCATCGCGGATCCCAGTATGACCGCTTCGGGTTCCTCGGGGAGGATGAGCCGGCATTGCGTGATGTCAGCGTGTTGCTGAAGGAACACGGGGTTCTTCGTGCCACCTCCGCAGCAGACGAGTGTGTCGAGGCAGTAACCGCTTTCGTTCATCACCTCGATGATGTGGCGGGTGCCGTAGGCGATGGCCTGAATGGTGGCCAGGTAAAGCAGGGCAAGGTCCTCTAATGTGGCGCTCAGGTGCAGTCCCGAGATCATGCCGACCAAGTTCGGGTTGGCGCGCGGGGAGCGGTTTCCGTGGAAATAGGGACAGACGTGGAGGTCCTTGGTCAAGCTGTGGAGGGGGGCTTCTCCCGCAAGTTCGGCCAGTTTCTGGTTCAATACCTCGTAGGGTGTGATATCGGCCTCGCGGGATGCCTTGAGCATCGCCTCGGTCGCGCCGTGATTGAAGATGATGTGGTCGACCAGCGCGCCGGTAGCGGATTGGCCGCCTTCATTGAGCCAAAGGCCCGGAATCATGGCCGAATAATAGGGCCCCCAGACTCCGCTGATAGGGCGTTGTTCCGGTGAGGCGACCATGTGGCAGCTGGAGGTCCCGCCGATCAGGGCGAGGCGGTTGTCCAGGCTTTCCGGTGTGGGGCCTCCGTTGGCTTCCGACATCCCGATCATGCCGATTCCGCCGGCATGCGCGTCGATGATGGAAACCCCGACCGCAGTTCCGGGGATCAGGCCGAGTTCCTTGGCAGCCGCTGCGCTGAGGCCTTGCCCCACCGCTTGGCCCATCGGGCGAATCTCCGTGCCGATGCGGCGGTAGCCTTCGTCGACCAAATCGCCGAGTTCGATGGCGCGGAAGAAGTCATCCTGCCATCCGCTGTGGCCTGCCTCGGCTTCGTGGGCGAGGTAGGTCCACTTGCAGGTGGTGGAACAGAGCGAGCGTGTGAGGGCGCCGGTGGCCCGGTAAGTCAGGTAGTCCGGAAGGTCGAAGAAGTGGGCGGTACGTTGCCAGCTTTCCGGCAGGTGCTTCTTTAACCACAGTAGCTTGGGCGCTTGCATTTCGGGGGAAATCTTTCCTCCGACAAATTCATAAACCGGGAAGTCGCCCGCTTGATTGACAAATTCGGTCTCCTTTAGCGCCCGGTGATCCATCCAGACCACGATGTTCTGGGCGTCATCGCCATCCGGGCTGGCGGTGACCGGATTTCCTTCCGCGTCAATCAGCACCAGTGAGCATGTGGCATCGAAACCGAGTCCTTTGACCGATTCCGGGGCGATGCCGGATTCGTTCAATACGGCTTCCGTGCAGGTGCAGATGGCTCCCCAGATGTCTTCCGAGGATTGCTCCACAAAGTTGGGACGGGGGCGCCAGCTCCGGATGCTGCGACTGTGGTTGGAGAGTAGCTTGCCTGTTTCATCAAACAGTCCGGCGCGGGCGCTGCCGGTTCCGACGTCAATTCCGATAAAGTAGTCCATGCTTGCATCATAGTTGAAGAAGCCGGTATAGGATATACTAAATTGCGACATATATGAGTCATAAGGCGACAAGGCGTATTGCGCTCTTATTGGGGCAGGACCTCGGCTACAGTCGGCGAGTGCTCTCGGGTGTACTCAATTACGCGGAATCGCATGCCATGAATTGGATCTTTCACAATGCACCTCCGGACATCCGTGTGCTTCCCGCATTGGAGCGTTGGCGTCCGGATGCGATCCTGATTCATCTGTCCGACCGGGCCTTGGGTGAGCGCTTGCTTGAGCTGGGTGTGCCCATGGTGTCCGTGACCAATACGATCGCCGGATTACGTGTACCTTATGTCGACGTCGACAGCCAAGCGGTTGGGTGTATGGCGGCCGATTACTTTCTGGGTCTGGGCTTCCGCTCGTTTGCTTACTACGGGAGCCGGAAGGTCGAGTTTTCCAAGAACCGCGAGCGGGGGTTTCGGGCGCGCTTGGAGGGCTTGGGCTATCCGGTGGCCAATCTGCACGCGGATTTCCTGCCACACTCGCCCTTCGGGCAGGACTGGAGTCGGGTGGACCGACAGACGGAACGATGGCTCCGGCAATTGCCGAAGCCGGTTGCGGTTTTGGCCTCCAACGACATTCCAGCCCGGGTCCTTTGCGAGCTTTGCCGCACGGCCGGTTTGCGCGTGCCGGATGAGGTTTCGATCCTCGGTGTAGACAACGATGTTTCGGAGTGCCGGATGAGTTTTCCCGCGCTTTCGAGTGTGGAGTTGCCTGCGGAGCAGATAGGCCGGGAAGCTGCGGACGCACTGCGCAGGATGCTGGACGGGGGTGAATTGACGGAGTCGGCGCAGCACATGTCTCCGTTGGGTGTGATTCCCCGCAGTTCGACGGATTACCGGGCGACGGGGGACGAGCGGGTCAAGCGTGTGCTTGCCTATATCGACGAGTTTGCGGACCGGGGAATTTCGGTGGACGATGTCTGCCGCCGAAGTGGTCTCTCGCGCCGTTCCCTGGAGCGCTTGTTCCGTGAGGACTTGCATTGCACGGTCTTGGAGCAGATTCAAAAGGTGCGGGTGGCCCGGGCCAAGCGTCTGCTTTTGGAGACTGATCTCCGGATCGGTGAAGTTGCGGAGCGCGCCGGTTTTGGTAACCCCCGTCAGCTAAACCGTGTCTTCCGTCAATACGAAGGTGAAGCGCCGTCGATGTACCGGACCCGCGGCGGATGAGCCGCTCATGCGTCGCGGGTATTATCGGGGGGAGGAGTGGCTGTGACGGTAGGCCTTTGGAGTCATCCCCGTCAGTCGCTTGAAGGACCGGATGAAGTAGGAGGTGCTTGTGAAGCCGCAGGCCCAGCTGATCTCACCAATATTCTGTGGGCTGGTGTCGAGGAGGTATTTTGCCAGGTTGATGCGCTCTTTGGTTATCCATGTGGTCATGTGGGTGCCCATGGTGCGGTGGAATTGGCGGGACAGGTGGTCGGGGGTGCAGGTGAGGGCGCGGGCGACTTGTGTGACGTTGAGTTCCGGGTTGCTCAGATGGATGCGGACATGGCTGATCGCTTTTTCGATCAGGAGGGGGAGGTGCTGGCTGTCTTCATCGTGACTTGGCTGGAGGAGGGCTGCGTGGGCACGCAGGAGAAAGGCTTCCAGGAGTGCCAAGATGTAGGTCGGCTGACTTTCCGGCGGGAGGCTGTGGTATTCACTCATCTCGTCGAGGTAGCGTGCCAGTTCATGCCCGCCCGCCTGGTCGAGGTGCAGGTACTGGTGACTGTGAATGTTGCCCGTCGGATCCTTCCGTCCGCGGATAAAGAACAAGCGGCCCATCGAAATTCCGATGACGCTGACGGAATAGGGGGAGCGCTTGTCGATCGGCTTCTCGGCGTGCGGCAGGCCTCTCGGCATGACGCAGATCTCGCCGGCTTCAAGTTGAAAGTCGGAGCCGGGGCACTGGAACGCGGTTGCGCCTCCGGTTTGGATGAATACTTCCGGATAGGGGTGAACGGGGGCTTTGAGCTGTTTCGAGTACAGATCCTTGCGTGGGGGAACGATGATCCGGGGAGTGTTAGACCTCAGTTCTCGGAGTGTCCGGAAAAGATCCGTCTCATAGGACTTGCGCAAGCTTTCGATGCTCGTGAGTGGCATGCCGGTTTTGTGCTATTATATCTGGATATTTGCGATCATATATTCTTGGAAATGGATAGCTAAAGGAATTATCCAAGTTGAGGTATCACGGAATTATTCTATCCGAATCGAACTGTCTCATGTATTTCAATAAATATCCCTTCAGCCAGAACTTCAGTTTCAGCGATGCCTTCGACCCGGAAGGTGGCTATCAATTTCGTGACGGGGCGCGGCCGGTGCAGGTGCAACGCTATGGCTCGAATGTGTTTCGCGTCACGGTCCAGGGCGGGGGCTGGAATACGAATTACTCGCAGGTCGAGTATACCTTTTCGGCGGAGTCCGAGCCTGCCTACCGCCTTGAAATATCTCCCCAGGGAGGCCTGCGCCTAAGTGACCTGTCAGGGGCTTCCTTGCTCGAGCCCTACGCAAACGGTTCGTTTGGCAAGAACGGGGACGCTTCGATGTTTAGGTTCCAATACAATTCGGCGGACCGGTTTTATGGGGCCGGATCCAAACTGTTGCCTCTCGAGTTGTCCGGCGTGCAGAGCAAGTTCTGGAATACGGATGTCTGGGGGGATTTTCCGATGGAGCATGTGATTGAGGGGCGGCCGGACCCGTATTATGTTTCCATTCCTTATCTGATTATCCGGACGGAGAACGGCTGGGCCGGGTTGCTCTACAACAACCCTGAGTCGGCTTTCATTTCGGTTGGCGCACAACAGGGGATCGAAACCTTCCTAAAGGTGAAGACGCCCGACGCCGAAACCGTCTGTATTGGTGCCGAGTCCGGCCAGCCGGACTTGTTTGTGCTGGCGGCCGGCAGTCTGGCCGAACTGACGCGGACCTACCAGCAGCTGGTCGGAGTGACTCCCCTGCCGCCGGTCTGGTCGCTCGGTTACCAGCAGTGCCGTTGGGGTTATGAGTCGGTCGAGCAGCTCGAAGGCCTGAAGGCCAAATTTGAGGAAAACGAGGTGCCGGTCGACGGCCTGTGGTTGGATATCGACTACATGGACGGCTATCGTGTGTTTACCATGGATCCTGCCAAGATTCCCGACCCTGCGAGCGAATTCCAAGCCATGCTCGATTCGGGGCATCCGGTGGTGCCGATAATTGACCCCGGGGTCAAGCGGGACCCGGGCTATGCCATTTACGAGTCAGGGAAGGCTGCCGATGTCTTCTGCAAAAATCCCGAAGGGGACGATTTTGTCGGCTTGGTCTGGCCGGGGATGACGGTTTTTCCCGACTTCTCACGTGAGGCATCGCGGGCATGGTGGGCGGATCAGGTAGCGGCCTTCGCGAACCAGGGCATCGTGGGGGCTTGGTTGGACATGAACGACCCGTCTCTCGGCAAGTCCAACCCTTACGATATGCTTTTTGGCGAGGCAGGGGCGGAACCACACCGCAGTTTTCACAACCAATATGGAGTGGGGATGGCCAAGGCCACACGCGCGGGGTTTGAAAAAGCACACCCGGACAAGCGGATCTTTTTGCTGACACGATCCAATTCCACCGGCGGCGGCAAGTATGCCGCTGTTTGGACGGGGGATAATGTATCCAGTTATCACTACCTTCGGATGTCTATCCCGACCAGTCTGAACCTGGCCTTGAGTGGGATCCCGTTTAATGGTGCCGATGTCGGGGGATTTGGTCATGATACGAATCCGGCTTTGATGCGTGACTGGATGAAGGCGGCCTGTTTGGGCGCGTTTTTCCGGAATCACACGGAGCTGAATAGTATCGACCAGGAACCCTGGGCCTTCGACGAGCTGACGCTCGAAGTGTGCCGTGGCTTCATTCGCTTGCGCTATCTCCTCATGCCCTACCTCTATAATCTCTTCGTAGCGCAAGCAGAGTGCGGCGAGGCCATCATGCGTCCGCTGGTTTATGATTTCGAAAGCACCGATGCGCTGGAGATCGACCGTGTGGATGACGCCTACTTGACGGGACCCTCCATTTTGCAGGCGCCTTTCGTCGATGAGACCGGCACGTCGCGTTCGGTGCCGCTTCCGGGCCATCAGCGGTGGTTTGCTCCGATGGAGGGCAAGTGGTATGCGGGGAATCAGAAACTGGAAAAGGTTACACGGGATGCACGGACCAGCCCGATCTATTTCAAGGAAGGCTCTATCATTCCGCTCCGCCGTGAGCCGGGGCATGGAAATGCGACCGACCTGAGCCGTGTCGATCTCCTGGTCGTCGCGGACGCAGACAGCGATACATCCATGGGTTATGAATATGTGGCCGACGACGGTGAAAGTTTGGCATATCTGCGGAGCGAACGCTCGCGCCTGAGCGTGACGGCTTCTGTTGTTGGCAAGACTCTGGATGTTTGCTTGGAGACGCTTGAATCCGGCTTTGGTCCAATCGATGTCCGCATCCTTACGATCGCAGAATTCGAATCCGTGATGATCAACGGAAAGGAAGTCTCTTCCTGTGACTACGCATTGGATATTGCTGGTGTCACACTTGAAGTTCGGAGCAACCAATGTGGCGCTTTAGGCTGAATGAGGGCGTCGGATTTCACGCGGACTGCAATGGAAGCGGGTTTTAAAAGCACGTGAGAAAGCGCTTTGGTCCAGGAAGCCGCATTGCTCCGCTATGTGTGTGAGTGGGTGCGCTGTTTCAGTCAGGAGCTGCATGGCTCTCTGGTAGCGGAGTTGATCGAAAACTTCTTTCGGGGAAGCTTGCAGGCACTCGTGAAAGTGGCGTCTGAGGTTGGCTGGGGAGCTGTTTGCCTGTCGGGCGATTTCGGGTAAGCCGGGATTTTCGTGCATGTGCTCGTTATACCAAAGCATGGCCAGCTGGACTGGATCACTTGCTCTTTTTCTGCTGTGAGTCGTCTCTTCCTTATTTAGCCATTCATAAGCGAGCACGCTCAATTCCAGAAGTGCGTGCTCGTAGCACAGCAGCATGCCGGCACCGGGGTTTCTCCAATAGTTTTGCACGCGCCTTCCGAGTTTGTGGAGTTGTCGGCAGTCATCCTTGGATAGCGGGATCTCGATGGCTTCGGAGTGATTTAGGAGAGTGGCTAGGCTTTCGGGAATATAGCGAAAATGTAAAACGATGATCGTAGCCTCTTTACGGGCTTCGCCGGTCCATCCATGGTCCGAGCCGGGTGGAGAGATCCATAGGTTTGAAGCTTTGAGGGGAGGGCTTGCGTCCTGGTGCGTAGTCTTGCCGATCCGTCCCTTTAGCACGGCTTGAAATTCCCAGAAATGACGGTGCGGGTGCTGTGTCAGGGGTTTGTCGTAATAGCGGCGTGTGCCATAGCTGAAATAGGCGAGCATGGTTGGCTTTTATTTTTAATCTGAGCGAAAATGTCAAATTTTTGAGCTTATGGGCTATAGACGATTATATGGGATGCGGGCATAATTCAGGGCTTATGAAAACCACCTCCTCTCCTCGCAAACGCTATGCAATTGTCGGCACTGGAAGCCGGTCCATGATGTTTCGCGATGCGATCCTCAAAACCTATGCCGATACCTGCGAACTGGTTGTGCTCTGCGATATCAATCCGCTCCGAATGGCGGCTTGGCAGAAGCAATGCGAGATAGTGGATGGCTTGGACCTGCCCACCTATGAGCCGGATGCTTTCGAGCAAATGATCGAAAACCACAAGGTCGATGTGGTCATTGTTACGACCATGGACCGCACGCACCATACATATCTCTGTCGGGCGATGGAAGCAGGCTGTGATGTCGTTACTGAAAAGCCGATGACGGTGGATGTTGAAAAATGTAAGAAGATTCTGGATACGCAGGAGCGCACGGGCAGGAAATTGACCGTTACATTCAACTACCGCTATGCGCCGAGAAATTCGAAGGTGAAGGAATTGCTACAGTCCGGGCTGGTCGGGCAGGTCACTTCGGTTCACTTTGAGTGGTTGCTGGACACCCAGCATGGTGCGGATTACTTCCGGCGTTGGCACCGTGATAAATGCAATAGCGGAGGCCTGATGGTCCACAAGTCGACCCACCACTTTGATTTGGTCAATTGGTGGTTGGACAGCACCCCGCAAACCGTGATGGCTATGGGGGATCTTCGTTTTTACGGCAAGGAGAATGCGGAAGGCCGGGGCGAACCGAGTTTCTATGTGCGGGGCACGGGAGACGACCGTGTGAACGGCGATCCTTTTGCCTTGGATATGACCAAGCAGGAAGACTTGAAAAACCTGTATTACGACTGTGAGTCGGCCGATGGTTATATCCGCGACCAGAATGTTTTCGGAGATGGTATTTCCATCGAAGACGATATTGGCGTGATGGTTCGCTATCGGAATAAAGCTGTTATGACCTATCACCTCGTAGCATTTGCGCCGTGGGAGGGCTATCGTGTGGCCTTTAATGGCACGAAAGGCCGCCTCGAAATCGATGTGACTGAAAAAGCATACGTGAGTGGCAGTGAAGGCGACCACAATCTGAGCCGTAATGTCAAAGGCAGTTCTGCCCACAAGGTGCTCGAACCGACGACGCTACTCTATCGCCCGCATTGGGGCGAACCGCAGAAGATTGAATTGGAAGAAACGAACAGCGGCGGGCACGGTGGCGCCGACGAAATCTTGCTGGAAGATGTGTTTAGCCAGAACCCACCTGAGGATCCGTTAAAGCGTGCAGCAGGGCACAAGGATGGCGCCCTGTCGATTCTCACCGGTATCGCCGCGAATGAGTCGATGAAAACGGGGATGCCTGTTCAGGTTTCGGAGCTGTTGCCAAAACTCTAAGCGAAGTGCGCCTAGATCCTCTATTTTGTCTTGGACGGAGGTGGGGCGCTGGATTCCCGAATCTGGATGCGGCACGGCATGTGGATGCCAAAGCCCGGTGAGAGGTCGCCCTTGAAGCGATCTTTTAGTATTCGGACGACATGCTTGCCTGTATCTTCGGGCAGAGAGCCGACGTCAGTGATTGAAGGAATGCTCCATTCGTTTTCGATTTTGCAGCCGAACGTTGCCAAACTGCATTGTTTGGGAATTTGGTAATTGTTGTCGTGAAAAGCACGCAAAGCCGCGACGCCGGCGTCTTCACTGGCTGTGATTAAAGCCGTGAACGGTAATTTCTTGCCGCATTGCTGCAGGAAGTTCTGCAGGCCCGTATATGCCTTGGTTGCCCCATGCTCGCCCCATTTGGTTTGGCAGTCGATGACGGTCGGGGGCGGCAATTTGAGCGAAGCTAAGATGTCCTTGAAGAACTTCTCTCTCTGGAGCACTTCGAACATGGGTGGCTCGTTGACCAAAAAGCCGAATCGCTTATGACCGAGCTGCACGAAGTGTTTGACCAGAGTGAGTAGAAACCGCCGGTCATCGCCGGTGACGTAATCGACTTCATGCTCACCGGGTTCACGTCCCATGAAGATGATGGGCACCTTCTGTTTTATTATCTGGTCGAGAAAAGGCATGCCCGGGAGGACCACATCCTGGTTCACAATATGTGCGCAGGCTTTTGGTTCGGGGGAGACGAGAGTGCCCTCTTCTGTGTCGTGCCGACGCACTGCAAGATACCATCCCGCTGCCTGGATGGCCTTGAGTAAGGTTACCTCCTTGGCGTCATTATTTCGGGACGGGTGGCGACTGCGGTGATAAACGATGAAGCGGATTGAACGCTTGTCACTGACATAGATCCCGCTGCCGTGCCGCCGGACGATCAGGTTTTCTTCCTCCAGGATCTTGACGGCGAGAATGACTGTCTGCATGCTCACCGCATGGCGTTTCATCAGCGCACGAACCGACGGAAGCCGTGTCCCGCTGGCTTCCGTCTGGATTTTGGCGCGCAATACATCCGCGAGCTCCGTATATTTATACGAACCGTTTTCCTTAATCTCCATTGAGGGGGATAAGATTTGCCTTAAGTTTTGGGTGTGGGGCACGCGCTCATAACAGAGGGCATCCGAGCGGACCGCAACACATTGTTTCGTATGCTATGTGTGAGCGCGCTGTTTCCGGATACCCTTCCCGGCGGGTGCCATGATTGGCCTGGCCTTTATGCGTCGCGTCGGCGCTTGCGGACGATCATCAACATCGCGACAGCGCCGAGGAGAGCTGTGCTAAGAGCGGGCTCGGGAATTGCAGAGATTTGAAGGTTATCCAAAGAATATCCCAAGCTAGTGTTCGCGGTCGTTAAGGTTCCGAAGTGCAGATAGCTACCATCTGTAGTTGTGTTGGCTCTGAATCCGATGCTATCACTTGTGTAGGTGTTTGTTCCGTCAGTAATACTGACTGCCCATGACTTACTTGCGGGGTCCACGTCGACTGTCATGCTATATGTCGTTCCCTCAACGGCGGAAAAGCCAGTGTCGAAGATGCTATTCACGCCCCCGGCGCCGTTGCCGTCCCAGAGATACCATGTCATGCCTGAGCTACCGTCGTAAACGGCCTGTATCGCCCAAGTGAGACTGGAGTCAGTCCCGGTTGCAGTCCCGTCAATACGGTTATAAATACTGTATCGTTGAGTGGTGTTGGTCAGCGCGGTATCGATGCGGTAATCAAAGGTATAGCGAATGGGTTCCACTGTGCTCACTGTGGCGGAATCAAAATGACGTACGACCATGCCTTGTGAGGTGCTGCCGCCGGTGTAGCTCATGTCATAGCTCAGGTAATTCCCTCCACTGTTCAGTTGAGACGTGTTGATGACACTGTTTGTAAACGAGGTGTCGGCAGGCGCGTTGGTTCCGAATGACCAAGAGCTTAACCAGCCATCCCCTGCGATACCGGTATATGCATCTACCAAGGTGGTTGAATTTCCATCGCTGAAATTCGCGTCGATAGTCGCGCCAGTGGCTGTTGGCGCCAGTGTCGTGGCAAGAGATCCAAGGGTAAGGTATGCGAGATTAAGTAGAATTTTTTTCATAGGACTCGTGCCTACCACTCCGAGTTTCGCTTCTCAAGTTGGATTGCCTGATCCTGATACAAAGTGTTGTGATACACTTCATTTCAACCGATCTGGGGGTGTATTATGTGCCAATCGGCCGCGTTTTTCCTGCGCGGCATGGCTCCTGATGCTGATGAAATAGGGCTTCTAGCACTGTAGCGTAACACTTTGTATTGTTTTCGGGTGTTTGGCGCTGACTCAAGCTCGGGCTGCTTTAGTTTGAATGCACGTTTATTGCTAAAACAGAAATCCCAATGAAACTCATACCTCGTATTATAACTCCACTTATCTCTGCAGTATTCTTATCCTTGTTTATTCAGCTTGTTCGCGCTGATGTAAAGCAGCCGATGATTGTTGGTGTGAACACACACCTGCGTCATTGGAATGACGATCGGATCCTGGGGCTGATTGCGGAGTCCGGCTTTCAATGGATCCGGGATGACTTTTACTGGCGGGCAATCGAAAAGGAAAAGGGCGTCTATGAGTTGCCGGAGGGGTATGTCAAATGGATCGATGCCGCCCATGCTGCGGGACTTAATGTCGTAGCGCTCTTCAATGGCTCCAATAAGCTTTATGCTCCGGATGATTTCAACCCGGACGCGTTCGCACGGGCTGCGGCCGAGTTTGCCAAATTAACTAAAGGGAAAGTGCAGGCGATTGAAATACTCAATGAGCCCGCCAATACCGGTGGTTTTACCAAGCATTATGGCGGGCATTGGAATGGATACGATCCTCAGAACGGAGAGACGGATCCATGGGTGGGAAACTACGTGGTTCTCTTGAATAAGGCCGCCAAAGCGATCAAAGAAGCGAACCCCGATGTTAAGGTCATTGGACTTGGCAGCGCCACTCCGGTCAATTTCAGGCAGCTCATGATCGGCGTTGCGCCTGAAGTGGATGGCATTACCGATCATCCATATAGTCATCGTTTCACGCCTGAAGTGATTCCATTCAATGGGAGCCCGTCGATTCTAAAGAGAGACGGAATCGTGGTCACGGATAAGCAAGGCAGTTTTGCTTCGATGGTGAATAACTACCGTAAAACCAGCAAAGAACATGAGGGTCCCGAAGAACTTTGGCTGACCGAATGGGGCTGGTCGACCTATCAGGAGGCGCAGACGGGGAAGTTTTTGTATGCTCCGCTCACGGAAATGACACAGGCCAAGTATACGCTTCGAAGGCTTTATGAAGCGTCCGGCCTAGGGGTAACGGCCTCGTTCATTTACGATTTTCGGAATGACTACGGCGGGGACCGGTTCAACGCCGAGGAAAACTTCGGCTTGGTGCACACCGATCTCAAACCGAAGCCGGTCCTCCTGGCCGTGAAGCGCTTCATGGCGCGAACCAAGGATTTTGTTCCCCAGGATGCGGATGAACCGGTGGTGACGGTATTCCCTGTTGAGAACCGGCCAGATCGATATCCGATTGTTTGGGATGACGCTAAAATGGCAGCCTTGGCGAAGATTGCCAAATATCGATTCGCGACTCCGGATGGAAATACGGTTGTGGCGTTTTGGTCGACCGAACGGGCCGCGGGAGACCTCAACCCGATGATCGGTGATGTTGAAATCGAAGGGGCCCCGGAGATCGATACGATCCTGCTGGAGGACAGCCTGTCGGGGGAGCAGGAACCGCTCTCATTTGAACGGACAGGCGATCGCCTGTTGATCTCCAACCTTAGTATTCCCGATTACCCGAAGCTCTTAATTCTAAATCAAAAATCCAAATGAAAATCATACCTCGTCTTATAACTCCACTTGTCTTGCTTGCCACACTCGCCTGTTCGAACGCGCAGGCTCAGGATCGGTCTCTGCTGGTTTTTGAGCCGGGCACACGATGGGTTTTTATTAATGGGGCCGAGTTCCCTCCGGGGGGCAAGGGGAATTTCGAGCTGAAGGAGGCCGAAAACGGTATGCCCGAAGGCGTTTTAAATTATGACTTCAGTCTGGGCGGCAAGTATGTCGGTGCCGAAACCCGGGTCGATCTGCCGGATGGCTATTCCGAACTTCGGATCCGGGCGAAAGCAGAGCAGGCGTTGACTCTGGGCTTGCGCCTGAAGGACAGCACCGGGCAGGTCCATCAGTGGCAGTTGGCTTATGCGGATGCGGGGAAATGGCAGACACTCCGTGTCAAGCTGGGGGCACGCGCGCCGCAACACTTTTCCGGCGCAAATGATGCTGTTCTTCATTACCCGGTGAAAAGTCTGCAAATCCTCGTGAATAACCGTCAAATTGAGATGCCTTCCGGCCTTTCCATTGCTGACTTGAAACTCCTGAAGTAGTCCTGATGACCCGTCGACTCAACAATGATGGTTTTACTCTGATCGAGTTGCTGGCGGTTCTTGCTGTCATCGCAATCCTATCGGCCATCCTGATTCCCGCGATTTCGAAAGTCAGGGAATCGGCGAGAGCCAGTCAATGTGTCTCCAATTTGCGCCAAGTGGGGATGACTATTCTGAGCTATGCGGTGGATCATGATAATTCGCTACCGAACAAATCCGAACCGAACAAGAGCCTCTTTGTCTCTCATGAGTTGATGGACCCTTATCTGGATTATGACGATCCGACTTGGATATGTCCCATCATGAGCGAATCCCAGCAAGCCGGGCTATCCTCCGGGGACCAGGGGCGCTACATTTATTCCTGGCGACTGACGAACTTCAACGATGGATGGCGGGACACTGTGGATGCGATCAAGATCAACACAGTCGTGAATCCTTCCGATGCGATGGTCGCGGCGAATCTATCAACCGGCATGCGGGGTGGTTACTGGGATGGGCTTGCTAGTGTCCTGTTTGTCGATGGAAGCGTTCGGAGAGTTTCCGATCCCAGTTATCTTGGGGGAAATGTCACCGCCATAGACGGGATCTATAAGCGATATATGCAAACCACGGGCGGGAAGCTTCGCGGGTATGACTACTAAGGTTGCCGCGGTTGGGTTGCCGGGATTGCTTCTCAGCGAATTTAACCAGAACCGATACTTAACCTATCCTCACTGTAACGGCTTCACCGGGGACGGGGCATTGGTTGTCGGGCAGCTTGAGGAAAATTCGATTTCACTCTGGAAGATCGACTACCGTTCGGGCGAAGAGCGGTTTCTCGCTCGTTTTGAGAAACCGGTCATCGGGTGGCTTGCATTTGATGTGGCATTGGAGTCGGAGCGTATGGCTGTTGTGGTTGGGCAGGAACTTTGGATTCTGGATATGTCGGGAAAGGAAGAGACTCGCTGTATCTATACATTTGATACATCCGAGATTGACGCTTGGGATTTCAACGAGAAGGGGTTGCACCCCATTCCGAGTCTCAGCAAGGATGGAACTCAAGTCGTCGTCTGTATCACATTGCCCGGGAAGTCTAAAGTTCTGCGAATCGATGTTGCTGGCGGGACCGGGCATTGCCTCTTCGAAAAGCCTTGGTGGATTACGCATGCTCACTTCTGCCACCATGATGAGAATTGGATCGGCTTTTGCCATGAAGGGCCGGCTGAAAAGGTTCATGACCGGGTTTGGGGCTGGCATGAAACTTTGGCACCAGATGGAGTTTTGCTCTTTGACCAGCGGATCGGAGACAGCGGTGAAAGTATTTATCTGGGGCATGAGCGTTGGGCCTTAAGTGAAACGGCTGCTTACGTGGTTGCCTACGGTCGTGGCATCAGTCCGGTTGGTCCCTGTGGTCTCTACAAGCTTTCACTCGATGCGAGTGGCCGGGCTAGGGTGGAGCTGGTTCGGCAGTCGGATCGTTACTGGCACTGCAATGTTTCGCGTGACGGGCGCTGGGCGGTCGTGGATACGACCGGGCCTTATGATGCACCCGGAACCGGATGGGAGAATGCAGGCAACGTCTCCGATGTGTTGCTGATCGATCTGCAGGACGGCAGCGAGCGCTTGCTGGCACGGAGTGCACGAAGCGCCCAACAAACGGCGCACCCGCATCCGACCTTTGCTCCAGATAATGCGACTGTTTTCTTTAATGAAGCATCCCCCTGTGGCGCCTATAGTCGGGTCCGGGCCAAGAAAATACTCTGACATTTCCATGTTTCGTCCTGTGTGTGGGGTGCAGGTCGGCAAGCTTTTATGCAGCTTGCTGCGCGGTGTCTGCATTGCGGCTGATGGTTTTTCTTAGGGATGATGGTGTGCACTCCTGCCTAACCATGCCTCGAAGACAAAACTCACTTGATTGGACCTGGAATTATTATCACTCGACATGACTGATCGACACAGCGACGTAGCTGAATTTGTTGAAGCGACTCTTGGCAAATTGACCTTGGAGGAGAAAGTTTCCCTGTGCCATGCGGGTTCCAAGTTTGGAATCGCTGGGGTGCCTCGCTTGGGAATACCGGCTTTCGAAATGTCGGACGGGCCGCATGGCGTGCGGCACGAAATCAGCAAGACGAGCTGGGAGCCTGCGGGCTGTGACGACGATTACTCGACTTACCTGCCTTGTGGTTCGGCGCAGGCGTCGACTTGGAATCGGGATGCAATGGCACGTTGTGGAGCCGTGCTGGGAGCCGAAGCCCGGCATCGGGGGAAAGATGTTATCCTCGGACCGGGAGTTAACCTGATCCGGACGCCGCTCTGTGGGCGAAATTTCGAATACTACAGCGAAGACCCGTATCTGACTTCAGAGTTGGTCGTGCCAGCGATTCGTTCGATTCAAGAACAGGACGTCGCTGCCTGTGTGAAGCACTTTGCCGCAAACAATCAGGAGTGGAATCGCGGTGAAACGGATGTGGTTGTCGATGAAGCCACCTTGCGTGAGATGTATTTGCCTGCATTCCGGGCGGCAGTGCTTCGTGGCGGGGTCTATACTGTGATGGGGGCCTACAATAAATTCCGGGGGCAGCATTGCTGTCACAATGACTATTTGGTGAACCGGATCCTAAAGGAGGAGTGGGGGTTTGATGGGGCTTATATCAGCGACTGGGCGGGCGTGCACTCCACGGATGAAGCGGTGATTTGCGGGCTGGATATCGAGATGGGGACGAGCCGTCCTTTCGAGGAGTTCTATTTGGCGCAACCCTATCTCGAAGGTTTACGATCCGGTCAGTATGATGTCGACGGATTGGATGACAAGGTGCGCCGCGTTCTGAGGGTCATGTATCGATGTGGTGTGTTTGATCCGGAGCGTAGTCATGGTGCCCGTAATACCCGTGAACATCAACAAACCGCATTGGAGGTCGCGAGGGAGGCGATCGTTTTATTGAAGAACGAAGCGGGTATTCTGCCTTTGGATTCCAATAAGATCAGGAAGCTGGCGGTCATTGGTGAAAATGCGGAGATTTTGCACGCAGCCGGAGGAAATAGCTCGGGCGTGAAATCACTCTATGAAGTGTCGCCGCTGGAAGGGCTCCGGCGGTATCTGGGCGAGGACGTAGAAATTATCTATGCCCAAGGCTATCCGGATAATAGTCATGGTCTTGAGGCAATTCCGACTCAGCACCTCTTTACCGCGGATCCGGGTTCAGGGGTGAAAGGATGGAAAGCTTATTACCAGCATGGACGTTCATTTGAGGGGGAGCCGCTTTTCCAGTATGCGGAGAACGCATCGTATGAGAAATTATACGACACCCCGCCGGCTGGCTTTTCGGAGCAGAACTTTTCGGTCACCTGGGAGACGGAGCTGACTGTTCCGGATGTCGGTGAATACCGCTTTGGCTTCGAGACGGATGGCATCGTCGAGTTGTGGTTGGATGGTCAACTGGTGTGTCGAACGGAGAGTGACGCCTGCCGTTTTGTAGAGCGGATAGAGCGGGTTTTAGCAGCCGGCCAAATCGTTCAGATTCAAGTGCGTCACCAACGAAGTGATAATGCGACTTATGTCCGTTTTGGGTGGCAACTGCCTCAGGATAAATTTTCGAACGGGAAGGGATCCTTCTCGCCAAAGGACGAAGCGATCCGGATCGCGCGGTCGGCGGATGCCGTTGTTTTCTTTGGGGGCTTGAACCATATGCATGATATCGAGGGGCGTGATCGCAAGGATCTTAAGTTGCCGGATGGTCAGGATGCATTGATTGCAGCGCTTCTGGAGGTTCGGCCGGATGCTGTCATCTGCTTAATTACAGGTTCCGCTGTCGAGATGCCTTGGCTGGATCAGGTTCAATCGCTGGTCTGGACTTCCTTTTCCGGGTTGGAGGGCGGGAATGCGATTGCCGAGACCTTGTTCGGATCGGTCAATCCCAGTGGCCGTTTGCCCTTTACCTTTCCGAATTGTTTGAATGAGCTGCCGCCCCATAATGGACTGGGCAGTTATGCCGCAGATTGTAGCCGCTATGACGAAGGCATGCTGGTGGGATATCGCTACTACAGTGCGATGAATAAACGTCCCTTGTTCTGTTTCGGATACGGATTGTCGTATACTGAATTCGAACTTTCGGATTTGTGCTGCACAGAAGGGCGGGAAGATGTTTCTTTTGAAGTCGATGTGACGAATGTCGGCTCGGTTGTCGGTCAGGCAGTGATTCAACTCTATCTCGAAAAAAACAGCGGTCGTTCTATTGTATCCGGAATAAAACTACGTGGATTTGAAAAGCTGGAACTGCAACCCGGGGAGTCTCGGACGGTTTTGTTTTCGCTGACCGAAGAGGACCTTTCTTATTTTTCTCAGGAACTCGGGCAATGGATCACCGATATTGGTGATTATCATGTTCTGTTTGGGTTTTCTTCGGAAGAGCTTCCCTTGCAGGCGCAGTTCCGGTGGGAACCGTCCGCGCTGGGGGAATCTTTTGTGTCAGCGGACTAGTCGGAGTCTGTGCTGTTACGGTTGGGGAGTGACGCGCCGTCGACCCAAAAGCCTTCATTGAACAGCATTTTAGGCGTGGTTGGGATGCCGCGCTCATTTGAGTTGATTTGATTGGCTATTAATTCAACAGCATTGGCTCCCATGACTTCCCAGTTCTGGTTCAGGCCGGCGATCTGAGGCCAGTCCGGGCTCCAGTGCGGCGAGACATAGGCAATGTCATCAGGAACTCTTAGCTTGAGATGCTGGATCGCATTCCAAGTTTCATCCGTTGCTATCACGACTTGCGGCTTGTTCTTCACTAGCCAGGATTCTACCTGTCCGAGGACGTCTTTTGATCCTTCAGGAATAATGTAGGATTTGAAGTTCTGTCTTTTATCGTGGTGCTTCTCGAAATGGTAAAAGGCGGAAGTCAGCACATAGTCAGTCAGTTTATCAAAACTCTCGTGCAAGATGAGCGCTGTCTTATGGTAGCCGTAGCGCTTTATCTTTTCGATAATGATGCGCATGCCTTGAGGCCAGTAATAGGCGGAGCGGTGCAACCGGATCGAGTGCACCGCATAGTCGGAAGTGGCCATGGCAAAACTTTCCCAGTCGAATTCGGATTCGGACAGGAAATTGAGTGTGCGAATATCGGGTATGATCACTCCGGGGATGCCTCGGTTGCGGATCATGCTGCAGAGTCTACGGGTGTTGTAGTCAACCTCGGCGAGTTTGAACGTCTCGACCTTATAGCCGAGTTTGGTCGCATAGTTCCGGGCACCTCTGAAATGGTTGTCTTTGAAGTTTTTTCCCGCTTCGGGGTTGAGTGTTTCGTTGTCGAGCAGGTAGGCCAGTGTGGCTTGGAACTGCGGTTTGGCGCTGGCTCGCCGGTGGGCGGCATAGGCTGCAACGATCGGATTGGGGCGCCAACCCATATCCTTCGCGATCTTTTGGACCCGTTCGCGCGTTGCCGGAGATATGTTCGGTTTGTTGGAGAGTGCGCGGGAGACTGTCGAGTTGTTGCATCCGCAGGCTTTGGCAATTTCGCGAATCGTGGGGATCGAATCAGACATGAGTGCAGCTTGCTGCAAATAGGCCCATTTGTCTAGATGCTTGTGTGCACAATGAAGTCATGAATCTATTCGGGCGAGCTGATTGCTGTCCGCTTTGGTGTGGAGTCTCCATCGACCCAAAAGCCATTACTAACTAAGACCTTTGGAGTTTTCGGCAGGCCCCGAATGTTCGTGTTAATCTGATTGGCGATCAGTTCGACTGCGTTCGCTCCAAGTGTTTGCCAGTCCTGATTCAATCCTGCAATTTGAGGCCATTCGGGACTCCAGTGAGGTGAGGCAAAGGCAATGTCCCCGGGGACCTTCCACCCGAGATCATGAATCGCCTTCCAGGTGGCGTGTGTGGAAATTACGGCGTCGGGGCGTTGTTTGATGAGCCAGTCGGCGATTCTTTTTTCCGGATCCTTGATGCTCGAAGGGATGATGAATGAATTATATTTCTCACCTGCTTGAGGATGTATTTGGTAATGATAAAAGGTCGAGCTCAGCACGAAGTCGGTGAGGCGATCAAAATCCTCGCTGATAATGAAAGCGATATTCCGATATCCATACTCACGTATTTGCTCCACCATCAGGCGTATGCCATGGGGCCAGTAAACGACGGACCGGTTGAGGGGTAGCGAGTGGTAGTGATAGCCGGATGTTGCGAATGAAAAACTATTCCAGTCGAATTGAGCTTGGGCTAGAAAATTCAGCATTTTGGGATCTGGAATAATGATACCGGGAATGCCGCGACTTTTGATGAGTTGGCCGAGGCGCTTGGTATTGTTCTCAACCTCCGAAAGGCGGAATACTTCCAGTTTGAAGCCCAGTTGCTTCGCATGCTCTTGGGCACCGTGGAAATGGATTTCCCGATAAGTGATGCCGTTTTTCTTTCCCAGAATTTCATTATCTACAATATAGGCGAGCGTTGCCTGATATTGTTGCTTGGAAGACGCGCGTCGATGCGCGACATACGCGGACACGATCGGGTTGGGTCGCCAGCCCATCTTCTTTGCGACTTTTAAGATCCTTGTTCGTGTTGCTTCGGAAATCAGCGGGCTGTTCGAAAGGGCGCGTGATACGGTTGAGCTGTTGCATCCGCAGGCCTGGGCGATTTCACGGGTTGTTGGGATCGAATCTGACATTGGGAGGGGCGGGGCGAATCGGACTCTTTAGAGGGAACTCCAATTTTGTAGAAGTGGTATCTGCTTAGTGTGAGATCTGGCGCATTCGATCCTATGCTTATGCATCATGGTGCATGATGAATAGGTCGAGCCCTCCGGGTTGTCGAGTAAAACTAGGATCATCACCCCTAAGATTACTTCAATTTATATGAAAAATTCTGCGAATGAGAACGTGGCCCTGGCTGCAGAGGATGTTCTTAACATCATACACAACAAGGCGGGCTCCGTGGTGAGTGAAGCTTATCAGGAACTCTGGAATCCGGAGGTGCAGGCGAAGATCGATGAGGCGATTGATCGGAACCGGAAGGCGGATGCGACCTTCATCCTGGAAGATGTGCCCAGTGGCACTGAGGTGAGTGTGGAGCAGCTCGACCATGAATTCAGGTTCGGGGCCCATATCTTTAATTTCAACCAATTGGGCAGTGATGCCTGCAACGAGCGATACAAGGATTTGTATGGCAGCTTCTTCAACTCTGCTACGATTCCCTTTTACTGGCGCACGTTGGAGCCGGATGAGGCGGAGCCCCGCTTCGAGGGGCGTTTCGAGGATAGTGCAGAGTTTTGGAATACGGTGACAGACCCGAAGCGCCAGCCCCATTGGCGCCGGCCTGCACCCGATCCGATTGTCGAGTTTTGCGAGCAGAAGAAGATACATCTGCACGGACACACCCTGGTTTGGGGCAATGAAATCTGGCATAATCCCCTCTGGATGCGTGAGAAATTGCCGGCACGTTTCCGCCGAATGGTTGAGCTGGTGGATGGCAATATGCCGATCAAGGCTCCGCTGTTCGACGACCTCTCGATTGAGCAGCTCGAGCGGATGATGCCTGAGTTCACTCTTGAGCTGCATAAGCAGATGGCACGTCGCATCTATGAAATCGGCCTTCGTTATAAAGGGCGTTTGTCGAGTTGGGACATCGTTAATGAGAGTTCCACTGACTTCCGTGAAGGAAAAATGGTGCCCGGGGCAGGGCTCTGCAAAAGTTGGTATGGTCTGATGCCGGGCGACTATGCGTTCCGTGCATTCAAGCTTGCTGAAAGTATCTTTCCCGAGTCGCTTCTGCTGAACATCAATGACTACAACATGGATGAGCATTACCTTGCGCAGGTAAAGTCGCTCCTGTCCAGAGGTTGTAAGGTGGATGCGATTGGCGCCCAAATGCATTTGTTTGACCCTGAAGTGTGTCGGGCAATTGCTATGGGGGAAAGCCGGAAGCAATGCCCCGCCCAGGTTTACGAAGAGCTGAACAGGCTTTCCGAGGCCGGACTTCCTTTGCATCTCAGTGAAATTACCATCACCTCGCCGGATAGCAGTGAGTATGGACAGATGGTGCAGGCTATTATTGCCCGGAACTTATACCGCCTCTGGTTCAGCCTGCCGATGATGTCGGCGATTTCCTGGTGGAATGTGGTGGATGACTGTGGCGCACCCGGAGAGCCTTCATATTCAGGTCTCTTCTTCCGGGATATGACGCCAAAGGCTTCCTTCCATGCACTCAATGATCTGATCCATAATGAGTGGAAGACCAAATTAGAGCTTTCAGCTTTGGATGATGGCAGTGTCCGGTTCCGGGGCTTCCCCGGCCGCTATCAGGTGAAATGGACGGATGCCGATGGTTCCGAACGGAGCGCTGAGTTTGTATTGAAAAGTTCGGCACACGCATGAGCCGGAGCAGCCGCATGGTGCTGATTTACTTCTAAAATTACTCCAAACCAACGATAAACATATGCGAGTTCTCTACATCGATATTGATAGTCTGCGCCCGGACCATTTGGGATGCTACGGCTACCATCGCAATACAAGCCCAGTTATCGATCAAATCGCCCGGGAGGGAGTTGTCTTTGATCGTTGCTATACCACGGATGCGCCTTGTCTGCCGTCACGCACGGCATTCTATTCGGGACGTTTCGGAATTCAGACCGGTGTGGTCGGGCACGGTGGCACCGCAGCTCAGCCCAAGGTAGAAGGGGCGACGCGGAGCTTTGACGATCTGTATAATCAACAAGGCCTGGCCCGTCAGTTTCAGAAACTGGGATTTCATACTGCGATGGTGAGTCCATTCGGGCAGCGGCATGCGGCTTGGCATTTCTATGCCGGATTCCATGAGGTGCATAATACCGGGGATGGCGGAATGGAATCGGCCGAGGTCGTTCAACCCGTCGTTGATAAGTGGATGGCGGACAATGCGTCCAAAGATAACTGGTTCCTGCATTTAAATTATTGGGATCCGCATGCGCCTTACCGGGTCCCCGATGAATACGGTAATCCCTTCGAGGGAGAGCCGATTCCGGAATGGTTGGAGCAGGAAGGGCTTGTGCCAAAGCATAACAAGATCGTCGGGCCTCATACTTCCATGGAAGTATGCATGTATCACGGCCGGGGAAATCCGCGCTACCCGCGCTATCCAGGGCAGATTACAGATGACCGGACCTTGCGCATGATGATCGATGGCTACGATGTGGGTGTTCGCTATGTGGACGACCACCTGGCACGGACGATTGCGGCGCTCAAGGACGCGGGTGTTTATGATGATACCATGATCATCATCTCGGCGGACCATGGGGAAAACCTAGGTGAGTTGGGGATTTATGGCGAGCATGCCACGGCGGATGATGCCACCTGCCGTATCCCTCTGATTATAAAGTATCCGGGCGGGGCCCAGGGTGTGCGTAATCAAATGCTCCACTACAACATCGATCTTGCGCCCACGCTGATGGAGCTCTTTGGCGGCGAGAAACAGCCGATATGGGACGGTGATTCGTTTGCTGCTGCGATTGAGGCAGGCGATGATGTCGGACGGGATGAGGTCGTCTTTGGTCAGTGTGCGCACGTCTGCCAGCGTTCCGTGCGTTGGGGCCGGTGGCTCTACACCAAGACTTATCACGATGGCTTGCGGCTCTATCCGCAGGAGATGCTCTTCGATCTGGATGTGGATCCGCACGAAGAGAATGACATTGCCGACGAGAATCCTGAAATCTGCAGGGAAGGGCAGTGGCGTTTGTCCCGATGGCATGACGCACAGATGCAACGGATGGCTTTGAACGGTGGCGACATGGTGGATCCGCTTTGGACAGTCGTTCGTGAGGGCGGTCCATTTCATGCGCGTATTGGAAACTCCAGCCTGGGCGGGACGCCGTTGAAAGACGGGTTTGAAGATTACATGCAGCATCTCGAAGCGACCGATCGGCAGGAAGGAGCCATCCAGCTGCGGCAAAAGTATGCCGCGCAACTCGCGCGCTGTTAGCGCTCAAGTCTATGCTTTTATCTGTGGCAATTCGAATTGTGCAGCTTGCTGCAAGGCTGACGTCTTGTTCGGCCTGTCATGGCGTGTAGTGATGCTTGAATACATGGGCAGCAGTAGAATCTTTATGGGGACAGGAGAGTAAGATATGAATGATCAAAATAGGATAGGCTCTAGTAAGAGGATTTGTGCCATTCGGTTGATGCCGTTCGGTCGAACGGGACGTAAGCTGCAGGGGGTAGTCCTCTTGTTCTTGACGTTCTTGTCCCTGTCGCTGGTGCAGGGAAGTGACCGGGTCTTGTTTATCGGGAACAGTTATACCTATTACAATGAGATGCCTCAAATGTTCGCAGCCATCGCAACGGCTCAGGGGCATCCGGTCGAGGCGGAGCGTGTGACGACGGGAGGCTGGTCGTTGAATAAGCACTTAAAGGCTCAGACTGCAATGGAACGGGTCCGGACGGGGGAATGGAACTTTGTGGTTTTACAGGATCGCAGCGACAACCCGGTTTCGAATCCGCAGGATACCATCGACTGTGTGCAGACATTTGCCGAAGCGATCCAGTTGAGCGGAGCAAAGCCTGTGGTGTATCTGACGATGGCATACACTGAGCCGAAGTTGTCGAAAACCTACGGGAGTTCGGACTGGGAGGGCATGCAGTTGGCTTTGGCCTCCACGTATCGCCAAGCGGCGGAGCAAAGCGGTTCGCTGCTGGCGCCTGCGGGCGAGGCTTGGGCCATCCTGCGTCGAGAGCATCCGGAATGGGAGCTGCATGTCGGGGATGGCAGCCATCCGAATCCATTGGGCTCCTACTTGATTGCGCTCACCATGACTGCGACGATGTATGGCGAGGTCGATGTCACGCTTTTGCCGGAACAAGTGGGAAATGCGCATTTGAGCGAGGCTCAGTTGGCTGCATTTGCCGATGCCGTAGGCCGTGTCTTCCTCCATGGCAAAGAGCATGCGAGTCTAAACCGGGAATGACCTTCTTGAGCTGATCGATATCAGAGAGGATTGCATTGGATTTATGCATCTTGCTGCATGAACCGGAAATTGCCCGCTGCATGACTTCTGCTAATGACATGTGTAATTGTTTAACCCCTTCTGTTTAATGATCCCCAATTGAGCTACGCATGATCCAGTCAATAACCCTTGGCATGTTCTTCGGTGAAGGCTCGTATCTGCTTTGACTTGAATTTATTTCTTTGTGCCTGAATGGCCACTTCGACTCAACGAGCTCGAACTACATTATGAAAAGAAGAAAAAGACACTCCCTTCTAGCTGTTATTTTCCTGTTACTGGTTGCCCTTTTGCCGGCTCAGGTTGAGTCCTCTGCAAACGAGGTCGTCTCCGAAGAGGCAATCAGTCATCCACGTGTGGGGGTCTGTGTCCATTTGCGTCGTTGGGAGAATCCTGAGAAAATCCTGAAAATGGTGAGTGAGGCTGGCATTAGCTGGGTCCGGATGGATTTTTACTGGCCACACATCGAAAAGGAAAAAGGCGTGTATGCGATGCCGGAAGACTACCAGACGGCCATTGATGAAATCGCGGCAGCGGGTTTGAAGCTCGACGCTATTTTCAATAACGGGCGCAAGGGGCATCCTTTGTATGAGCCGAATGCTTACGATCCGGAAGCATTCGCGAGGGCGGCCTCTTGGTTTGCCGAAGCCGCCAAAGGAAAGGTGCATGCGATCGAGGTGCTGAATGAACCGCATAATTTCGGTTTTGCTGCCTACTATGGTGGTCATGGGTGGAATGGGTTGGACAAGAATAAAGAGGTCGAAGCATGGGTGGGTAAGTATGTTGAATTTCTCAATATCACGGCTCGTCGCTTGAAGGCGGATCACCCCGAATTGAAAGTCATTGGCTTGGGAAGTGTGGCACCTGTGATTTTTCGGCAGCTCGAAATGGGAATTGATCCCTCCGTTGATGGCATTGCGGGGCATCCCTACAGTTTTCGCATGACAGCGGAGTATGTGCCTTATCCGGCTTCGGATGCGATTCTAGCTCGAGACGGTATCCTGACCGCAGACAAGCAGGGTAGTTTTGCTTCTCAGCTGCGGATGTATGGCGAGCGTTCCCGGCAATTCGACGGCCCGAAGGAGATCTGGCTGACGGAGTGGGGGTGGCCCACTTATCAGGAAAAGAAGGCCGGTAGTCTCTACGCTGGATTCACAGAGTCGGCTCAAGCTAAATATATACTTCGCCGTCTGACTGAGACGATCGCGCTCGGAGTCGAGGTGAACATGATATACGATTTCAAGAATGACGGTCGTGATCCGTATGAGGCAGAAGATAACTTTGGACTCGTGGATTATGACTTAAACCCCAAGCCGGCCTACTATGCGGTTAAGAATTTCTGCACGGTCATGAGCGGCTTTGAGCCGAAGCAAATTCCGGTTGAAGCCTTTCCTGTCTACACGCGCTCGGAATCACAGCCGATCGTCTGGGATGGCGGTAAGATCCAGACCACGGGGCAGATTCGCGTCTATGGATTCGAGAATGCAGAAGGCACACCGATGATAGCTTATTGGTCCGCAGAGCGTGCGGGAAGTGATCGCAAGCCCATTATGGGCGACCTTGAAATCCGCACGGAAGCGCCCGTTCATGAGATTCTGGCATATGATTTGATGACCGGTGAGTCGAAGGCGCTCGAGTTCGAGGTCAAGGGGCAGCGGATCATGATCCCTGATATTACATTTTATGACTATCCTGTTGCACTCGTTTTAAAATAGGAAATCCAATCAGTATCGTATTATGAAGATGAAACACATACTCGGCCTGATCGCATTCGGAATGGCGCTGTCTTGTTTGCCGGCTCAAGGGCAGATGATGGGGGATCATGATTTATCCATTTTCCAGGATCAAAAATGGGTAATCAATCGTGGCAAAGAGTTTCCTCCGGGGGGGCAAGGTGTCATGACGCTTAAAAACGAAAATGAAACCCAGGTCGGTGTCTTTGATTTTTCGTTTGAAGAAGGAGGGGCGTATGTCGGTGCCCGCACTTCCATCAAGATTCCCGAAGGTTACTCCGAACTACGCTTCAAGGCGCAATCGGAATCGATCGTGCGCTTGGGAGTTCGTCTGGTTGATGCGACCAACCAAGTGCACCAGTTCCGCCTGCATTATAGCCAGGTCGGTGATTGGCAAGCGATGCGAGTTGAACTCACCGGGAAAACACCCAAGCATTTCGGGGGTGCAAAAGACGGTCTCATTCATTATCCAATCAAAGCTTTGGAGTTCGATGTGGGGCGTTCCAAGGAACAGGGGCCCAAAGGAAGTATCTCGTTAACGAACGCGATTCTCCTGAAGTGATGAAAATGAATCGAGGCCATTGTCATGACCTACCCCAGCCCCAAGTTAGATGAACTGAAATAATCTTTCATTGCGACCAGAAGATCGAGCTATGTATGAGTCCACCGCCATGAAGTCACGTTCTCGTGGCTTTGCCCTCGTGGTATCGCTAAGCTTGATGGCGTTTATTTTACTGTTGCTGTTGAGCATCACGAGCTTGGTCAGTGTGGAGGTGAGCTCATCCGCCAATTCCTTGGATCTGTTGAAGTCCCAGCAGAATGCGCGTCTGGGGATCATGGTGGCCTTGGGGGACTTGCAGAAGTATGCCGGTCCGGACCAACGTGTGACGGGGCGTGCCGAAGTTTTGATCAAGGCCGATAATGGTTTGGCTTCGGATCCACTGGATCCGGCCTCTGACTCGAAAGCATTTTGGACGGGGGCGACCCTGTCGACCGGTGCTGATTCGGAGGGTGTGGGGGCGGACTTTCCTGATGAAGCTGGTAAGCGCATTCACTGGTTTGTTTCCGGCTTGGACTCGAATGATGCCTTGCCGGCAAGTGCGGACGAGCGCATTACCGTTTATCCGCAGAACAGCTACTTAGTGGATTCCGTCGATACTTCAGGGAGCCTACAGGAAACAGCAGGTGGCGCAATCGAGGCAGGATTGGTTGAGATCGACGATCCTAGCTCGGGTGGCGTGTATGGCTTTTTTGTCGAGGATGAGGGTATTAAGGCAAAGCTGAACCTGCCCGAAGACAGCTATGATTCCAGCGAAGCGGCTTCGATGCTGCAACCGGGACGTTTCGACCTGACGCGTCTGGATGGGATGTCTGCGTTTGATGATGACGATGGCCGGCTCGCGTCTGTTGTGGAGGCCGTCGATTTGTCTCATCTGGGACTCGTCGAGCCGGCAGTCAGTGATGACTGGGTGCTGAAGCAGCGCCGGTTTAATTATAGTTTCAATAGTTGGGGGGTGCTTTCGGATACTCGTGAGGGCGGTTTGAGAAAGGATCTTTCCACTGCGTTTGAAGACGACACAAGCTTCAACGATGTCTTTGACGATGGGAATCTGATGGTGATGGATGCCGCGAAGCTGGCGAGTGCCACCGACCTGCAGACGAATGATTATATCAGCTGGAAAATCTTTCGTGATTATTACCGTTTGAAAGACCGGATCGATGCGAACGGACAGATTGATGTTTCTGTCATGGATACGATTGCAGCCGGACCTCGTGCCGATGCATATCGGGAAGGCTATGGCGGTAGTTTTTCCGGTCCCTTGAGCAATGGGCCACACGGGTTCCTGCGTTACGGTTCCAATGCTTCACCGTATAACTATGTGAATCTCGATGACGGCCAGAGTGAATACAACCCCTTGAAACCGGTATTGGCCTATTACTATTTCGACGTCTGGGCTGACCTCAGGCAAGGCACCTCGATTCCTTATCTGGCAAAGCTCTACATCCGGCCATGGGTTGCTTTTTACAACCCTTACAATGTCGCCTTGAAGCTGGATCAAATCGCATTCATTCCACCCTTCAATGTCGGCGTTCGTTTTGTGGATCAGAATGGTGAATATCTGACGACGAACACGGATGGCTGGTTGTTTATCCACTATATTCAAACAACCGTGCGTGATGACATCGAATTCTTTTCTGAAGTCGGGAACTATACCTTGGAGCCGGGGGAGGTTCGCTTGTTCACGATGAATGTCAGCAAGGGTTCAAATGACGCAAACCGTGTCATTACGATTATGACGGATGATTTCTCGGAGGTGACCACCGCAGGATTCAATCGTGTGGTTTATGGCATTCTCTATAATGAGAATTTCGATTGGACTAAGGTCAATCTGGAGATGCAGACTTACTTTCTCGATGCCAGCACGGAGTCGAACCGCTTGAATCACAATGGTGGGCGCCCCTACCTGCTGACGGGGCGTCGTCCCGATGATACGGTCCCTTTCCAGCCATATCAGTGGATGATTTTTCCTTCGTTCTACGATTCCAATATCACCCGATCCAACGCCAACCCGGTTCCCGGAAAGCGTGTTGTTGTTGAGAATATTACCTTGGATGCCGGGGACCCTGCCATTAATGCGAATAATGCCGCGCGCTTCGGGATGTGGCTGCGAACAAGCCGGGAAAACGTCAACGGGATACGTCCTTTGATTGACGGTAACATACGGGCTGCCTTTGTGAATTCACGTTGGGATATGGATGCCTACGACTCCGGCAAGAACGGTCTTGGGCTCCGCACCCCGGCAACCTATTCGGGTGCTCCCTGGAAGGTGAATGATTTGGCCTCGATCAATGCTGGTGTCACTGGAACAAACGATAGCCTATGGGGAATTTACGATGCCGAATATGGGAATCCCACGATTAAAGATAGTTTTCCCTATATCAAAAGCGCTGCAGGACCGATGGAAGGACTTTGGGGCGGCAGTCATCATGACGTATACAGTGGGGATAATGTCGTGCTCTTTGATGTGCCCCGTGAACCGCTCGTATCCATCGGGCAACTTCAACACGCTGAAGCAGGTTATTTCAGTTACGAGCCATCCTATGTGGTGGGGAATTCTTATGCGAACTTACGCATCAAGCTGGATGACTGGGAAAACACGGATGCCTACGATACATTCAGTAATTGGGATTCATACGGGACTTTGAAAATTCCGGGCTCCTTCAATTTATACGATGCGTCTTATCTGGTGAACGAAGTGATCTGGGATGGCTACACATTGACTACCCTTCCGATCAATCAGAGTGCAAATTTTTCCGAAGTATTCGATGGAAGCACTCCTTTGGCCAACGCCCGCTATGTGCCCTACGAGCCGGATGGTTTTGTGTTCGATCAAGGCACCCTTGAAGCGGCAGGTGATTCGGGGATCTTGCGGAATGCGGGTTTTGTCCTGTCTAATGGTGCCTTTAATGTGAATTCGACATCCGTTCGAGCCTGGGAAGCGTTCCTGTCTTCAACCGCCGGATTGCCTGTCGCCCATTTGGATAAGGACGGCAGTATGCTGAGTGGAAGCCCATGGACCAGCGACGAAGCGCGTTATCCGCGGGTTATTTCGAATACGGGCGATGCGAATGACTTTTGGAAGGGGTTCGCCACACTCGATACATCTGAAGTTAAAACGCTGGCGACGGCGATCGTCAAACAGGTGCGGGCACGTGGGCCTTTCCGTAGTCTCGGGGAATTCGTCAACCGCTGGAATCCGGACAATGATGCGATTGGCGCGACTGACGAGTTGAGAAAGTCCGGTGCGCTGCAGACGGCACTGGATCAAAGTATCAATACCCGCGTCGGCACGAATGAAAGCCTGCCAACGGATGACTCAAGTTATACCGCGATGCCAAAGAGTGCCCCACAGGGAAGTGGTTTTCCGGGAGAGATGCTTCAGGGTGATCTTTTGCAGGCGCTCGCGCCTTACATGTCGGTGCGTTCGGATACTTTTAAAATCCGATCTGTCGGGCAAGTTCGTAATCCGGTTACGGACAAGCTGGTTTCGGAGGTGTGGTGTGAGGCCGTCGTTCAACGATTGCCGGATCCGGTGGTGGATAGCTCTTCCACGGGCGATATGGATGAGGAGCTGGCTAATCCGTCCTCACGCTTTGGGCGTCGTTTTGAAATCGTAGATTTTAGATGGCTTGAGGGGAGCTCTGTCTTGTAGGTATTACAGATGTCGATACATGATGCTATGAGACGATTTTTCCACATCAGGTATATGCTTTTATTTACCTGTTTTCTTGCTGTTTCGCTTTCGGCTCAGGAAGCAATGATTCGCGGGAGCTTTCGTATCGTTACGGTTTCACGGGTTCAGACGGATCTTTATTTTCAGAATGACCAGGGGGAATTTGAGCAATGCATACCACGTCTAAACCGGTTTTCCGATTCATACCGGTTCGAGCTCGATTCTTCGAATGGAGCCAAGTTGATGTTTTATGATCAACCGCACGCCCTGTCGGCGGAAGGTGTCGCGTATTCGCCGATCGCCCAGGTGGGTGTTCCCGCCTCCGGCGACTATATCCTTCTGCTTGAATCGGATCCCGGTCAAACGGCCATTCGGATGGCGCTCATGCCGGACCGTTTGGCGCAGACTGAGGATGGCTGGCTCTTGATCAATACCACGGCAAAGCCGATCTATGTGCGGGTGGGTGCAACGGCAAAGCCCGTTGTTTTGGAAGCACATTCTCAAATTCTGCACGAAGTGATCCAGACCAAGGAACTGGAGCTCGTGCAATTTGCGGCCCGTCTGGATCAAGATCTGAGGATCTTTTATTCGACGGCCTGGCCGGTTTACAAAAATTCGCGCTATCTCGTCTTTTTCCGGGAGAATGCGCAAACAGGAAGAATCTCAGTCGTGCGAATCGCAGGTGGTGAAGTCCGGGCAAAAACAACCCAAGAAGAAAGTCCGGAATGATGCGATTGTTTTTACGAATGCAACTTGCTGCATGCTATGTGCCTTGTCGCCGCTTACTCACTAAACAAGATCGTGCACGTCCATTGTCAGGAAACCCAAACTAAAAACATTAACCCACAATAAAATGAAGAAATACATCCCACTATTCTGTCTCACCGGCCTTTGCGCAGGCCAGTTGTTAACTGCCCAAACTCAATTCAATATCGATTTCAATACGGCTGGTGATTTCGGTAGCAATAATGATTCCGGTTGGAATGTCTATGCAGCTCCAGTTGATGTTGATGGTAGCACACTGATTACCAGCACAGATGCGGCAAGCAGCATCACTTTAAGTCAATCGGGAGTCATTGCCGATTCGACTGCTGGAAATCTGAGTGTGGGTGCAAGTCGTCCCTCCTGGGTGGTCTCTGATGCTGGAAATGACTTTTTCTTTACTGACACGAGCGGTGTCAATGAGTCATTTACCCTGACTTTCGGTGGGATGACTGCCGGCAATAACATCAGTCTGGATATCTATGCGTGTCGCACATCGACGGCGGCCGTCGATGGGACCTATGAATACTCTTTGGACGGGGGAAGCACTTGGTTCGGCTTCGATGTGTTGACGAATGCGGGTTCTCTGGAAACGGCTGACGGTTGGGATGGAGTGGATACTAAAAGCCAAACCTTTGATATCAGTAGTGATGGTTACGACAATGGCCGTTATATGAATATTTCGGATGTAACTTTGACTGGTTCGACTTTGCTGATTCGAGTGACTGAGGCGAATGTTAGTGGTGCCTATGTCGGTGTGAATGCAATGCGACTGACTGTCATTCCTGAGTCCAGCACATACGCTTCGATCTTGGGTCTGGCCGGTATTTGTTCGGCCGTTTTTTTGAAAAGAAAAAGGCGCTAATCGTTGAATCGACCACGGCACCTTCGTTGCTGTTAACACGCGGTGCGCATCATTACACGCTCGCTTGAGCTGGTGGATGAATTCTGTGATCCGGGATGGTTATCTTTCCGGCAATGGCTCCTTCTGGTCTAGTTTAATGAATCATGGGATCTGCAAATCTCTGATTTGGGCCTGACGTGGACAAATGAGGGCTGCTTTGGATGACGCATTTCCCGATTGCTTCGCTCGTCAGACCGAACGTTTCAATTTCATGCCTGCTTCACTTTCCCGTAAAACACAATATCTCTGCGTCTCCATCGCCCTTGCTATAGTCATTGCCGCGAGCTGTTTAGGCGTCATGCCGAATGGGATGATCGGCGCGTTTGGGTTCTTGATCGCAGTCGGCGGCTTACTTGCCTACGTGGGGGATCGGGCGCCGATTTTTAAAGACTATTTGGGCGGTGCTCCCTTTCTATGTATTTTTGGAGCCGCGTTCCTTGTCTATTTGCAGATCCTGCCCGAGGATTTATCGGGGACGGTTAAGACCTTCATGAAACAGGGGGGCTTCTTGAACTTCTATATCGCATCGCTCATCTCGGGATCCATTTTGGGGATGGACCGGCGTTTGCTCAAGCAGGCTGGGCCGCGTTATGTGTTTCCCTTGGTGGGAGGGGTGATCTGCGCGATGGTCCTTACCGGACTGGTCGGCCTGCTGCTCGTTTACGGGTTCAAGCAAACCTTGATCTTTGTTTGTTTCCCCATCATCGGGGGCGGCATGGGTGCGGGGGCCGTTCCGATGTCGGAAATCGTCAGTAAGATATCCGGCAGCATGGATGCGAAGACTGTCCTCTCGAAATTCGTGCCGGCGCTGGCGATCGGCAATGTGCTTGCCATAGTCATTGCCGGATTGCTGAACAAGCTGGGCCAGCGCTTTCCGAAGCTTACGGGAAATGGTGTTCTAATGAAGGGCTTCGAGATTACAGAACCGGCTGAGAAAGCTTATTCGATAGATGCCTTGGGCGTCGGCCTATTTGCCTCCTGTATCTTTTTCATTTCGGGCTACCTGATTCATCACTTCATCCCCTGGATTCATGGCTATGCATTGATGATCATCCTCGTTGGCGTCTTGAAGGTTTCCAATGTCATACCGGAGGCTATCGAAAACGCCTGTAGCGGTTGGTATCAGTTTGTCGTCAAGAATTTCACTCCCGCCTTACTTGTGGGAATTGGGATTGCCTACACGGACTTGCATGAAGTGTTTCAGACGATCTCTCCGACCTTCTTCATTCTGGTTGCCACAACCGTGCTATCTATCGTGATCGCGTCCGGCTATATCGGAATGAAGGTCGGTTTCTATTTCATCGAGTCTGCGCTCACCTCGGGCTTGGGGATGGCGGACATGGGAGGCACCGGCGACGTCGCCGTCCTCTCTGCTGCGAAACGGATGGAGCTGATGCCATTTATGCAAATCTCGTCGCGGCTGGGGGGTGCCCTCATTCTAGTTCTCGTCAGTTTCTTTGCGCCTTTGCTTCTGACCTAAGCCTTTCTCAATTCAACGGTCGTTGCTTGGTCCTGTGTGTGGTGCAAATGAAGATCGATGTCGTATCTCTTGGAAGTTGCGGAATGCTGTTCTTGTTGCGGTATTGGTGTGGGGTGGTCTGGGGCTGAACTATGCAAATTTAAAGTAAGGCTTTGAATCTGCACAAAATCTTGCATCCCGTTGGCAAGTGTGCCGGAAGTTTTTGAGTAATCCGGATCGCTATCGATCTGGTTTTTGACAGAACTGATGCCAGTTGCGCGTCCGGATGCCCGAGCGGGTGCCGGACCACTCGCCACCATAGCACAGGGTTGGGTGGCTCACCCGATCTCCCGCCAGAGTCTTCCATTTGTTCAGGTTGTTTAGCCAGGAGGCGGTGTAGGTCTCGCCGGATTTGATTTCGACGGGATGTAATTGCCTGCCCCGCTCAATCAGCAGGTCGATTTCCAGCCCGGTGTTGTCCCTCCAGAAATATAGCTGCGGATCGTTGCCCAGATTGTATTGTGTCTTGAGGACATCCGCCACGATCAGGTTCTCGAACAGGTTGCCTCGCAAAGGGTGGGTCTTAATTTGGCTTTCTTCCTGGATGCCGAGCAGGCGGCAGGCCAGCCCGACGTCATGGAAATAGAGTTTAGGCGTTTTGACAATACGCTTCCTGAAATTGGATGCATGTGGTTGGAGGGTAAAGCAAATGTAGGATGCTTTTAATACACTCAGCCATGATGTCGCCGTGGGGACGGTGATCGAGCAGTCGGTGGCAATCCGGCTTAGGTTGAGCAATGCGCCGACATTGCCTGCACACAGAGAAACAAAGCGCAGGAAATTGTCCCGGTTCCTAATCTCCAGCAACTGGCGGACGTCCCTTTCGAGGTAGGTTTCGATGTAGGCATTGAGCCATCGGCGCGGTGTGCTGCCCTTGGCCAGGATGCGCGGGTAAAACCCATGAAAGAGATTGTGATCGATGGACGTATTGAACTGATCGGCAGCTTTCAGTTCCGTGATGGAAAACGGTAGCAAGGAAAGATTGCCGACACGGCCCGCGAGGCTCTGAGAAATTTCACGGTTCAGTTGAAATTGGGAAGAGCCGGTCAGGATGTAGAGCCCGTTGCGATCATCCGCATCGACCCGTCCTTGCAGATAGTTGAATAAGTCCGGGCAACGTTGAACCTCGTCCAGGATGGCACCGTCCTGAAATTGTCCGAGAAAGCCACGCGGATCTTCAAGCGCGAACTGGTATTGATCCAAGTCCTCCAGATTTACGTAAGGCTTATCCCCGAAGACTTTCCGGACAAGCGTCGTCTTGCCCGATTGTCGGGGACCGGTGACGGCCACAATCGGGAATTCGTCGGCGTATTCCGGAAGTAGTTTTTCGGCAGTGCGGGAAAGCATACGGTAATTATATATACAAATATAAAGTCATACTTTAAATTTGTCAAGAATCAGGAAAGCTGCGGGATGCCGTTCTTGATGCGGTATTGGCGTGGGGTTGTTTGGTGCTGGGCTTTGAAGAGCTTGTAGAAGTGGCCGAGGTTTTCGAAGCCGCAGTCCTGGGCGATGTCGACGATTTCCTTCTGGGAGGTCTCGAGCTGCATGGAGGCCCACTTTAGGCGGGCTCGGTCGCTAACTGTTGGGTTGGTCTACAAACTGACGCAACAAACCTTCTTGCAAATATCTGAGTCTGCAATGGGCGGTCAATTGTTCTGTTTGTTCGGGCACTTTCCTGTGTGTGAATATAGACGGGTGTCCTGCTGATGAATTTCCTTGACTTTCATTCATTGAATTCATTGAACAACACTATGAATTCAATGAATGAAAGCCCTGTGACCATTAGCCAAGTTGCTGAATGTGCTGGGGTATCGGTTGGGACGGTGAGCCGAGTTCTTAATCAGGCCAGTAATGTTGCCTTGGAAAATCAAGAAAAGGTGCAGCGAGCAATCGAGGAGTTGGGTTATAAGAAGAAGACTTTTTCTGGCCCGTCGGCTTCTCGCAGAAATGGAGCAACGCCCCGGTCTGGAAATATAGGACTCATTTTTGCGGATGCTGGCACAGAGTGGATCAGCCACCCGCTTAACATGGCCTACACCTCCGGGGTTGAGAGCGCCTGTGAGGAGAACGGCTACCATTCTCTTGTCGAATTTGCACCCGCCGATGGCAGTGTGCCTCGCTGTGTGCGCGAGGGTAAAGTCGATGGAGTTTTGATTAAGGTGGCGCGGCAGGTTCCTGATTTTATCAAAGATATTCCGCCGGATATGCCTATGGTATTGGTCGGCCTGAATGCTCCGTGGGTTGATTTGCCTCAGGTCTCTCTTGATAACTACGGGGCTGGGTGGATGGTGACCAAGTATCTATGGGAGAGGGGGCATCGCCGAATCGGTTTTCTGTGCTCGAAGGGCAGTCACCCGTTGTTTGTCGAGCGCATGCAAGGGAGCAT
This sequence comes from Coraliomargarita parva, assembly GCF_027257905.1. Lineage (NCBI taxonomy): Bacteria > Pseudomonadati > Verrucomicrobiota > Opitutia > Puniceicoccales > Coraliomargaritaceae > Coraliomargarita > Coraliomargarita parva. The sequence continues at coordinate 93,771 of NZ_JAPZEI010000006.1, forward strand.
CGCGTTCCTGCGTAGTCGTCAGGCCTACACGCCGGATTTGGTTGTGGCCGAGTCGAGTGCTCAAGAGATCTCGGCCCAATTTCTCAGTGAGCCCCAGACATCGCCGCCGGATATGACGGAAGCCTTCGACCAGCTCATGACGCAAGCTTCCAAGTCTCCGCCGACCGCGCTGGTCATGGCCAACGACTGGATGGCTCGCGGCATGTATGACGTCTTGGCCCGCCGAGGCTTGCGCGTTCCGCAGGACATCAGCGTCGTCGGCTTCGATAATGTCGCTCTTCTTTGCTCATCCATGTCTCCCCAATTGACAAGTTTTGACCTGAACTTTGGGGCTGTCGTCAGGGCCGCCGCCTTGGACCTCTTTGATGTGATTAAGGCACCCCACACGAAGCGCGACTTGTCGATACGACTCGTGCGTGGACATCTGGTAGAGCGCGACTCGGTTTCGGATGTCGCCGCGTTTGGCTGAGTGCCTGGGACGATCCCCTATGACTGTATCCATTTTTATCCCCCCGAAGTAAACGAAACCCAAAATGAAAACTCCAATGATTAAATATTATAAACTCCCCGTGGCTGCTATCGCATCGATCATGCTCTTAGGGTTCGCTGAGTCGGCGCATGCCGATACGGTCGTCTTCCAGGATGGAACCGATAATGCGTTTGTGACCAATTACTCCGGAACGGAAGATACCATGCTTGCATCCAATACTTGGGAAGCGAGCTATGGCTCCCGGCAGAATATTCAAGTAGGGGCCAGCCTCAGTCCTGTGGACCATGGTTTGCTGCGATTTGACCTTTCCTCATTGCAGGGGGTATATTCGTCCATCGATTCGGTCACATTGCGTCTCTATCTGAATGGTTCGACCGGTGTGGGCGCAACCGCTTACACGGAGACTTTGCAGGTTTATTCTGTGAGTAGTGCAAATTCTGGCTGGATTGAGGGTGTCAATGAAACCATCGCGACGAATGGCCAGAGCACGTGGCATTATTTGAGCCAAACCGGTTCGGGGACGGGAACGACGTGGGCCGGATCGCAGGGAGCCAGCACGACGGGGACGGACTACGACAGCACGCTCCTGGCCAGCTACAATTATGACAATACCGGACGAGAGTCCTACATCGACCTGACGATTTCGGGCGCTGTAATCGAGTCATGGATTACCGGAGAGAACGCGGGACTACTTTTTAAAACAACTACCGAAGCTGCAACGGGTGACCTCGACAAGCGGATCGAGTTCTATTCTTCGGAGGTGACTACGGAGTCGTTGCGTCCTTCCCTTATTATTAATTTCACTGCGATCCCCGAACCGTCTTCGGCTGCATTGGTGAGCGGACTTCTCGTTGTGGGGGGCGCCATTCTCATCCGCAAGCGAAGAGTTCGCGCATAGTGGTTTTGTTTAGCGGATCACCCTCCTTCGGGGAGTCCGTGAAAACCGTTTTCTAATTCAGGCAATCCGATGTCTATTCGGATTGTGCTCGGTTGAATGTGTCTCGATGAGCTATCCATTTATAATTGCATTGGCATCCCTAAGTGCCCTGGCACTGAATAATCAATGTCCGGCGGCAAGCAGTATCCCGAACCCGGGATTTGAAAATCAATTGGAGGGGTGGGAGACTCACCCTTCTGGTGATCTGGTCTCGAGCGGCATCGGCACAGGATTCTCCCATTCGGGAGAAAGTGGGCTTCGGGTCGCGGATAAGGATCCGTCTTCGGGGTGCGAAATTCGCTCTGCCCGTTTTCCAGTTACGCCTGACGCCACCTACCGGCTCACTTTTTGGGGTCGTGGCATGGAGGGGAAGGGGCTGGGTGTTTACCTTGTTTTCGTTGACTCAAAAGGGAACTGGCTGGGTGTTGATGGCTCGAAGGATGGAGCAACCCTGACACTGCCGGAGGGCGAGACACCTTGGGTTCCTCTCTCGATCACTGCCAAAGCGCCAGGGGAGGCAGCCAAGGCTTTTGTAAGGATCCATTCCTACGGGCAAGCTTTGGTGACTGCGGATATCGATGATTTCGCGATGGATGAGTTGTCTCCCGAGGAAGCGGCCCAGCTACCTGAAAATTGGATGCTTTCCCAAGAGAGGGTCAAAGAAATCGAAGGCATGATGCCTCAATCTTTGTCCGGGTCGATGTGCGGTCCTGGGATCGACGACAGGGCCGCGTGGGAGGACTTTGGCAAGCGTGTGGGGCCCGAGTTGCTGGAACGGGCGGACGCGATGCTGAATGAGCCGGTTCCCGATGCGTCAGACGAGCTATTCCTGACTTTTTCAAGGACTGGCACGCGTCCGGAATACGAAAAGCCTTTTCGTGACAGGCGAGTGAGGCTGCGCGTGCTTACCCTGGCTGAATGTATCCGTGACGAGGGTAAGTATCTGCCCGCCATTGAGAAAACTTTGGAGGCGATCCTGAAGGAGAAAACCTGGGTGTTACCTGCCCATGATGCCCATTTGGACAACTTTGAAGGACGTGTGGTGGATATTGATTTGGGGGTCGCTGTGCGAGGCGCGACTGTGGCGACTTCAGTGGCATGGTTGGGTGACCGTTTGTCGTCCGACTTGCGGAAACATGCGCTTGCCGAGCTGGACCGACGCATCTTCACGCCCTATTTGACCAAGGTTCATGAGGGGCCGAGAGGGAAACTATGCTGGTGGACACACGCTCCCACTAACTGGAATCCCGTGTGCCACTCGCAAGTTGTAATAGCTGCAATGGACGCACTCACGGATGTTCACCGGCGGGCGGAAATCGTCGCGGGTGCCGAGCATTTCGTGAAGCGCTATTATGATGGTTTCCCACTAGACGGTTATTGCACCGAAGGGCTGGGGTATTGGGATTATGGATTCGGCCATTACGTTTTGTTGGCAGAGACCTTGTTGCGCGTTACTGGCGGGGAAATTAACCTGTATGAGCCGGCAATCATCGGCTTGGCAGCTCAATACCCAAAGAAGCTTAAGATGGCGGGAAATGTTTACCCCTCCTTTGCCGATTGTCCGCGCTACCCAAAGCCTTTTCCATGGATAACGGATATTATACAATACCGCTACGAAGGTAAAATCCGCGACTCGAATCGCCGCTTGATCGATTCTGCATTTGAGCAGCCGGCAGGCGGCACCCTGTCCGAAATCTCGGTGGCTGCCTTTCCGCTGACTGAGTTTGGGGATCGTCCGGATGCCATCTCTGTCCAGAAAGAAGAGTCCCTGTTGCGGACCTGGTTTCCCTCCGGAGGCGTGTTCATCTGCCGTTCTGTTGGCGACGATCCCGAGGTGCTGGAAGTTGCCATAAAAGGAGGTCATAACGGCGAGACTCATAACCACAACGACGTTGGAGGTTTCGTATTGGCCCTGAAAGGACGAAGTCCGATTATCGATCCAGGACGCGACATCTATTCCAAATTTGACAGCTATGAGACGGTTGACCTGAAAGGTTCTCAAGGGCATTCCGTGCCACGTATTGCGGGCAAGAATCAGCGTTCCGGTCGTTACGCGCTGGCCGAAGTCATCAGTCATCAGTTTACCGAGGACACAGATACGATCGTCCTGGATCTTTCCCGGCTGTATGACGTGCCTGAGCTGATGCGACTCGAACGTAAATTCAGCTATTCGCGCAAAAACTTAGGGAGCCTGACGGTCATCGATACGGTGGAATTCTCCAGGCCGCAAACTTACGAGAACGCCTTTATTACCTATGGCGCGGTGACGATGACCACTGATAAGTCCGCTCTTATCGTAGATGGGGATTCCGTAATTTCCCTGGCTACTCAAGCTGATGGCAATCCGTCCATGCGTTTCAAGATAGAGCCGCTTCAGACGATTATCCCCAGACCTCCGCTACGTATCTTGGCTTCGCTTCCGGAGCCGGTCTTGAAGGCTACAATTCGATATGAACTGAATCCGGCAAAGAAAGAATGGGCGAGTTACGTGGAAAATCGCGACCCTGAAGCCACGCATTAGAGGCAAGAGCGTATGACAAACTCTTCATCAGAGAACAAGCGTTCGGCGGGTATGACCCTCATTGAAATTTTGTCCGTCATCGCAATTGTCGCGGTGCTGTCCGGGATTCTCTTGGCTGTCATTGGTGGTGCGCGCGAAAAGGCACGACTGGCCAAATGTTCCAGCAATCTGCGACAGTTGGGAGTCGCCGTGCAGCTCTATACTTCGGATCACCAACTGGCGCTTCCGTTTGGTTACTGGATTGCGCAAAACAGCGGAGATGCCCAAGTCTGGGACCAGTTCGTTGAACCCTATCTCGGCGAAGGTCTAACCGAGGTCTTGCGTTGTCCCAGCGATTACTTCGCTGAAGAGGACTCCGACTTTCCGCGCCGAAGCTATGCGATGGTTCGCAACCACCAAGGCGGTGTTGCCAAGACCGGTTACATGACTAAGAACTCGCCCGATGCGCTCCGTCTTTTGTCGATCGGCAATCCTGCCGATACCATTATGTTTACGGAGTATAGCTGTGCGAAAGCGTCCGGGCAGGGGTCGGATAATGTTATCGGCGAGATCGCCTGCAGTGTCGTTGACACTCCGCTCAAGCAAATGCAGAGCGGCAATGGAACCCAACTCCACGATGGCCTCTTCAACTACCTTTTTGTCGACGGGCATGTCGAATGCCGGAGTCCTGAAGATACCATAGGAACCGGCACTCTGGAGGCACCGCTTGGTATGTGGACCTATGCTTCCGACGATTAGTGAACGCGCAGACAGGGGTCATTACATGAAACAACGATCTATTTTTTTACTCGATCCGACTGCTTTCGGGATTATCTATAATGAACAGGCTCGCCGGAGCATTGATGAATTAACGCTCAATGATGGTGTCGCATACCTGGCTGAGGATATCCTTGGCCAACCGGGTGCATTCGAGGATGTGGAAATCATTTTTTCCGGATGGGACTGTCCGACCATGAATGAGGAATTGCTTCAGGCTCTACCTAATCTGAAAGCATTTTTCTACGGTGCAGGTTCGGTTCGAAAACTCGTGACGGATGCATTTTGGAGGCGGGGCATCCTCTTGACCAGTTCGTATCGTGCCAACGCTACACCGGTGGCAGAATTTACCGTCGCAGCAATTGTCTTTGCTCTGAAGCAGGTCTGGACTCTCAATCGTCAGCTCATTTCTCGTGAACCGGGAATGGACCGTTTCCAGATTGCCGGCGCCTATCACGGATCTTCGGTCGGTATCATCTCCCTTGGCGCGATTGGGCAACTCGTCTGCGAAAAGCTATACCGAATGGAACTGGATGTCATGGCTTATGATCCCTACGCTCCAGCTCAACTTTTCGAAGAGTATGGCGTGGTTCGGGTTGATAATTTGCATGAACTGTTTTCGCGTTGTAATGTGGTTTCGCTACATACCCCGTTACTGGCGGAGACGGAAAACATGATAACAGGCGAGCACTTGCGTGCTTTGCCTCCCGGTTCTACGTTTATCAATACTTCGCGTGGCAAGATCGTGACCGAACGCGAAATGGTGGAAGTGCTTGGCGAGCGAAATGATATCTTCGCGGTTCTGGATGTGCTCGCTGATGAAAGCGACATGAGTGCATCACCGTTGGCCCGCATGCCGAATGTTTTCCTGACCCCCCATATCTCCGGTTCGATGGGAGTCGAGTGTTCCCGCATGGGTAGCTTTGCAGTGGAGGAATGTCGCCGTTATCTCAATGGAGAACCTCCTCTCACGCCTGTGACGAAGCAAATGTGTGAAATGATGGCATAAATACACGACCAAGATGGCTTCTGCTGCTTCCACTATTCGCAACGTCATTTATATTCACACACATGATATGGGGCGTTATATCAGCCCTTATGGGCACGCCGTCTCAACGCCGCATCTTCAGGCTTTTGCCGAGCGATCGACTCTGTTTCGTCAGGCTTACTGTTGCGGTCCGACTTGCTCGCCAAGCCGGGCAGGTCTCCTGACCGGAATGACTCCACACGAAACCGGCATGCTTGGGTTGGCTCACCGCGGCTTTACATTTTCTCGACCGGAGCTGCATCTCGCCGCCTACCTCAAGGCTAAGGGCTTTTTGACTGCCTTATGTGGCATGCAACACGAGTTTAATTCGGCATGGGATCAGATGCCCTACGAGGAGTCTCACTTTAAACACGATGGCCCGGCCGGCGTTGACTATGATCTCGATGCAACCAAATCCGCCATTGAGTTTCTGAGCTGCCAGCAGGACCGCCCGTATTTTCTTTCTTATGGGCTGTTTTATCCGCATCGACCGTTCCTGACTGCCGATTACAATGTCTTCCGACCGGATTATATGCGCCCACCTGCGCCTCTGCCCGATACGCCGGAAATCCGGCGCGATATGGCTGACTATGCCTACACCGTCAATCGGGCGGACGACTGTATAGGTCAGGTCTTGGAAACTATTTACCGATATGGGCATGATCGGAATTCGCTCATTATTATGACCACTGACCACGGGATCGCTTTTCCCGGAATGAAGTGCAACCTGACCGACCACGGTATCGGGGTTACTCTGATGATGGCGGCGCCGGGAAATCAGACTGCCGGAGCCGCAGTGGATGCACTGGTCTCGCATCTGGATATTTACCCGACTATTTGCGATCTGTTGGGCTTAGCTGCGCCTGACCACTTGCAAGGGAGCTCGTTGCGTCCTTTGCTGGAGGGCACAACCGAAAGCATCCGTGACGAGGTGTTTTCCGAAGTTACCTTTCATGCGGCCTATGAGCCCATGCGTTGTGTCCGGACCAAACGACACAAGCTTATCTTTCGCTACGAACTGGACCAGCGTCCGCTCGCTAATTGTGATGGCTCATTAAGCAAAGATGAGTTGCTGCGTTTTGACTGGGGTTCACAAATTCTACCCCAGGTGGAGCTGTATGACCTGATGCTGGATCCGAGCGAAGCATGTAATCGGGCAGCAGATCCCGTTTACGCCGATGTTCGCCAAGATCTTGAGCGTCGTCTGCTTGATTGGATGAAGCGGACGAGTGATCCGTTGTTAGATGGTCACGTGGAGCAGCCAGTTGGGACGATGGTTAATGTATTCGAGTCCTTGGATCCCGAAGAAGGACCATTCCTTCGTAGAATGTAATCGCGTTCTGTTTAGGACAGCTGCGGGATGCCTTTTTTGATGCGGTATTGGCGTGGGGTTGTTTGGTGCTGGGCTTTGAAGAGCTTGTAGAAGTGACCGAGGTTTTCGAAGCCGCAGTCCTGGGCGATGTCGACGATTTCCTTTTGGGAGGTTTCGAGCTGCATGGAGGCCCACTTGAGCCGGGCGCGGTTGACGATGTCGCGTGGCGTTGTATCCAGTAAACGCCTACAATCGCGGCTGACATGCTCGTGGCTGCGTCCGGCGATGCGGACAAACTCGGGCACGCCGCCGACGAAATTCGGCCAGGTTTCGATGCTGCGGATGGCGTGTGTGAGCCACTCGGGTGTGGCGGGATGCGCGGTGGTTTCACGGTCGCGGTTGTCGAGCAGGGCGAGCACGCCGTGGAGATAGGCGGCGGCGTTGGTCTCGTTCCAGCGACCGGCGGCGAGGTCGTTGCCCATCTGGCGGAGGCGTTCGCGGTCGTCGACGCTGAGTTGGTATTCGCGCTTCTCTATCGGTTTGTGATCAAAGAAGCAGACTTTGTCCGGAAAGAAGGCGCTCCGGATCTTTTCCCAAAGGGAGGAGGGGAAGGCAAAGTTGATCAGGCGGATGCGATCCTCGGTATCCCAGGCGGAAAAGCCGTGCTGGTCGTCGGCCCGGATGAGGGCGAAATAGCCGGTTTCCATGAGTCTGCGCTCGCCGTTGAGCAGGTGGCAGCCGCGTCCGCTCTCAATCCAGAAGAACTCGTGGTAGTCCTGTGCGTGCACGTGAGGGGAGGCGATATAGTTATAATTATAGGCTTCGTAGGTGCAGGCGTAGGCGTTGGGCCAGTCGTAGGTGGAGAGCTTGAACATCAAGCCAGCGTAATAAATTGTCATTTCATAGCAAGACCTGAGAAGGGCGCTTCTGCTACAATGTTCCGCATCAATCGAAGCCACTGTCAGGGCTTCGCACCAATTTAATTTGCTCCAACCATATCGATCATGCTTCCCAATCATCATCTCCTTCAACTGATTCCGAATCGAATTCAAGCCGCCATCAACCGTCTGGAGGCTGCTGCCTGGACGGACCGACGGCCTGTTGCCGTCGAGGCCTCGAAAGCCCGGCCCGAGCAGGTGACGTTGGCCGAAGGCAAGGCTTACAAGCGCAGCAAGGTGAAGCCCTGTTCGTTCTGGGGGAGGCTTTTCGATCAACGCTGGTGCCTGGTGACCTTGCCTGAAGTTTCGGATGACAACACCTGGCTGGAGTGGTTGGACCAGGGCGAAGCGACGCTGTATGTCGACGACAAAGCCCATTTCGGTTTTAATGTGGCACATCGCCGTTGCCGCTTGCCGAAGGGCGTCAAAGAAGTCTGGGTGCAGTCGAGCTGTATCCAAAGTGCGATCTGGCATCCGGATGCCAAGGACATGGGAGCGGAAGGCAGCTATTTCGAAGGCGCGTGTGTGCTCCGGCGTGATGATGCCGCCTGGGGGGGCTTCCATGACTTGAAATGCATGTTCGACCTGGCCATGGATCAACGCCACCGCGAGAATCCGCAGGTCCCGACAACGCTGAATGGTGCGGGCCTGCAAGCGCCGGTCGATAAGTTCACGCCGGCCTACCGCCGCATGTTGCGTGGGATGGAAGACGCGATCAACGAGCTGGACCGCAAAGGCACCCCCGCGCTGCGCCGTAGCATGGCAAAGCTCTATGCTGAGCTGAAGATGGATAAGACCTTTGCCAAATGTGTCTTGACCGGCCACGCCCACCTCGACCTGGTCTGGATCTGGCCGGAGCGCATGGGCGAACTGAAGGCGCTCAATATTTTTGCCACTGCGGATCGCTTGATGGACGAGTATCCCGAATACCGCTTTGCCTACAGCCAGCCGATCAGCTATGAGGCGATCGCAAAGCGTGAGCCGGAACTGTATGAGCGTGTGCTGGGGCGTATTCGCTCGGGGCAGTGGGAGGCGACGGGGGCCATGTATGTGGAGTCGGATACGATGATCGCTTGCGGGGAAGCCTTGGCCCGTAGCTTTGTGCTGGGGCAAAAGGGCTTCGAGGCGATCAATGGCCGCTTGTCTACCTTGACTTGGCTGCCCGACGTCTTCGGTTATGCGGCCTGCTTGCCGCAGATCATGAAGCAGACGGGGGTGGAATATTTCTTCACTACCAAAATGACTTGGAATGCGATCAACCGCTTCCCCTATAGTAGCTTTATCTGGCGGGGGAATGACGGCTCCGAGATCTTGTCGCATGTCACGCAGGAGTCCAGCTATGTGACGCGCGTGCAGGTTGACGAGCTGAAGTCTTCGATGTGCGGTAACCAGCAGGCCGATGTGTGTGGCGAGTATTTGCTGCCCACCGGTTTCGGGGATGGTGGCGGTGGCGCGACCGATTGGATGATCGAACGGGCGCGTCGTTTGAATGCGCTGCCGGGCTTGCCCGAGGTCGAGTGGGGCCAGCCGGAGTCCTTCTTTGAGCGCCTCAACAAGGTGCGTGACGAGTTGCCGGTGCATCAGGGCGAATGCTATTTGGAATACCATCGTGGCACCTACACGACACATGACAATTTGAAGTCCAGTTTCCGGAATCTCGAACGGGCCATGCAGGTGGCCGAGGCGGTTTCCGTGATGACCGGCAAGACCTGGGACATGGAGCATGCCTGGAAGCGCTTGGTCTTCGCCCAATTCCACGATTACATTCCCGGCAGCTCGGTCTGGGATGTCTATCTGGAAGGCTTGCCCGAGCTCGACCGCGAGGCCGAGGGGCAACTGGCGCAAGCGGGCAAAGCCCTCGCCGGCAAGGGAGAGGATTGCCTCTTCAATCCGCATGCGGTCGAAGTGCAGAAGTGGGTCGATGGTCCGGATGGTTCGGCCTATGTCAGCTTGCCGCCGCTGAGCGGACAGCCGCTGGCATCGGTTATTCAGGACCTGCCCGATCCGGTTGAGGTCAAAGGCCGCAAGGTTTCCAATGGCTTAGCGACGTTCCGGGTGAATGCCTCCGGTTGGATTGATCAACTGAGCTGGGAAGGTGTGGATGTGCCGTTGTCGGGGCCGGTCGGGCAGTTGATGCTCTACCCGGATCATGCGGCCAACTTTGAGGCCTGGGATATCGATCGCCACGTCTTGAACATCGGAGAGCTCTGCAAGGCGAAGGCCACCATTACGGTCGTCGAAGAGGGTGCCCACCGTGCCGGTGTCGCGGTGACCCGGAAGGTCGGCGATTCCAGTGAAGCGACGGTTACCTTCATGCTGGAGTCGGGCAGCCCGCTGGTGCATGTGACTGTGGACTTGGATTGGCGTGAGACGCAGTCGCTCCTGAAGCTGCTCTTCCCGACGAAATATGCGGCCACCAATGCCCGCTACGGTATCCCTTATGGCAGTGTGCTTCGTCCCCAAGTGCCGAATGGCCTGCAAGCGGAAGCAATGTGGGAAGTGCCATTCAGTCGCTATATGGCGGTCTTTGATGAAGGGGAACGCGAAGGGCTTTTCCTCGCTACCCAATCAAAATACGGGGCCACTGTGCGTGAAGGCGTGATCGGCCTCAGTCTCGTTCGAAGCCCGCTGGTGACCGGTTACGAAATGCATTCGAATGCCTGGCCCCCGCACCTCACACGTCTGGAAGTCGAATCGCCCTACAGCGATATGGGAGCGCACCGGATCCAGTTTGCGGTTGGCCGTTATGACTCGGATTTCCCGCGTGAGCGTCAACCGGCGTCGGTGGCGGAGACCCTGTATACGGATCCGCTTCCTTACGCCGGGAAGGCTTTGCCGTCGGTGATCGAATCCTTGGAGGGAGGCGAGACCTTGGTGCCGCACTGGGTCAAGCCTACGGAGACTGGAGGTTGGATCCTGCGCCTGCATGAGGTCGCCGGTCGCCGGGGCCAGGTTTCCGTGAACTTGCGTGACGGTTATCAGCTTTCGCTGACAAATCTCGGGGAGTCCTCTTTGGGGGAGAAGTCTATTACCAAGGTCAACTTTAAGCCCTATGAGGTGGTCAGCCTGCATGTTTCATCTATCACCACGGACTGATTTTGCTGGAAAATTAAAAAAATATGCCTGAGGTTACTTGTCTTGAGAAATGCGTTACATTATTCGAATCTGACCGGAGCTCCTTTGTTGGAGAATTCTGATATTTGCATTTGGAATCGCTCCTTGAGCTCGATGAAAGAGTGTCGTAGGCCTGTTTTTCTGAGTCCGTTCGGTGGAGAATTGGGTGTGCTGGAAGCGTCCTCTCGAAACACGTCGTGCAACTCGTTACATAATCTGCGGCCGTTTCCAGTATAATAAAACCAGTCTTCCAAATTCGTATCCGTTCTAGCTGAAAATCCTTATTTAAACCGCACCATTTATGAAGCCAGATACCTCACACATAAAGCAGATCAAAGTCGTTTCCAATACGCACTGGGACCGCGAATTTCGTCGTTCCTTTGAGAAGACCCGCCGTCGTCTGATCACGATGATGGACAAGGCGATCGACATCCTCGAGAAGGATCCGGAGTTCAAGTCCTTCACTCTGGACGGGCATTCGGTGATGGTGGATGACTATCTCGAAATGCGTCCGGAGAAGCGTGAGGTCGTGACGCGTCTGATTGGCGAAGGGCGCCTCGTGATCGGGCCGTGGTTTTCATTGCCGGAAGAGTTCACTATCGGGCACGAATCCCTTGTTCGCAATTTCCTCAAGGGGAAGCAGAATATGGAGAAGTATGGCGCGAAGCCGGTGACCGTCGCCTACACGCCGTCCTCCTGGGGGCAGACCGGGCAGCTGCCCCAAATCCTCCGCAACTTCGGTTTGGACAAAATGATGTTCTACCGTGGGATTTCGCACCACGAAGCCGATGCCGAATACATGTGGGCGGCACCCGACGGCACGGAAGTCTTTGCCTCCCGCTTCGCCATGTTTGCCCGTTACAACTGGTATTACCTCGTCCACCGTCCGGTGACGACGGGGCGCTCGTTCCAAAAGGATTACCAATGGGGTGAGTATGACGAAGCCGGCATGCGGATTGCGGACGGTTTGGCGGGCGAAGACCTCTCTTTTGACGTCCAGGACCCGGCCTTGCCTTATTCGAAGGAAACCTTGAAGGATGCCGTCGAGAAAATGATTGAGGCCGAGGGGCGTCACTTTACGACCGAAGTGTTCCTCGCCATGAACGGCCACGATATCTCCGCGCCTCACCCGCTGGAGCCGCAGGTGGTCAAGGATGCCGCGGAAATCTTCAAGGGCAAATACAAGATCGAACAGGCGACGCTCGAGGAGTTCTGGGAAGAAGCCCTCAAGCATCTGGACCGCGATGCCATTGCCCACTTGAAGGGCGAACGCCGCAGCTATCTGAAGGAAGGTCTCTGGACCTACTTGTTCCCCGGAACGATTAGCGCCCGCACTTATTTGAAGCTGGCGGACTTCGACTCGACCCAGCGGATCGTTTATTCGGCCGAGCCGATGGCGGTTCTCGGTGCCATGTGCGGTGCCGACTACCCGAAGGATTACTTGCAGCGTGGATGGGACTTCCTGATCGATAACCATACGCACGACGCCAACGGCGGTTGTGCGCCGGACGCGGTCTGCCTCGATATGGAGCAACGCTACCGTAAGGCGAGTGACTGCGCCGATATCGTGACCGAGGACATGATGGCGCATGTCGTGAAAAACCTCTCGCCGGAAGGTCTGGATGGGAAGGCGATCCAGTTGGTGGTGTTCAATCCCTTGCCGGTCGAGCGCGATGTGACCGCTTATGTGGACGTGGAAGTGCCGCGCGAAATGGATGCGAAGGCTGTCAAGTTGACGCATGCCGATGACGAAAATCCCGTCCAGCAGCCGATCAGCAACGAGAAGTCGAGCTGCTTCGTCGATTCGATCTGGGAAGTGCCCCGCATTCTGGAATCCAATCGCATCCGCTTTTACGCGAGGTTCAACAAGTTGCCGGCATGCGGCTATCGCGTCTATCAAATCACCGGCACCCCCGATGAAGTCCGCACGCCGTCGACCTTGGTTGTCGGTTCGAATCGCATGGCGAACGAATTACTCGATGTGACGGTGAATGGCAACGGCACGCTTACGGTTACGAACAAGATGACCGGTAAGACGTATTCGGAAATTAACTACTTCACCGACCAGGGTGAGTGCGGTAACGCATGGAAGCATGACGCTCCGACTTACGACCGCACATACAATTCGCTGGGCGTCCAGGCCAATGTCGCCGTTTCCGAAAGCGGGCCCTTGCGTTCTTCGATTACGGCGGATTTCGAATTCAAGGTGCCGCTCGATTACGCGGACGGCTCGACGCGCAGCGACATCCTCGTCGGCTTGCCGGTGAAGATCGAATACTCGCTGGAAGCCGGAAAGGATACGATCGGCGTTAAGGTTACCGTCGATAACAAGGCGAAGGACCATTGGCTGCGCGTCGCGCTGCCGTCCGGGATCCAAACCGATGTTTCTTATGCGGACTCCCACTTCGATGTCGTCGAGCGGGCTGTCGAAATTCCCGATTCGACCGGTTGGGTCGAGCAGGCCTTTGGCACGCATCCCTTGCGCACCTTTGCCGGTCTGAGCGATGGCACCGACGGTCTGGCTGTCATGCCCAAGGGGCTCTTTGAATACGAAGTGTGCAATGATGCCGGGAAGACTTTCCTGCTCACCCTGATCCGTGCCTGCCGTATCAAGCTGGCGGTGAGCGAGGAAAAAGTCACCGAGCTGCCCGATGAGGGCATTCAGTGTCCCGGTGTCAGAACCTTTGAATACGGCATCTGCATTCATGAGGGTGACTGGCGCAAGGCGAAGCTGCTGACCAAGGCCGCCGGTATCAACACACCGCTGCGTATGGTCGTTGCGGGGCGTGGTAAGGGCGAGCTGGACCACTCGATGTCTGCGGTGCAGCTCGATAACGAGCTCTTGCACGTCTCCGCCATTAAGAAGGCCGAAGACGGCTGTGGGCTGATCGTTCGCCTCTTTAACCCGGACGACTCCGAGCAATCGGCCACACTCACCCTCGGTCGTGAGATGGCGGTCGCAAAGCTTGTCCAAATGGACGAATCCACGCTGGTCGAAGAGCTTCCGATGAAGGGCAATACCGTGTCCCTGACGATGCCTTCCAAGAAAATCTTTACCGTCCGCTTCGGTTGCGGCTGCCAATCATGAGTTCACGTATCATCCCCGGTATCGGCTCGGTTTCTCCGGAATTCGAATCCGACCTGATTCAACTCGAAACTGCCGGCAACGGTGCTTTCAAAGCCGGCGCGGACGGCGTGCGTGAAATCTTCACATTCGCCGATCGCAAGGAAGAGTTTATTGTCTTCGCCGACAAGACCCTCTGCTATGTGAAGTCCGCCATGGGCTACCCGGCCTACTATCCGGTTCCCGAGGTCCGTTTCGAGGGGCCGGCCGAAGCCGTGTTGATGGATCTCGATGGCACCAGCGTCCACAGTGAAAGCTTCTGGATGTGGGTCATCGAACAAGCCACGGGCAAGTTGCTGAAGGATGATTCCTTCCGTCTTTCCAAGGAAGACGAGCCGCACGTGTCCGGGCACTCCGTCAGCGAGCATCTGCAATACTGTATCAATAAATACGTGCCGGATGCTTCCATCGCCGAAGCGCGCGAGCACTACTTTGCGATCACGCGTCACGAGATGAACGAGATCATGGCGGGCCGCGGACGGGAAGGTGCCTTCACGCCTGCGCCCAACTTGAAGGAGTTCCTGACAACGCTGAAGGATAATAACGTGAAGATCGGTCTTGTGACGTCCGGGCTCTATGAAAAAGCCTGGCCGGAAATCCTCGACGCCTTCCGCACGATCGGTCTGGGGGATCCTTTGGAGTTTTACGATGCGATCATCTCCGCCGGCACGCAGGTCGGCCAGGGGCGTGCGGGCACGCTCGGGGAACTTTCACCCAAGCCGCACCCTTGGCTTTACGCCGAAACCGCCTGTGTGGGGCTTGGCATTGATCCGTCGAAATCGCATAAAGTCGTCGGAATGGAAGACAGTGGGGCGGGTCTGGTGTCGATTCGCTTGAGTGGCTTCGCGGCCATCGGGATCGGCGGCGGCAATATCGCAGGGAGTGGCAAGCACCTCCTTTGTGATTATGCGGCCGATACGCTGATGGACAGTTTGCCGTATATTTTGGGCCAATGATGTTCCGAACCTTCCATCGGATCGGCTATTCGATGGAAGTGCGATCTTTCTAGATCGTCTGCCGTTGAACTGAAGCGGGGAATCGTAATCTACGACGCAGTTTTGGGGATCATCGCGCATGGCGCGGATTTAAGGATCGAAACGTTTATTTGAAAAGAGATCGTAGGTTGCCCGCTTTAGACCGGCCACCCGTATGTTTAACTGGTTTCGCAAGTCTGGGCGGTTGCGCGGTTCAAGCAGCGCAACTACGTCTATCTATCTTCAGTCCGTACCATTCAGGTTCATCGCGAAATCTTCTGTTCTGGAGGGCTGCGCTCTGTCGCAGCCGCTTCGGTCTTAGCTTTACGGCTAAGTTTTGAGACGGCCTCTGGAGGTCCGCCCTCCACTGCCTGCAGCTTCTGTATTTTGGAGAAGACCAATAATTTTCCTTGACCTCACATTGCTTATAAGCAAATTGCGTATAAGCAATATGGTCAAAGTGATTGATACCCCTTTTGTGAGTGCCCCATCTCTTGAGACGCCTCTCTACGAGCAGGTCGAACTGTGGTTGAAGGGGGTGATTGACCATCACTTCGAGCATGATGAG
Organism: Coraliomargarita parva; assembly: GCF_027257905.1. NCBI lineage: Bacteria > Pseudomonadati > Verrucomicrobiota > Opitutia > Puniceicoccales > Coraliomargaritaceae > Coraliomargarita > Coraliomargarita parva. The sequence continues at coordinate 109,532 of NZ_JAPZEI010000006.1, forward strand.
CGCTTCTATACCGAGCGGGAGCTGATCGACCTGTTGAAGGTTTCGCAGCCCACTGTTCGTCGGGCGATGCAGGAGCTGGTGAATCAGCGCTTTCTTCGCCGGCGCGTGGGGCAGGGGACTTTTGTGCAGAAGTTCCCGGTTCGCCGCTTGGTCGGATTGATTGCTCCCTACTGGAACTCTCCGATCTTTATGCAGCAGGTGAATGCGTTTGCCGAAGCCTGTGAGGAGTTCGGTTGCGATCTTCGGATGCACTACATTCACAAGGGAGATTCGGTGCGGGAAATGGCGCGTTCGCTTGCGGCTGATCCGAATCTTGAGCGGATGATCCTCTGGGGGCAGTCGCATAAATCGGCGCAGGTCTTGTCGGATGAGCTCGGGCAGCGGGATTTTCGCTCGGTCGCAACCTTTTCATTCTCGTCGGAATTCTCCGGTCCGAGTGTCGGTGTGGATGTCGAGGCCGGCGTGCGCATGGCGCTGGATTACCTTACCGGCTTGGGTCATGAGCGCATTTTATTTATAGAAAATGAGCCGCCAGAACTCGGAACGATCAAGGCTCGTCTGGACGCGCTACATCGCGAGGTTGAGAAGCGTAGCTTGTCGGAGTGCCGTTTTTTGGCCTGTGGGAGTCCGCAATGGTCTGATTCTGCGCAGGCCGCCTATAATGCCATGGAGCAGGTGATGGAAATGAATCCGCGTCCAACCGCGATTGTGCCAATTTCCGGTATCGGTGCCTGGGCGGTGCTTCGCTTTGCAGCAAAGCACAAGATATCTGTCCCTGAAGAGTTTTCCGTGTTTTCGTTCGCCGATCTCACCGGTTCCGACCTGCTTTATCCCGCTTTGACCGGGCTGAATGTTGACTGGAAAACGGTGGCATTGAAGGCGTTGGAAATTCTATGGAATGAGTCTGTTCGACCGGAATCAACGCAAGCACTTGTTCAGCCGAGTCTAATCATTCGTGAAAGCGCCGCAGCGTGTAAGTCTTAATTTGTATCTAAAAACTCCCTACAACTTCAAAACAGAACCCCTAAAAATCATGAGAAACCAATATATCATCGCAATGCTGGCGGCTGTTGCCGCCTTTGTCGGTGCGGGCAGCCTGTCCGCTCAAACATCGACGAATCTTGTCTATGGCAACACCGAAGGCAGTTATACCTACTATGCGCGCGGGCAGGAAGGTGCGGCGCTTGACGAGTTTACCGTAGCCTTTTATCCGGGTAGCTATTCTGGTTCGAAGGATGGCGGTTTGACCTGGAACCAGAGTTTTGTGTCCAGTGATGCCGGTTCGATCTCCTTTGCGTCCGGTGAGCTTTCGAATAACGTAACCGACCCTTCGACTGAGTTCGTCGCCGGTTTTCAAGGGGTGACGGAATATGCCGGAGGCGTTAACGGCGATAATGGTTTCGGTTATTATGATATCCTCTTTGACCTTGGAGGTTCCTATGTCGTCACCGAGGTTGTTATTACTTACAACGATGGTGCGACTTACCGCTGGGCTACTGGGACGAATGATTATCCCACTTCGATCTATACCGCGTCTTCCATGCCGACAAGCGACGCGGACCTCACTCTCTTTGGCGATCCTGCGAAAGCGGCTGCGAACAGCACCGGCACGATCACGTTCAGTGAGGCCGGTGGGGTGACGGCTCAATACCTGGATATCCGTGCGGGAGTCTATTCCACCTATGCGGACTTGAATCCTGCCAGCTCGGATAACCGGGGCGGTAAAATTACCGAGGTAGCGATCTATGGTTATGCTGCGGTGCCGGAACCATCGACTTATGCCTTGTTTTTCGGCTTTGGTGCTTTCCTGTTCGTGGGCATCCGTGCTTGGAAAAGAAAATAAGGGGGCGCTTCTTTCGAATCTATCCAGTTTCCTCTTCCTCTTAATCCGAAGCGTAGCATGCCTCGTCTTAGATCTTCAGTCTCCATGTTTCAGACATTCCTGTGCGCATTGTGTCTCACTGTTGTTAGCTTTGCGGCGGCATCGGATGCGACTGATTTGTCTATAGTCCGTCATCCCCGGCTGGGCACTTGCGCGCATTTCCATCAAGCGTCCAAAGGTTGGGATTTGGATACGGTGATGCCGCTGATTGCCGATTCCGGTCTGACATGGCTCCGTGATGAAATCAAGTGGGAGGAGATGGAGAAGGAGCCCGGCGTATACAAGATTCCGGCGAAGGACATCGAGTGGGTCAACGCTGCCAATGATGCGGGGCTGAAAGTGCTCCTGCTCTTTAATACACGTGGTAATCGCATTTACGACAATCCTTACGATCCGGCCGCTTATGCCAACGCGGCGTCATGGTTGGCGCAGGAGCTGGACGGAAAAATCGGTGCGCTGGAGGTGATGAATGAGCCTTTCAATTTCAAGGGGATGGGTAAAACCTTTGGTGGCACTTGGAATGGCAACGAGCCCGACGGGTCAATTTCCGGATGGATCCGGGCCTATGTGGCCTTGGTGAATCAAACCGCGGATGCTGTGAAGGCGGTTACACCGGATCTCAAGATCATCGGATTGGGCGCAGAGCCTCCGGCCAACCACCGGATGCTGGATCTCGGCATCAGTCCGAAAGTGGATGGGCTGGCCGACCACCCTTACAGCCGAAGAGTGATACCCGAGCAGGTGCTCTATGCGGCAGGGGAAGGCATTCTGCGCCGCGATGGGATCGCGGTGGCGGACGAGCAGGGCACTTTTCGCTCGGTGGTGGATCTCTACCGCCAAAAGATCGGGGCCGATGGAGGTCCCAAAGAGTTCTGGATTACCGAGACCGGATTTACCACTTACTCGGGCTTGGATACGCACACGATTCACGCGGGCTTTACGGAGGAGGCGCAGGCAAAGTATCTGCAGCGTAAAATCGTCGAGGCCTTGGGACTCGATATCGATGTCTTCATTCAATACGCCTTCAAGGACGATGGCGTGAATCCGAATAATGCACAGCATCACTTCGGGTTGATCCGCTACGACCTGTCCAAGAAGCCCGCATATGCCGCGGTCAAGCGGGTCGCTCAGTCGATGGCGGCTTTTGCGACCGAATCCCGTGCGGAGGTGAATGTCTATCCGCTGGCCAGTCGCGTCGATTATTGGCCGATCGTATGGGATGGCACGCGGATTGCGGCTCCCGGTTCAATCCCCGTCTATCAATTCGTGAACGATGCAGGTGAATCCGTTTTATCGATCTGGTCCGCCGAGCGGGTCGGGAGCGATCAGTATTTCCGGCGGGCCGATGTTGAAATTATCCGGGATCAGCCGATCAGCAAAATTGAAGTCCTTGATTTATGGACTGGAGAGACTCGTTTGATTGAGCCGAAGAAGACGTCGTCCGGCGCCTACCTGATCGAGCAGATGGAAGTTCCGGATTATCCCCTGCTCTTAACATTGAAAAACTAAAAGTAGAAAGATTCTCGTCATGTCATTGAAAAATCTATTTCGCCCCGGAGCACTTGCTCTATCACTGGCTTTGCTCGCTTCCACGTCAGTTTCTCTGGCTGCGATGGACGAGTTGTATTCGGAGAGTGTCTGGAAGTTCAATGCCGGGGAGGAATTTTCGGGGGCTTCGGGAAACCTTGATGTGTCGAGCGACGCACTCACGCTGAGCTATGATTTCTCGGATGGCGGAAAATACGTTTCCGCGGATGTTCGTTATGAGCTTACACCGGCCGATAAGGAATTGCGCTTCAAGGTGAACGCGGACCGCCCGCTCCGTATCGCTGTCCGCTTTATCGACAGCACAGGACAAACTTTTCAGCACACAAAACCTTACATTTCGGCGAACCAAACGCAGCAGTATCGATTTGATTTGGAGAAAATTGCCGAAGTGAAATCCTGGGGTGGCAGCAAGGACGGAAAAGTGCATTATCCAGTCAAGGTCCTGCGGATTTGTGTGAATGCGCCGTCCTACGAGTATGCCAGAAACGGATCGGTTACATTTACGGATGTTGAAATCAATCGTTGAGGGACTGACTAGTGAAGAAGAATGCCGCATTTACGCTCATTGAGCTCTTAATGGTAATACTCATTATCGGGGTATTGGCGGGTATTCTGATTCCGGCAGTGGGAAAGGTCCGGTCCAATGCGACACTGACTTCCTGTGCCTCCAATATGAGACAGATGGCGGTGACGATGTCACTCTATGCCAATGACCACAAATTGCAGTTTCCCGCCCACTCGACTCCGGGGCATGGTGTGTGGTCCCGCGTTCTGGTCGATACAGGCTATATCCAAGACCCTCAGGTGATGGCCTGTCCTGCGGATGACTATGCCGCTGAAGCCGAGCGTCCCAGAAGTTATGTGTATGCCTCTCCAGCCATGTTTCCGGCGAATAACAGAAACTTGGCAACAACTACTATGGGATTCAAGTCGCCCGCTGATACCTTTATGCTGATCGAATGGCATTGGCCGAAGCAGGATTATTTGGTGAACGGAGGTGCCGCAGCTGGTCGCGATTCGATGACGACTTCATTTGTTATGCATCCTGACGGTGTGCGGAACTTTGCATTTGTGGACGGACACGTCGAGCGTCTTGGGATCGATGATATGAGGCCGAATGATTCTCGTTGGGGCAGTTTCACCGAGCAGTCCGGGGTTCAGCCTGTAGAGCCTTGAAGTTGCTTAGCCGTCGCATTTTACGCATGTCTGGCGAGGCATCCCATTTAGCTTATTTATGATTTCCGAAAGCATCAAGAACGTCATTTATATCCATACCCACGACATGGGTCGCTACATTAGCCCCTACGGATATGAGCTCCCGACGCCGCATTTGGATGCTTTTTCCAAGCAGGCCACATTATTTCGTCAGGCCTATTGCTGTGGGCCTACTTGTTCGCCGAGTCGGGCTGGATTGTTGACCGGAGTCACGCCGCATGAATCAGGCATGCTTGGGTTGGCGCACCGTGGATTTAAATTCGAGCATCCAGAGCAGCACTTGGCTGCTTACTTGAAGGGGCAGGGGTTCATGACGGCGCTCTGTGGGATGCAGCACGAATTCAATTTTGCATGGGAGCAGATGCCCTATGAATTTGTGATGCGGGAAAACTCGGAGCAGGGGAATGCGGCAACCGATCGACTGTGGACGGATGCGGCCTGTGACTTTCTTCGTCGAGAGAGGGAGCAGCCGTTCTTTCTTTCCTACGGATTGTTCTATCCACACCGTGAGTTTGAGGCGGCAGATCATTCGAAATTTCCACCCGATTCGATCGAGCTTCCGAAATGCCTGCCGGATACGCCCGAAGTCCGCAGAGACTTTGCGGATTACCAGTATTCGGTTTCCTTGGCCGACGAATGTATCGGTCGCGTCCTGAAGACGATTCGTGAAACCGGCCGAGACCGAGATAGCCTGGTGATTGTCACAACCGATCACGGCATCGCTTTTCCGAACATGAAATGCAACCTGAAGGATGAGGGGATCGGCGTGACCTTGGTGATGGCTTATCCGGGGAATCCCATGGCAGGAGAAAGTTCGGATGCAATGGTTTCGCATTTGGATGTTTACCCGACTATATGTGACTTGCTCGGATTGGAACCGCCTTCGCATCTGCAGGGTGAGAGTATGCGCCCCTTGTTCGAGCGCACTCAGGAATCGATCCGGGATGAAATCTTTTCGGAGGTGACCTTTCACGCCGCGTATGAGCCAATGCGTTGTATTCGGACAAAGCGCTTTAAATTGATCCGGCGCTTCGAAGTTCGGCAGCGTGTGCTCGCGAACTGTGACGACTCTCCTTCGAAGCAGGTTCTCATCGATTCCGGCTGGGGTGCGGAGGCATTGCCGGAAATCGAGCTCTACGATTTATTGGAGGATCCTCAGGAAACCATCAACCATGCTACGCATCCGGAATATGAATACGTTCTGCGGAGCCTTTCCGGTAAGCTTCAGGACTGGATGGTGTCCACTTCGGATCCCCTGTTACAAGGATCCGTCCAGAGGCCGGAGCGTGCGCTGGTTAATGCGATTACCTCGGTTTCACCATCTGAAGGGCCCTACGAGTAAGGTAGCTTCACAAAAGGTTTGAGCTATAAAGGCAAAGGTAGCGCGGCACCGTCCCGAATGGCCCTACCTTAAGATTGAATTGGGAGTCGATTAGTCTTTGCGTAGCTAACCTGTCTTGATGTCTAGAGGGGAATCGAGTTCGGGAGGGCGGCTGTCCCCAGCCGCCGTGCAACGGGCTTAGTGCTGCGGATCCTCGACAAGATTAACGCGCCGCCGTAGCGATTTTTGTTAACTTGGGGCCGGCTCGCCGAATCGCGGCGGCTGGGGACAGCCGCCCTCCCTGTCACCTTAAGGTAGTGCCATTCGCACCGTCCCGAATGTCACGAGCTTGAGAGTGTGCGCGGCGTCGAGCAAGCCAGAGGTGTCAGCCACTCTTGCCATTCGGGCTACCAGCTTGAACCTGGTGGGAAGCGGTATGAGGCATTTGGGCGCAACAACTCGCAGATGGCTTGAAGGATTCTACAAAAAGAGGCCGAACGCTTGGTTCGGCCTCTCTGGTATCCAGATGAATTTTACATTAGAGCATTCTGTATAAAATGGGCATATTGGTAGGGTTCGATATCCCTATCGAACCGCTCTACTTTCATGCAGAATGCTCTATTTCGCAAAGTGCTCGAGCTGCACCGCATACTTTTCGCGGAGTGCGTCGGCACCTTCCTTGCGGTCGGTGTCTTCGAGGTATTGCATGTAGCGATTGAAGCCTTCGATTCCCGGTTGGCCGGCGGTCAGTGAGGCGTGGAAGGGGCCGCCTTCGCGGATGACGGTCCAGAGTGGGTCGACGACGTCGTTGCCAGTGAGCGCCATCTTCTGCATCTGTGCATCATGCCAGCGGGAGAGTCGCCATTGGCCTTCGCGGCAGAGTGCGGGGTGGACGGTCGCCAGGTTGTGTTGCTCATGTGGATCACTTTCGAGATCGAAGAGCATCTCTTGTGGGAAGAGGTGGAAGCCGTCGTGGTAGGTGCGGGTGTAGAGCCAGTTGTCCCAGCGAACTGAGCGTTGGCAGACGTGACAGCATTGGCTGATGGTCACCTCATCCCGGCCGATGTCTTTCCCTTCGGTAATCGCCTCATCGTAGGATTCGCCGTCCCAGATAGCCCTTTTTTCTCCGCCGATCAGGTCCATGAGCGTGGGGGCGAGGTCGAGGTTGTAGTGGAACTTGGAGTTGTGGATACCTTTTGCTCCACCGGGATACTTGATGATGAGCGGCACGCGGCAGGTTGGGTCGTCGGCGGTGCCGTGTTCTCCGTAGAGACCCCATTCGCCGAGGTTTTCGCCGTGGTCGGCGGAAATGACGATCATGGTGTCGTCATAGACGCCGGCGGCTTTCAGGTCGGCGACGATTTTCGCGATCTGGTCGTCCACATAACGCACGCCCATGTCGTAGCCGTCGATCACATCCCGCACTTGCGAAGGTGTGGTTGCCTTGCCCGGGTGTTTCGGAAACCGATGATCCCCGTTGCCTGTATACATGTCGATTTCATGGGCGCCGTGGGGCCCGACTCGCTTGTTATTCTTCTCAATGACTTCATCGGTCAACCAGTCTGGCAGCGGATCGTCCTTGAAGGGGTTTTCGTAGTCGGCCGGTGTGCGGTAAGGCGTGTGCGGATCCCAGTAGTTGATGTGGAGATACCAGTTGTCCTTGGACGCGTTGTCGGCCATCCATTTGTCGACGACGGGTTGAACCACTTCGGCCGACTCCATGCCGCCTTGGCCGGTATTGTGAATTTCATTGAAGCCGGCATAGAAGTGCCATGCCGCATGACGTTGGCCGAAGGGACTGATCATGGCGGTATGGTAGCCGTTGATCTGCAATTGTCGGGCGAGGCCGAAATCATCGAAGTTGTCGCGAAATTTACGGTTGGGGCCCTGTATCTTGGGCTGGGCGGCGGTCCCGCCATGACCGACGACGCCGGTATGGATTCCGAAGCGGCCGGAGTAGAAGGCGGTGCGGGAAGGCAGGCAAGGAGCGTCCGGCGTGTAGCAGCGGTCGAAAATGATGCCTTCGCCGGCAATCTGGTCGATCGTCGGGCTTGTGTTGCGGTGATAGCCATAGCAGCCGAGGTGGTCGGGGCGCTGGCTGTCGATATCAATGTAGAGTATTCGCATGTTGGATCTTATTTCAGGGTTGCTTTGAGTTGCTTGAGATAATCGCGGCTAAGGTTCCGCGTGTTGAAATGGTAGACCTCTGCGAGTGCGAGCACGCCGAGGAATTGATGTTTGGCATCGAAGGCGGCAACGGCTGCGCGGCGGACGCCATTGGTGTTAAAGGCAAGATCGTGGGCCGTCTCAGTGTCGCGGGCATCTTTCAGAAAGGATTCGATGTCGGACGCGTTGAGATTCTCCAGAACTCCGTTGCTGGTGTAGGCTTGTGTAGACTCGACCTTGGGGGCATCGGGCGCGAAGGCCGCACCGAGTCGTGCAACCGCTTCGAACTCGGAGTCCCAGTCACGCAAAAAGCCGGGCTCCGCCTTTACGCAGAGTTCCCTATCGGGGTTTCGCTGGAGAATGAGATGCATGCCCGCTTCCGAAGGCTCGTACCATTCGATGGTCGAATCGGTCGTCTGGCATAGGGCTTCCATTTTCGGTTCCAGTGCCTGACGGAACTGGGCCATCGGATCGTCCAGGGGCAGGAGCTGGTAGAGCGACTCGTAGCGTTTGTCCGATGTTTTGCGGACGATCCCGATCTTGGCGAGGGTGTCCAAGAGGCGAAATACGGAAGCTTTCGGCAGCGACATTTCACTACTGAGTTGTTCCAAGTTTTGCGGCCCGTCTTGGGCCAATGTGCCCAGGATCGCGATACCGCGGCTCAGGGCGGGCGCACTGGTGTCAATCCGGGCGAGTTCTTGGGCAGAGTAGAATTTCATATATGAAATATAGTAACATATATGAAATATGGGTCAACGCAAGGGCTATAAGAGACAGGCGCGTTTCGATTTTGGGTCCTCTGTAAAAAATCCGTGTCAGGCGCGGATTTTTATTACAGCATGCGGTCAAACCCTATCCTATTTCTGCTCTAAAAATCATGACTGTATCGACTTGTGCCTATCCCGTATTGAATTGCTCGGCTGCGAGCGACTTGGAAGCAAAACTCTTACCCGACGAGTCGGCCCAATGGGGGGCGATGCAAGGAGCCGGTAAGGGAATTGCCGAGGCTGTTTTGCTGGATTTTGAGGAGTTGTGCTCGCCCCGGCAGCAATTGCGGGTTCTGGCTCTGGTGGGGAAGGGACATAATGGCGGGGACGCCTTGCTCGCCTGTGGGCAGATCCTGGCGGACTATCCCCGGGCAAGAGTGTCTGTTGTCATGTTGGCTGCACCTGAGGCGATGAAGCCGCTCGCGCTGAGGGCTTACAAGCAGGTGGAGGGGCGTGTGCAGTTGCACGTGTTGGATGGGGCCGAGTCTGAGGATGCAATCAAAGGCCTGCTGGAGCAGATGTCCGACGGTCGCGGTTTCGATCTCTGCCTCGACGGCTTGTTGGGCATGTCCTTTAAGGCACCCTTGCGCGAGAATGCTGCCAAGCTGATTCGTGCGGTGAATGCCTATGACGCGATCGACTTGCGTGCGGCGGTCGACTTACCGAGCGGTAAAGGTGATGCGTCGGACGACTGTTTTTTTCTGGCGGATTTTTGTTATGCCACCGGGGTGGCGAAGCATGTGATCTTTAGCGGCATGGCAGATTGCGGTCGTGTGCGTCTTGTGGATATCGGCTTCTTTGAGTGCAAGTGCGGGCAGCTGGAGCCTTGCGACTGTGCTTCCGGGACGGATGAGTTTATCCTGAATGAGGCGCTGCTGGCCCCGCTTCGTCGTTTACGTTCCGCCTCCGTGGACAAGCGCAGTTTCGGGCATCTTTTTGTGGTGGGCGGCTCGGCCTATATGCCGGGGGCTTTGTTGATGTCGGTGCAGGCTGCGGTGCGTTCGGGAGTGGGGCTGGTGACGGCTTTTGCGCCTGCATCGATCGCGGCCAGCCTCTCCGCCCAGGTGCCGGAAGCGATGTGGGTGCCCTGGCCGGAGACGGCCAACGGGACCTTGAACCCGAGAGCGCTCCCCTTGCTCTTGGATCGAGTCGACCGGGCGACGGCTATTCTGGTGGGCCCCGGCATGGGCAAGGACCGGAGCACGGAGATGGTCGCCCAGGAGATCGTGAAGCTGGTCGATGTGCCCGTCATTCTCGATGCGGATGCGCTACGTACCCGTGTGGTTGAGCAAGTGGTGAAACGCAAGTCGAGCATGGGCCCGGTCGTCTTGACTCCGCACATGGGGGAATACATGCGGACCGCGAAGTTGGCGGATCCGGATTACTCGACGGCCACGCTGAAGCAGTTCTGCCGGAGCTACAAGTTGATCACGGTACTGAAGGGGCCGATTACACGGATCAGCGACGGCGAGTCGGTGCTTTTCAATACACACGGAGGGCCGGTGCTCTCGCGCGGAGGGAGCGGGGATCTGTTGGGCGGCTTGATCGGAGGTAATCTGGCGCAGACCAACAAGAGTGTGCTCGATGCGGTTTCCCGTGGCGTATTGATGCATGGCTTGGCTGCCGAGCGACTGGCGCGCTTGCGGGGGCAAGTCGCGGTGCATACGACCCAGGTCCTGGACTGTCTGCCCGAAGTACTCAGGCAGTCGAGCCGCCGATGCTGTAAATAGGATTGTCTTTTATTTGTTAGGCTGGAGTATGCCGGCATGTCGGTCGACTTGACCTCCAGGCAAGCCTTGCTCGTATTGAACGGTATTCCCCGGGTGGGGCCGGTCATGCTGTGCCGGTTGCTGGATACCTTTGACGGGAATCCGGTTTCGATTTTGACGGCGAGGCCGTCCGCGCTGAAAGCGGTGGACGGGATCGGCGACAAAGTGGTGGAGGTGATCCGCAACTGGCAGTCGCATTTTGACCTGGCGCGAGAGGAGGCGCGGATGGCCGCTTCGGGTATTCGCTTCATCACGCGGGAGTGCTCCGGCTATCCGGAGATGCTGTGCGAGACTTATGATCCTCCGATCGGTTTGTACTGGAAAGGGGCCTACTTGGTGGATCGTCCCTGCGTGGCGATCGTCGGTACCCGGAGGGCCACTTTGTATGGGCATTCGGTGGCCAGGAAGTTTGCGGCGGAATTGGCGCGTCTCGGATTCTGCATTGTGAGCGGCATGGCGCGTGGAACCGATACCGCCGCGCATGAAGGCGCGCTCGATGCCGGCGGCAAAACCGTTGCGGTGATGGGCTGTGGCCTGGACATCGTCTATCCCCCGGAGAATATCGAGCTCTACAAGCGCATCGGGGAGGCGGGAGCCCTGGTCAGCGAATTTCCTTTTGGCCGTCGTGCGGACCGTCAGACCTTTCCCATGCGGAACCGTGTGGTCGCGGGAATGTGCGAAGCGGTCATCGTGGTCGAGAGCGACTTGGCAGGAGGGAGCATGATTACCGCCCGTTTTGCCGGAGAACAGGGCCGGACCCTGATGGCGGTTCCCGGTCGGATCGACCAAACTTGCAGTGCGGGTTGTCACCAATTGATTCGTGATGGGGCGATACTCGTGACTTCGGTGGACGATGTCCTGGAAGAGCTGCGCTACAGTCGTCCGCAGGAGCAAGAGTTGGATTTCGGGCAGTCCTCCGGGACAGGTGGCCGGGTCGATCTGTCCGATGCGGAGCGCGCCGTGCTTGTCTGTTTGGACGGCGGCGCCATTCTCTCCGCGGACGCGATCGCTTCGGAATGCGGCCTGCCCTTTGCCGAAGTGGCTGCGATCCTAATGGGGCTGGAGTTGAAACGGATCATCGTGAAGCGTTCGGACGGTTGTTTCGAGGCGCACTAATTATATATCAGCTGCACCATCTGCCCAAGAATTAGGAGAAGTGGTATCAGAGCGCTATCCTCGATTTGCGCTCTCGGCGGAATCCGTATATTGTAGCCTATGCACAAGATACTTCCGGAAACAGAGGGTGACTTTGTTGCCATCGAGGTGCTCGACAAACTGGAGGAGCTCGATTTCGAGATCCTGGCACCTTTGCTCCAGGCAAAGATCGAGGAATACAACAAGATCGCGCTCTTTGTGGAGATGAGGGATTTTCACGGTTGGACGTCCGGCGGGCTCTGGGCGGACACCAAGTTCGATCTGAAGCATCATGGGGACTTTTCCCGAATTGCCATGGTCGGCGACAAGAAATGGGAGGAGTGGATGGCCACGTTAACAAAACCCTTCACTTCGGCAGCGGTCCGTTACTTCGAAATCTCCGACCGCGAGATTGCCCTGCGTTGGGCGTCCGGGGGCAGGTTACATCCCGTGCATGCCTGACTCGCCTATCTGCAACATGCCATTGCACGACGATTGGATCTTAAAATGATCCTCTGATCGCCTTGGCTGCTTGCAATGTCGGCAGATGCGGCCACATCTACCCGCATGCAATACCGTTCGCTCGCGAAATGTCTCCTCTCTATCATGGCCGGGCTCGGCCTCTGTGCCGCTGCTTCGGCTTTGGACTTCGGGGGGCTTAAGGAAAAGGCCGGCTCGGTGGTGGCCGAGAATGGCGGTAGCTCGCTGCTCGGCATCGGGAATTCACTCTATTCCGTCTTCAAGGGGAATGAGATCGCCACCCAGTCTGCCAAGGGCCTGATGACGCAACTGAAAGAGGGACAGTACGGGAAGGTCTTCGATTACTATGACAAGATCCAGGGGCTCGATCTCAGCCCGGACCAGCTGTCCGCCTGGAATGATGCCAAGGGTGCAATCTCCTCTTATGTCCTGGAGGAAGGCTTCAGCTTCGACAAGGCCCTCGAGGGGCTGGCCGCAAAGGCGAGCGAGGCTCTGCAGTCGGGCGATACGTCTGCGGCGACCCGCTATCTCGGCAAGTTGAAGAGCGCTGCCACGCTGACGGATTCCCAGTCTACCTTGCTGTCTCAGATCCAGGCGCATGTGCAGCCCCTGCTGGGCGGGAGTTGATGCTTCGATCTGTCTGGCCGGATTCAGTCATGTTTCCAAGCCGGATAAATCCTAAAAATTGTCATTGCCTGTTTCCGCCGCTCTGGCAGAGCTGTCAGGCATGTCTGAATCCTTCGAAAACGTCACCATCATCAAAAAGGCCAATGTGTACTTCGGCGGCCAGGTTACCAGCCGTACCGTGGTATTTGCCGACGGCACGAAGAAGACCCTAGGCTTCATGCAGGCCGGTGACTATGAGTTCGGTACCGAAGCTCCCGAGTTGATGGAGATGCTGGGCGGCGAGATGGATGTGAAGCTGGCGGGTTCCGATGAATGGGTGACCTACGGCGCCGGCCAGTCTTTCAACGTGCCGGGCAATTCCAAGTTTGCGCTTAAGGTCAAAGAAGGTGGCGCCGATTACTGCTGCTCCTACCTTGGCTGAGTACACCGCGGTGCGGTATCAGGCACCTATGTGCTGCCCTGTGTGAATGGTAACTCGCGGCTATCAGTTTTAGCAGACAATACGATTCCTACGCTCGACTCTGTCAGCGTATCGAATTGATGCTTTGGTCTGGCTTAGGCAAGGTGTACTCCAGTTGATTGTCGGGGACTAGCGGGAATGGCACTACTATAAGCTTCTTATCGTAGTGGCGACTTCAGTCGCCATCGAGCCGAGGTGGCTTAGGATGCTGAATATGGCAGCTAAAGCAGCCACTACGAGCGACGCTATGTTGCAATAGGAACCCTTCAATTTGTCCTTAAAGTAGTGCCATTCGGGACTAGCGGTGGAGTGCCCTAAGGTACAAATGAATACGGCTAGCCAGATCTCCAGTTGTGCAATCTGTTGCGTCAAGGGTCCCTTGTCGGGTTGCGCATGCTGGGGTTAGTACTGTCCTCAATTAATCCTGACCTATTCAAACACAGTTCACATGAATCAGTATAAGTATTTATTCGCCGGTTTTCTTGCTCTTGGATGCCTCGCCGGAATGGCTCAGGCTGAGGATCTCTTCTCAGACGATTTTGAAAGTGGAAACCTGTCCAAGTGGAGCATCAACACGACGGATATATCCGTAACGTCGAGCAGTCTGCCTTTTGGAGCCTCCAACCAGTCCGTTTTCTATAACGATGATGGTACTGTTAATTCCGGCGGGGATTTCTTGTTCAAGGATCTCCCCGCGATCGACGGGATTGGTACGATCATGTCCTTCGACTACTATGAACCCGATGATGGAAATTCGGCGGACCTTAATCTCGGCTACACTGCAACCACTGATCTGAACAATATAGATACTGCCGGGTGGTGGTTGAAACTGAATGATGGAGCCATCACCTTTTTTTCAGGCGAGGTCGCGGCGGGGACTAAGACCTATTCTCTCGATACCGCTTATAGGGTCTATGTGGTGGTGAACGATACGGCTTCTGCCTTCAGCTATTCGGCTCCGGCGGGTGACGCTCAAAATATCGCCAGTGGAGAGTTTGATGTCTACTTTCAGGACCTTTCGACATTGACTGTGACCTATGCCGGAACCGGCGTCAATGATAACACCGATGCGGTGTCCCGCTTTGGTTTTCGGAATTTCAACACTGGCAACCAAGTTGTCTATTTGGACAATGTCGTGATTTCGACGATTCCGGAGCCTGCTCAGTTCGCCCTGCTCTTTGGCGGGTTGGCTCTGATCTTGGGTGTGATGCGCCGCCGGAAAGCCTAAGTCGGGTATTCCAGAAACAAACTTTCAAAAAGCTCCCGGAGGCATCTGGGAGCTTTTTTCTTGGGGCCTTGTAAGGAGACGACGTAGTGAAAGGGGCGGCTTGCCTGAAAGACGCCCCCCCGGGGGGCATTGAATCTTGCGCGGGCCCGCAAGCTTCCATCTTCTGCTCACTGTTTCTAAGCTTTCTTTATAAATCATGTGTGAACGTTGCGAATGGTGTCTGGGTTCCGACTTGTATCGTGAGTATCACGACAAGGAGTGGGGTGTCCCGTTGTGGGATGACCGGATGCTCTTTGAGTTTCTGATCCTTGAGGGGGCCCAAGCTGGCCTGAGCTGGATTACCATTCTGAACAAGCGGGCGCATTACCGTAAGGTTTACGACGGCTTTGATCCGGAGAAAATCGCGGCTTATGACGAGGCCAAGGTGGCCGAGTTGCTGGCGGATCCGGGGATTGTGCGTAACCGATTAAAAGTGGCCGCGTCTATCACGAATGCGCAGGCCTACCTCAAGCTTGTCGAACGCGAAGGCGCGTTTGCTCCCTGGATTTGGCAGTTCGTGGGCGGGCAAACAAAACAGAATGCCTGGCGCTCGCTCTCCGAAGTGCCTGCCAGCACGCCGGAGTCGGATGCGATGAGCAAAGCCCTTAAGAAGGAAGGTTTCCGCTTTGTTGGCAGCACGATCTGCTACGCCTTCATGCAGGCCACCGGGATGGTCAACGACCACGTGACCGGTTGTTTCCGGCACGGAGAGCTTGGATGCTAAAGAGCCGAGTCGAACCGTTAATCCGCCTTCGTTGACTACTGCGTGACATGTTGACGTGAATTGACGGTTTTAAAACAGGGCCGGATTAACTGCCGAATTTGGGGTCATGCTTCGTTTTACGAGATATGACATTCCTGCAGACGCTGCACGGTTTGATCTAGAAGTCGTCCCAGTTCGGCTTGCTTTGCCCGGCAGGCTTCCTGAGTCAGGCAGTAAAAGACGGCTCCGACCTTTGGTCCATGCTTAAAGGCACGTGCGATGCGACAGACGCCGGGGCGTTCGAGCGACTGGTCGATCAGGCATCCGTCTGCCTGTTTCATGGCGTTGAGAATCGAGGTGAAGGAATACTTTTCCGGAAAGCGGCTGGTTGCGCTCTGGAGACTGGCTTTCCGTTCGGCGGTCGGCAGCTCGGCCAGGACCGAGATGGCAGCTGCGTGGTCGGCTTCGAAATGCAGCAATCCACCGACGGATAGGATTTGTATGCCGTTGTTTTGCGTGCGGGACGCGATGGTTGTGAGACGTTGATCTTGTGAGAGCACGACGGCGGCGGACTCCTGTGCCTGTTCAACCAGGCGATCCACTTCTTGTTGGGCGAGTGTCGTGAGGTCCGGACTGCTTTGGCCCAAATAATTGCCCCAATTCCTCACTTCTTGCGTGATGCTGTAGCCTTGGTCGGGGGCGCGGTGAATATAGCCGTAGGTTTCGAGTGCTTTCAGAATGCGCGCGAGGGTGGAGTCCTGGATGCCGGGCAGTTTCGAGCGCAGCTCATTGTAGCGTAACGGGCCGCCCTCACGGATCAACTGATCGAGGATGTGGAGCCCCCGGTCGAGGGCGGGGAGTGCGTTTTTCGTAGAGTCGGCTGGCATCAGGCGGGGGCGATTCGTGGCATGGGAAGAACTTCTTTCGCCATTTCCGCCTGCAGGAAGCGTTGGAGCAACTTTGATTTGATGCCTGCGTAGTTGGGATCCTCAAAGTGGTTTTCGAACTCACCGGGGTCGTTCTTCAAGTCATAGAGCTCACCTTCCTCAAGGTTACGGAAAACGGTGATTTTATAGTCGGCCTCGATGTAGGTCTTATGTTCGCAGTAGCCGGGTTCGTGGTTGTTTTCCACGATGCACCAGTCGCGCAGCTTGTCTTTCTTTCCTGTCCAGACGGGAGTCTGGTCCAGACCGGTCATCTTTTGTGGCTTGTCGACTCCGATGGCGGCGAGGAAACTAACCGGCAGGTCGACCAGACTTTGGAGTGCATTGGTGCGCACGCCTTCCGGTACATGGCCGGGCCAGGATGCGATCATCGGGACCTTGACCCCGTCTTCGTAGTGGAAGGGGCCTTTGGCGATGAGTCCGTGCTGGCCGAAGTAGTGGCCATGGTCGGTGGTAAAGACGATTAGGGTGTTGTCGGTCAGCCCGAGCTCGTCGAGCTTGTCGAGCGTCTTGCCAATATAGTGGTCCATGCAGGAGACCATGCCGTAGTAGATCGCCATGTCCTTGCGCTTGTCGGCTTCCGGCCGGAGGTGGCTACTGACGCCGTGCATCCATTTGCCGCCTGCGAGGCCGTAGTCGGCCAGATCCGGATTTTCCATTTGGGTGATCTGGTGGAAAATCGTGTTCTGGTCGTGTTCGCCTTCGCGGCCTTCAGGCAAGGTCAGGGTGTCCGGATCATACATGTCGAGCCAGCGTTGGGGCACGATGTAGGGCGGGTGTGGGTCGAAGTAGCTCGACCATACAAAGAAGGGGGTTTCGCTCTTGGCGTAGTCTTCGAGGATCGCATTGGTGCGTTCGCTGATCCAGGTATTGTAGTGGTATTCTTCCGGAATGTTCCATGCCCCGTATTGTCCGTCGGCTGTGCCGGTCGGCTTTTGGTAGCATTTGCGCCAGTCCTTGAAGCCCTTTTCCTCCATCCAGATCGCGTAGTGCTGCCCGACGTGGGCTTCGTCTGTGTGGTTGCGGGCGAGCTCAAAGTGGTCAAAGCCGTAGAAGGGACCGTTGTAGTTGCGCCAGAATTCGAGATCCTGCAGGATGGGGTAGGCTTCGAGGGAAGGGCATTCGTCGGTCGACTTGAGTGGTTGGAAGTGGGCTTTGCCGATGAGGGCGCTCTTGTAGCCGGCCTCGCGCCAGTCATCGTTCATCGTGGGGACATGCTCGTCCAGTTTGGTGCCGAGCGTATAGGCACCGTGTTGGCTTGGATACATGCCGGTCAGGATGCTGGCCCGGGTCGGTGTGCAAGTCGGATTCGGGCAATAGGCACGGTCGAAGATCATGCCACGGGCGGCGAGACGGTCGAGATTCGGGGTCTTTATTTCCGGGTTGTTGTAGCCCATAGTCATCCAGTGCTGTTGATCACTGGTGATGAGCAGAATATTGGGGGAAGTTTGCTGCGACATACTTTCTTAAATGATAGTAACTAGTATTTATGCAAGTCAATTGACGTGGGTGATTTTTAGACGAATTGGACTTATGCTTTGGAGTAATTCATTTAATTTCAGGGGCTTGCACTTGAGAATAGGGTTGATTGTGCCGGTGGGCGTCCTCATAGCTAGTTGCCGTAGCGCCCCCTATTTGTGGGCGCTTTTTTCGTTTTTGCCAATGAAACTGCATGCATTCAAGCCGCGCTCCCTGGAACTCCTGACTCAACGCCGTCCGAAGTCGGCGTTGATGAATGACGTCACTGCGGGGGTAACGGTTGGTCTGATCGCCTTGCCACTGGCGCTTGCGCTGGGGATTGCGAGTGTGCCGCAGGGAGTGGAGACCCCATATCCCGCGCCGGCACTCGGTATCTTTACGGCCATTATCGCCGGCTTTCTGATTTCATTGCTGGGAGGGAGTCGTGTGCAGATCGGCGGGCCGACCGCGGCCTTCATTCCGATTGTCTTGCTGATTATCGAGGCGCACGGTTATGCCGGTTTGGTTTTGGCGACTATGATGGCGGGATTGATCCTGATTGTCATGGGCTTCGCCCGGCTGGGTACCTTGATCAAATTTATACCCTGGCCGGTGACTTCGGGCTTCACGACAGGGATCGCCATTGCGATCATGTCGACCCAGGTGGCGGACTTTACCGGATTGAAGGCAGAAACCGGAGCGCCCCGTGAGTTTCTTGAGAAATGCCTTTGGATCTTCGAACACATTTCGACGGTCGACCCGCTTACCATCGCATTTGGAATCGGCAGCTGTGCGATCATCTTCCTCTGGCCGCGATTCGGTTGGCGAAAGCTTCCGGGGTCGATTGTGGCGATGTTGCTGGCCACGGTCCTTGCCTTCGTCCTGCAACGCTTCGGCGGGATGGAGGTGGCCACGATCGGCTCGCGCTTCGGCGCTGCCGCGATTCCGAATCATTTGCCGGCCTTTGTCATCCCTGAATTTTCACTGGAGCTAATCCGTGATCTGATTGCGCCGGCTACGGCGATTGCGATCCTGTGTGCGATCGAATCACTGCTTTCGGCTGTGGTGGCCGATGGGCTTTCGGGCGACCGTCATGACAGCAACACCGAGTTGATCGCACAGGGGGTCGCGAACTTGACCTGCCCGTTCTTCGGTGGCTTGCCTGCGACCGGAGCGATTGCCCGGACATCAGCCAATGTGGGGAACGGCGGCAGCAGTCCATTGTCAGGCGTGGTGCATGCAGTGGTATTGCTCTGCATCGTTCTGATTTTCGCGTCCTTTGCCAGTTACATCCCGATGCCGACGATGGCGGCGGTTCTGGTCATGGTTGCCATACGGATGGGTGAATGGCATGAGTTGAAGCGGCTCGGGCAAATGCCCGCCAGTGACGCTCTGGTTCTTTTGACCACCATGCTGCTAACGGTGATCTTCGACCTGGTGGTCGCGGTGGAGGTCGGCATGGTCCTGGCCGCACTCTTGTTTATCCGCCGGATTTCAGAGACGACCGAGGTGAGTCAAGTGACGGAGAACGACGTGCTCGAGTCGCCCGAACAAATTGCCCAGGGAAAACGGATACCGGAGGGTGTCCTGGTGTACCGGATATTCGGGCCCTTCTTGTTTGGCGCCGCGGAAAAGATGGAAGATGTGCTGGAGGCGAATGCGGAATTTCCCAAGGTTTTAATCCTGCGCATGCATCTGGTGACTGCGATGGACATGACGGCCGAGCATGCCTTGGCCAGTGTGGTGGAGCGTCTGCAGAAGCATGGTTCGACCGTGATTATCAGTGGTATTCACCGGCAACCCTTGGGGCTGCTGAAGAAATCGGGCATGATCAAGAAGATCGGCATGGCCAACTTCTGTGGTCATTTTGACGAGGCCCTGCTGCGTGCGGAAAAGCTTTTGAAGCAATAGGGCAAGCTGGGGTGGGGGCTATTCCTTTGGCCCTGTAATTGCGTCACTCAAATTGCGGAGGCCGCCGTCCTTCAGGCTATAGATCCAGCTGTGGATGTGGATTTCCTGGCCTCTGGCCCAGGCTTCCAGCAGCACGGAAGTACGTTGCAGATTTTCGGCCTGGGCGATCACATTGAGTTCGCAGAGGCGGTCGAACCTGGCTTCCTCATCGAGCGGTTCCAGCTCGGCTGCCTGAAGCGTGGCGACATCCTGGATATGGCGGAGCCAGTTATCGATGAGACCGAAACGCTGCTTGCCCATTGCGGCCTTGATGCCTCCGCAGCCGTAGTGGCCGACGACCATGACGTGTTTCACCTCCAGCACGTCGACTGCATACTGCAGCACGGAGAGCATGTTCAGATCCGTGTGCACGACCATGTTGGCAATGTTCCGGTGGACGAAGACCTCGCCCGGCATCAGCCCGGCGATCTGGTTGGCCGGCACGCGGCTGTCCGAGCAGCCGATCCACATGAACTGCGGATTCTGTTGCTTGGCCAGCTTTTCAAAAAAGTCCGGGTCTTCGGCGCGGATTTCGTTGGCCCATTTACGGTTGTTCTCAAAGATTTCAGGTAGTGTCTTCATTTCGGTTAGTCGCTGTCAGTATTTGAGGAATCAAAGTGTGTGCAAGTATTCCCTTCAATCTTGGCGGCCTACGCTTGCCATCTCTCGCTGCCCGCCTTCTATCGTAAGCATGTCCGGTCAGTTCCGTAGCGAGTGCCGTCGCATCATATTCCAATCCAGCCACTGGGACGAGAAGCTCTTTGATGTGGCCCTGATCTTGTCGATTGTGGTGAGCGTTATCGTGGTCATGTTGGAGAGTGTTCCGGGGATCAATGGAGATGTGCGCCGTTGGCTGTATGCCTTGGAATGGTTCATCACCGGGATGTTCACGGTGGAGTATGCACTCCGTCTCTATGTCTCGGAGAAGCCTCTGAAATATGCGCACAGTTTTTTCGGGGTGGTGGACCTTTTGGCCATCCTGCCGGCTTACATCGACCTGCTGGTTCCGGGGGCGCACTACCTCATGCTTTTGCGGGTGCTTCGGGTCTTACGGATCTTCCGGGTGTTGAAATTGGCCAAATATATCGGAGAGGCGAACATATTGATGCGCGCCATGCGGGCCAGCGCCCGGAAGATCGCCGTCTTCATCTTCGCCGTGATCACCCTTGTTTTGATTCTTGGTTCGCTGATGTACTTGATCGAGGGGGCGGAGCATGGCTTCACCAGTATTCCCAAGAGCGTGTACTGGGCGATCGTGACACTGACCACGGTGGGCTATGGCGATATCTCGCCGCAGACGCCGCTCGGGCAGTTTGTGGCCTCGCTGATCATGATTACCGGATACGGCATCATTGCCGTGCCGACCGCGATCGTGACCTCCGAGATGACGCGTCCCAGTGAGGCGAGCACGTCCTCCCCGGACCGGATTTGCCCGGCCTGTGGTTGGGAAAATCACGATCCCGACGCGACCTACTGTAAGGTTTGCGGGGACAAGTTGGTGAAGTGACAGTAACCGTCGATTCTAATTGAATCGAGCCTCCCAGCGGTAGACCTTTGGGTCCATGTTGCGTTCTATATTATTCTGTTTCTTCGTTTCCGTACTTCCGATGCTCAGTTCTGCAAATGCAATGGAGGCCGAAGGTCCCTTGGTTGTGATCAAGGCGGATGATTTGATCTGTCGTGACGATCCTTCGACCGCCGGCTTTGGCTCCGGTTGGAATCGCTTTGTGGAAATTGCCGATGAGGCTGGGATCAAGGTCTCGGTCGGGATTATCTGTAACTCCTTAAGCAAAGGCACGCCGGAGTATTTCGCCCGCATTCGTGCCTTGCATGATTCCGGCCAGGTCGAGTTCTGGAACCATGGCTACACGCATGGGCGTAACAAGGAAACCGGAGTGTCCGAATTCAAGGGACCTGATTTTGAGACACAGCTTGATACGCTGATCCGTTCGCAAGCCTTGGCGAAGGAAAAGCTGGGCTTTGCCTTTCAAAGTTTTGGCTCACCCTACAATGCGAATGACGCAAACACGGTGCGGGCCCTCCGAGAATTGCCTGAGATTACCAGCTGGATGTACGGTTCTAAGAATGCCGATTTGCTGCCGGGGCAGGTGAACCTGAAGCGCTCGCTGAACATGGAGCAGCCGGTGCATCACCCCAACTTCGAGGCGTTCAAGCGGGATTTCCTGAAGCAGCCGGATCAGGCTTACTACGTACTGCAGGGGCATCCCGGAGGTTGGGATGAGGCACGCTTCGAACAGTTTCAGCAAATTGTCGCTTTCCTGCAGGAGCAGGGAGCCGTCTTTGTGACGCCTTCCGAGTTACGGGAACGCTTGCTTTAATTCTCGCCCAGGCGTCGGCGCTGCAGTCCGATCCATACCATGGCCAGGCAGCCTGCGATCAGCGCGAAGGTGGATGGTTCGGGGACAATGCTGATACTGACCGCCTGAATGGCAGTGTGGGCGCTGCCTCCGGAGATCAAGGAAGCGAGTTCAAATGAGATATTCAAGACATCGCTCGTACTGTCCGGATTATAGGCGATAGAGAAATAATCGGTGTCTTTGATTGTGTCATGTGCGATCCCTGCTTGGGTAACGGTTGAAGTCCCGTTGATATCCGCATTGAATTCCCCGGTTCCCCGAAAGCTGGTGGTGAAAACACTGATCTCATAATACAGCCCTCCGCTGAGTGCTGCCAGATCCGTTATATTGAAAGTTACGCCGAGACCCGTCGTGTTGAGTGTGCCATTGAACGCACCAATTGCCAGGCCGTCGCTGGGGGCGGCTATGTTACTTGCTTCATCCGATTGCGTCCATGTGAACGTGTCGGTGTAATTATTGATGCTGGTGGTCCCTCGTACTGTGGTGCCGCCAAAGGGGGTGATATGACTCATAATGCCGATGCCCGTAGCTGAACCCGTGTTTTTTGAAGCGGTCGGCGCCAGATCGCTCACGGTGGAGCTGCTAAAGATGTCCCAGAGCGCCCAGTTCGTCGTGCCGGTTGCAGTTAGGTCTACCTCCGAAATGGCTGTTCCAGTGCTTGTAATATTGAGCAAGCTCGCTCCGAAGGTCATGGATGCCGGTAAGGCGCAGGCCGCCAGCAGGGGCAGCAAAAATGATTTTCTCATGGCTAATGAGGTGGGGTTGATGATTTCGGGCGCTAGGCCTGGTTATTAGGGTAGCTTGGATCCTGTATTAATTTCGAACCACTTCGAACCTAATTTTAGTTAACCTATTAAATTAGGTCTTGGTCGCTTGTTTATGATGCTAAATAAAAAAGCACGCCCCTCTGGAGCGTGCTTGAAAGCAGGAAGTTACCGTTGCTTCTTTAGAAACTGAATTCGTACTTGGCCCGGCGTTGGGCGATCTCCTTCTCTTTTTAGACGCCCTTGGCGGCGAAGGTGAGAGAGAAGCGGACGAAGCTGCCGCAGACGTGAATGGCACTACTTTAAGCTTCTTATCGTAGTGGCGACTTCAGTCGCCATCGAGCCGAGGTGGCTTAGGATGCTGAATATGGCAGCTAAAGCAGCCACTACGAGCGACGCTTTGTTGCAATAGGAACCCTTCAATTTGTCCTTAAAGTAGTGCCATTCGCCGCAGACGTCCCGGGACAGGGTTCCGAAGCCAGCGTCTTTAGCTTTTCAGGTAAGAGATCTTAAATCTTTTACTTGGTCGCTTGCAGCTCCAGCATCTTTTCGGCGTAGCGTTCGCCGAGTGTGAGGGCGCTGTCATGGTTGAAGTGCCACTGGTCCATGATGACCAGACCCTCGTTGGAGACGACTGCAGTGTGTGCCACGCGTTCGGGGAGTTGTACAATGACTCGGTTGACGGGGTAATCCTTCGTGTCGTTGATCATGCCGGCAACGAAGGGTAGCTCGGGGGCATCCAGGTCTTTCCGGAGGTCCGCGATTAGTTGTTCGATCTTTTGGAGGTATTTTTCGTCCGAGGCATCGGATTCGCCCTGATGCCAAAGGATGCCTTTGAGGGTGCCCGATTGCATGGCGATTTTCGTGCGGCGGATGGCTTCGTCGTAAAAGGTATCCCCCTTTGTCCACTGCTGGATGCTCGTGCCGCCTTTGGCATTGACGATGAGCCCGATGGCTAGGTCCGGCTTGGCCTCACGCATCGCTAAGGAAAAGCCATAGCCGGGGCCCATCTTTTGCATGCCGACTTCTTTGCGAATCGTCGAGTAGAGGTTCAATGGATTTGCCGCCGGCTGCCATTCGTCGCTGCCATTTAGCAAGTAGACGCCTTCCATGGGCTGGCTTTCGGCTTTCGTATAGGGCGCCCGGCCCGCCATGTTGGATTGCCCAATGAGGAGGTAGAGGTCCAGCTTGCCGGAAGGGGCATCGGCTTGGAGCCAATGGGAGGCAAGGGGGAGAAGGGCGCAGAGAAAGAGGCAGAGTTTGTTTTTCATAATTTCGGAAGAACGACTAGGCTTTGTTGTACTTTGCCTGGGAACAAGATTTTTCCGGCAAAATATGAGCCGTTCCAGATCATTCGTGATACTTCCAGAGTCGTTCGAGGCTTGGGCGGGATTCATTCGTATCGTGATTGCTCATGAAATAAAAAAGCACGCCCCGGATGAGGCGTGCTTGATGAAAGGCTGTTGTGGCGCTTGCGAGCGCCTGCTGAGTGAAGAGCGTCCGACGAGCGGACACGCCTACAAGCTTAGAAGCTGAACTCGTATTTTTTGAGGCGCTGGGCGATTTCGGCGGCGATCTCCTTCTCCTTCTCGACGCCCTTGGCGGCGAAGGTGACGGAGAAGCGGACGAAGCTGCCGCAGTCGTCCCAAGGCACTGTGCTGATGAGCTCGTTGGTAATGAGCCACTGGCTGAAGTCTTCACCGGTCTTGAACTCGGTGGTTTCGCCGTTGACGGTGGCGGATTTCGGCGCGGCGACATAGAGGAAGAAGCTGCCCTTCGGCTTCTTTGCAGAGAAGCCGTTGCTGTTGAGGGCGTCGACCAGAAGGTCCATACGACGGGAGTACTTAGCGGCGATCTCCTCGGTGATCTGCGGGTTGGCCAGGGCGACGGCCCCTGCTTTCTGGATGGCGAGGAATTGGCCGGAGTCGGAGTTATCCTTCATGTCGGCATAGGCCTGCACGATGAGCGGGTTGCCCACGACGAAACCGATCCGCCAGCCGGTCATATTGTAGCTCTTGGAGAGGGAGTGCAGCTCGATGGCGACTTCCTTCGCGCCCGGCACTTGGAAGATCGAGGTCGGGGTGCCTTCGAAAATGAGGGAAGCGTAGGCGGCGTCCTGCAGGATGATCAGGTTGTTAGCCTTGGCGAAAGCGACGGCCTTTTCGAAGAACTCAAGGGTCGCGGAGGCGCCGGTCGGGTTGTTCGGGTAGTTCAGCACCATGATTTTGGCCTTGGTGACCACATCGGCCGGGACCGCATCGAGATCGGGGAGGAAGTCGTTCTCCTCTTTCAGGGGCATGTTGTACACCTGGCCGCCGTAGTATTTGGCGTGGGTGCCGAGCACCGGATAGCCGGGCACGGTCATGAGCACGTAGTCGCCCGGATTGATGAAGCAGGCCGGGATCATGGACAGAGCGGTTTTGGAACCGATGGAGTGGACCACGTCGGTTTCCCAGTCGATGTCTTTCACGCCGAAGACGTCGGTCATATACTGGGCGGCGGCTTGCTTGAATTCGTCGCCGCCATTGTCGGCATAGCCGCGGTTTTCGGGCTTGGCGGCCTCGGACTGGAGGGTTTCGACCACGATGGGGAAGGCCATTTCGTCAGGCTCGCCGACGCCCATGTCGATCAGGTCGACGTCCGGCTTGGCCTTTTTGGCCGCTTTCTTGGCCCGCTTGATCTTCTCGAACTTATAGATCGCGGTGGACTTGCCGTATTGGTTGCCGCCGATGCGCTCGGCGAAGAGTTCCTGGATGTAGGGATCGCTCATAATGGAATGTCTGGTGTCTGATGGCTTATCGCTAATGGCTGTGTCTGGACCCAGCCGTGGTAATGTTTATGGTTGTGGTGTAAGATGTTGGGCGTTAAAGCTGAAACCTTTATTGCTTATGCAGACAATTCAATCGGTCAACGAAATGCAGTCTCATGCGATCGGTCTCCGCTCCAGCGGGCGCCTGATCGGTTTGGTTCCGACCATGGGTAACCTACACGAGGGGCATCTATCGTTGGTCGATATTGCCAAGGAAAGGGCAGACAAAGTCATCGTTTCGATATTTGTCAACCCCACCCAGTTCGGTCCCAACGAGGATTTCGACAAGTATCCCCGCACCCTGGAGGCGGATATGGAGAAGTGTCGAGCGCGCGGAGTAGACATCGTTTTTGCGCCGTCGATGAGCGAAATCTATCCTCCGGGCTATTCCACCTATGTGAATGAGGAGAAATTAAGTGCCGGTCTGTGCGGGGTGTCCCGCCCCAACCATTTCCGCGGAGTGACCACGGTGGTGCTCAAGCTTTTCAACATCACACGGCCGGATATTGCGGTTTTCGGGCAGAAGGACGCGCAGCAATGTGCGGTGATCAAGAAGATGGTGGCGGACATGAACGTGCCCACCGAGATCGTCATCGGGCCGACGGCGCGCGATGCCGACGGGCTGGCCACCAGTTCCCGCAATGCCTACCTCACGGATTTTCAGCGTCAGGACGCCTTGACCATTCCCCGGGCCTTGCAGGAAGGGAAGCGCCTGGTCGACCAGGGGGTCCGTCAGGTGGACCGTGTGGTTGCGGAAATTACCCATCAACTGAGCCTGTCGCGCCGGATCCGGATGATTTATGTGCAGATCGTGGACCGTGATACGATGGAACCGGCCCGGGAAATCATTCCAGGCCGCCAGATCGTGTGTCTTGCGGCCTGGGTCGATCAAACACGCTTGATAGATAACATACTCCTCTAACCCTACATTGGAATGTCCAACATCTATGATGTGATTGTCGTTGGCAGCGGCATCGCAGGTTTGAGTTTTGCGATCCAGGTGGCCGAAGCCGGCAAGCGGGTCGCTATCATCACGAAGAAGAACTCGGCGGATTCGAATACGAATTATGCCCAGGGAGGGATTGCGGCTGTGACCTCACAGACGGATGATGTCGAGATGCATGTGGCGGACACCCTCGATGCGGGCGATGGCTTGTGCGACGAGGCCGCGGTGCGCGAAATTCTTCAGGATGGGCGTGCCAGCATCGAAGAGCTGGCCCGGCGCGGGGTGGAATTTACCCAGCTGAATGATGGGCGGGTCTCACTCGGCAAAGAGGGGGGGCATTCCAAGCGCCGGATCCTGCACGTCAAGGATGTGACCGGAAAGGCGATTGAGGAAGCGCTCCTGCATGCGGTGGCTATGAACCCCAATATCGACACGCTGGAGCATCATTTTGCGATCGAACTGATTACCAAGTCGAAATTGAGCAAGCGTGGGCACGCCATGCCGGAAGGCCGGGACCGCGTGATCGGCGTCTATGTGCTCGATTCCGAGGCGGAAGAGGTCAAGACCTACCGGGCCGATGCGGTGATGCTGGCGACGGGGGGGATCGGCCAGGTCTATCAATATACGACGAATCCGGAGATTGCGACGGGGGATGGAATCGCCATGGCCTACCGGGCTGGCGTCGAAATCCGTAATATGGAATTCATCCAGTTCCACCCCACGGCGTTCTTTTCGGTTGATGGCGAGCGCTTTCTGATCAGCGAAGCGGTTCGGGGGGAGGGCGCGATTCTCCGGAATCAGGCCGGTGAGGCCTTCATGCCGAAATACGATCCGCGAAAGGACCTCGCTCCCCGGGACATCGTGGCCCGTGCGATCGACTCGGAAATGAAGAAGTCCGGTACGCGTCATGTGTGGCTGGATATCCGGCATGTTCCGGTAGATGAGTTGCGCGAGCGCTTCCCGAATATCTACGACTATTGTGCGGATCGAGGCATTTTCCTGGAGAAGGATATGATTCCCGTAGTGCCCGCCGCCCACTATCTCTGCGGTGGGGTCAAGACCAACCTGAGTGGCGAGACTTCCATGCCGGGGCTCTATGCCTGTGGTGAGGTGGCCTGTACCGGGCTGCACGGCGCAAACCGCCTGGCCAGTAATTCGCTCTTGGAAGCGGTGGTGATGGCGAGCCGTGGCGCGACTGCGGTCGCGGACTATCTGTCGACCCGGAACCTAAGTGTGATTGATCTGCCTGATTGGGTGGATGGCGATGTGCGGGATTCGGACGAGCGGGTGGTGCTGACTCACAACCGGGACGAACTCAAGCAGACGCTTTGGGACTATGTCAGTATCGTTCGCACGACCAAGCGCTTGCAACGGGCCCGTACTCGAATTCATAATCTGCAGCGCGAGATCGACGAGTATTACTGGAACTTCAAGGTGGATGTCAGTCTGCTTGAGCTGCGCAATATGATCGAAGTCGCGGGACTCATTGTGAATTGCGCCCTGCAGCGCGAGGAAAGCCGGGGCTTGCATTACATCTTGGATTTCCCTGAGAAACAACCCGAGCTCAAGGACAGTTTCTGCTTCAAAGCCGACACGATGGACGGCTGAGGATGCGTCCTCCGCTCAAGTTTGCCCCGGGGAAAGCGCATACGGAATGGACTTCCGGGTGTGGTCCGGTTTGTTAGGCTTCTGATATGGTGCAGAATCAAAAAAAGTGGGCGCTGGTCGGGCCCGGCGCGATTGGGCTTTATTATGGCGGCTTGCTGGCGAAGAGTGGGCAGTCGCTGTCAGTCTTGGGGCGTTCGGACTACGGTGTCCTGTCTGAGCAGGGTATCCGGATCCGTATGATCGACCCGAACGGGGGGACTCTGAACTCGGAGGATGTGATTGTCCCGGCTCAGGTCGCGCGAGACTCCCGTGAGATCGGCTCGGTCGACTCTGTCGTGATTGCGGCCAAGTCGACCTACAATGAGACGATGGTGGATGATTTACGTCCCTTGATTGAGCCGGGACGCACGGTCGTGCTCACCCTGCAGAATGGGATGGGGAACGCCGAATATTTCGCCCGTTTTTTTTCAGAGACGCCAATGCTGGCGGGGCTCTGCTTTGTCTGTGTGAACCGCACGGCGCCGGGGGTGGTTGAGAATTACCTGCCTGGTCGGGTGGAAATCGGTTCGATGGGCGACCGTTGGCCTGAACAGGCCGAGGCCATGGTGGCCGACTTCAAGGCGGCCGGGATCAAGACGAATTTTTCGCCCGCGCTGGACGCCGCCCTCTGGCGCAAACTGTGTTGGAATGTCCCGTTCAATGGTCTGGCAATCGCCGCCGGGGGGATCACTACCGATTTGATCCTGTCCAATCCTGAATTGTCGAAGCGTGCCCGTGTTCTGATGGAGGAAATCCAGGCCGCCGCCGGTCGTGCCGGTTGCGAGATCGCCGACAGCTTCCTGCAGGGGCAATTTGATGTGACCGAGCGGATGGGGGCGTATAAGCCGTCGTCCCTGATCGACTTTTTGGATGGTCGCGCGGTCGAACTTGAATCGATCTGGGGCGAGCCCTTGCGTCGCGGGGAGGCATTGGGGCTTGCCATGCCCGAGTTGGCCCGCCTCTACGGTGACTTGCGCTCCGTGATTAAGACTTCCTAATTGCCGGAAAAGCTGCTAACTCTTTCTTTGAGCGCAAGCCCTGCCATGCCGGAACCACTGATCGATTCGATACTGAACTTGCTGACCTCCGTGATCGGCTATGCCGCCGGTTCCAATGCCTTCTATGTCGTGTTCGGTGTTGCCCTGTTCTGTGCCTGGGTCATCGCACGGCTGTCTTCCTCTGTGTTGGGGAGCAAGCGCGGACTGGTTGCATCGTTTTTCGCGCTCTGTCTGCCCCTTGCTTTGGCCTTGCTTGCCTACGCCGCGGTTGAGGTCTATGCCCTGCCGAAGCTGGAGCAGTCCTGGGCGCCGCTGTATTTGCCCTGGGCAGCTTTCGCGCTGGCCTTTCTCTTGACCGGCCTGCTTTTGAGTCGCCGGATCTGGGGGCTGGGTACGGTACTGACTTTTTGTGTCCTGATCTTTGCGGCCCTAGCCTCATTAGGAGGCTATTATGGCAGCAGCCTGCTCACTGACTTGCTGGGGACTGGAACTGGCCGTATCGAAGAGCGGAACGCCCAGATCCAGGATCCGATCTAGTCCCGTTCCCGCGCCTGTCGCTCCGGCTTTGACACCGCCGGCAAAGATGGGAAACTAGCGGGTTTTTATGACGCGTCTGTATCAATCGCCGAAACGTAGCAGTAATGGCTGGGGAGCGACCCTAATGGGAATTCTTGCCGCCGGACTGCTCTTTCTTTTGATACCGATGACGCAAATGTTCACGCGGAACGAGCGCACGGTCAATGCGATCGAGGAAAGCAACCTGAGCGCACCCCCGCCTCCGCCGCCTCCATCCGAGTCGCCTCCGCCGCCTCCTCGGGCGGAAGAGACGCCCCCGCCGGAGCTGAAGCTTGAGCCGCCCCTGCCGAACTTGGAGCAGTTGGAACTGAGCCTCAATCCCGGTATCGGTGGCGAGATCACGATCGGTGTCGGCCTGGATCTGGACCTGAAAACGGAGAGTGCCGAACAAATGATGGAGATTTTCGGCTTTGATGAGCTCGACGAAGTCCCGCATCTGACCCGGGGGCTTCGTATCAACTATCCGCCGCAACTGCAGCGTAGCGGTATTTCCGGATACGTTCAGCTGTTGGTCCTGATCGATGAGTCCGGACGTGTTGAAGTGGACAAGGTTCTCAGTTATTCGCATGCCCAATTTATCGAGGCGGCCAAACGGGGTGTTGAATCGGCACGGTTCTCGGTGCCCACCCGTCAGGGGCAAGCGGTGCGGGCCAGCTACTCATGGAAGATCGAATTCAATATCGAACGTTAGCCGAGACTCGAATTTTCTGGGAATTTCAGGGCAAATGCTGAATTCTTCAAAGCTCCACCATCAACAACTAACTTAGATATTATGTCAGAAAAACCCGCAGGTGCAGAAAAGAAAATCGTAGCCGGCATCCTTGGTATCATCCTTGGAGGTCTTGGCATCCACAAATTCATTCTCGGTTATACCAAGGAGGGAATCATCATGCTATTGGTGTGTATTCTTGGTTCGATCGTGGTTGTTGGCCCCATGGTTATGGGTATCATCGGCCTTATTGAAGGCATCCTCTACCTGACGAAGTCGGACGAGGATTTCGTTGCCACCTACATTAACGGTAAGAAGGGCTGGTTCTAAACCTGAGCTTCGATCGCTTTCAAAAAGCCGCCTGCAAAGGCGGCTTTTTTCATAGCCTCACCCCAAGGATTGAGTCCAAACTGCTGACCTATGACCAAGTCCGAGCGAGCTGCCTATGTGAACCGACGACTGGATGAATTGTATCCGGATCCGCCGATCCCTCTCGACCACAAGGATGCCTATACCTTGCTGGTTGCGGTCCTGCTTTCCGCTCAATGCACTGATGTCCGCGTGAACCAGATTACTCCTTTGCTCTTTGCCCGGGCGGATACGCCGCAGGATATGGTCAAGATTTCGGAAGATGAGATCCGAGAGATCATCCGTCCCTGCGGGCTCTCGCCGATGAAGGCGAAGGGCATAGCGGGCTTATCCCGAATCCTGCTGGAAAAATATGAAGGGCAAGTTCCGGCCGATATGGTCGCGCTTGAGGCCTTGCCGGGAGTCGGGCACAAGACCGCCTCCGTTGTCATGGCCCAGGCCTTCGGCGTCCCTTCCTTCCCTGTGGATACGCATATCCACAGGTTGGCCCAGCGGTGGGGACTCAGCTCGGGGAAAAACGTCGCGCAAACGGAGAAGGACCTGAAACGACTCTTCCCGGAAGAGCGCTGGAATGCGCTGCATCTGCAGATTATTTACTACGGTCGCGAGCATTGTACCGCCCGGGGGTGCGACGGTACCGTCTGTGAAATCTGCAGGACGCTCTACCCCGACCGGAAGCGGGCGAAGAAAACACTGAAAGCCTGATCTGTTCCCCTGGATGTAGCAGTGTTCCTACTCTTCGGAACCTAAGCTGAAGTCGCTGGACTCATTGCCGAGCCCGAAGCTTTGGGTGCTGCGCGGAGCTTGCTTCGTGTCTGCGGGGTCCTCTGAAAAATCGAAGGCGGAATTCGGAGTGCCGAAGCTGCTCCCGAAATCTATGACGAACTCGGATTGCTTCTTTTCGGCTGTCGGCGATGCCGCCGGTGCCTCGGATGCCGGTGTTTTGGGCTGCGTCAGGTGGATGCAGCCAGCCAGTTCGCTGCCCTTGCTTTCGGCGCGCAAATCGAAGACGAAATAGCTGCCCTGTTCAAATGCCGAGAGTTGAGAGAGTCCGAATAGAGACAGGAGTGGAAGGCTGAAGATCGCGAAACGCACGCCTGACTTAATGGAGATTCTCCGGATGGTGTCGAGAAGCGAACGTAGGTTTAGTGATATGTGCCATAATTGCACAGCGGGTGGGCAAGTTGTCTCTATTATGTCTAATTCGATCCGTTTGACTCTTTTATGTAGATTTTGTAAGTTGTTGGTTGGTAGTGGGTCTTTGCCGGATTCTAACTCGGCTTCCTTGGAACGCGAAATGCAAGGGGATAAGCATGAATATTGATTTTAACAGTTACACCGAGAAGTCTGCCTTTGCCGTTCAGGAGGCGCAGAACCTGGCACGCCAGTATGGCCAACAGGAAATCGACAGCTGGCACCTCTTGCTTGCCTTGGTGCAGCAGGAGGGGGGCATTGTGCCGGGTCTTTTGGAGCGGATGCAAATTACGCCTTCTGCGGTTGAATTGGCGTTGAAACGGCAGATCGACGCGCTGCCTAAAGCCAGTGGAAGTGTGAATGCCAGCCAGGTTTATGTGTCTTCATCCCTGCAAACTGCTTTGGGGGCCGCCGAAAAGGCCAAGACCAAGTTGAAGGACGATTATGTCAGCACCGAACACCTCTTCCTGGGATTGGTTTCCGGTGCCAGCGGCAAGCTGTCTGAATTCCTCAAGCAGTTCGGCATTGATGAAAATAAAGTGCAGGACGTCTTGAACTCGGCACGCGGCAACCAGAAAGTGACCAGTCGTAATCCGGAGGCGACTTTCGAAGCGCTTGAAAAATACGGGATCGATTTGGTGGAACAGGCCCGGAAGGGCAAGATGGATCCGGTGATCGGTCGCGATTCCGAGATCCGTCGTGTGATTCGTATCCTTTCGCGCAAGACGAAGAACAATCCGGTGTTGATCGGTGAACCGGGGGTCGGGAAGACCGCAATCGTGGAAGGCCTGGCCCAGCGGATCGTGCGTGGGGATGTGCCGGAAGGATTGAAGGACAAGACCATCTTCGCACTCGACATGGGTTCCCTGGTGGCCGGGGCGAAGTACCGCGGTGAGTTTGAGGAGCGCCTCAAGGCCGTGCTGGCTGAAGTGAAGTCCAGTGACGGACGCATTCTGCTCTTTATCGACGAGTTGCATACCATCGTCGGTGCCGGTAAGACCGAAGGCGCAATGGATGCCGGCAACATGCTCAAGCCGATGCTGGCCCGCGGCGAGTTGCACTGTGTGGGGGCCACGACCCTGGACGAGTACCGCAAGCATATCGAGAAGGATGCCGCCCTGGAGCGTCGTTTCCAGACAGTCTTGGTTGATCAGCCCAATGTGGAAGATACCATTTCCATCCTGCGTGGGCTGCGGGAGCGCTTCGAACTTCACCATGGTGTCCGCATTCAGGACAACGCTCTGGTGCAGGCGGCAGTGCTGTCGCACCGCTACATCAGTGAGCGCTTCCTCCCGGATAAGGCCATCGACCTGGTCGACGAAGCCTGCGCCATGATCCGAACCGAAATGGACAGTATGCCGCAAGAGCTGGACGAACTGACCCGGCGTGCGCTGCAGCTTGAGATCGAAGAAGCCGCCCTGAAAAATGAGAAGGACGAGGCCTCGAAGGAACGTCTCAAAGCATTGTCCAAGGAATTGGCTGATATTCGTGAGAAGGAAGGCGGCCTCCGGGCTCAATGGGAGTCGGAGAAAGGCGCGATCGACCGGATTCGTCAGGTTCGTGAAGAGCTCGATGCGACGCGCATCGAGATGGAGAAGGCCGAGCGCCAATACGATTTGAACAAGGTGGCGCAGCTTCGTCACGGCAAGATGCCCGAGCTGGAAGCGCAATTGAAGCAGCTTGAAGACGCGGAAGCGCGTGAGGGCGCCCTCTTGAAGGAGGAAGTTTCGCAGGAGGAAATCGCGGAAATCGTTTCAAAGTGGACTGGTGTGCCGGTGACGCGTCTGGTTGAAGGCGAAAAGGAAAAGCTTTTGCGTCTGGAAGATGTCCTGCACAACAGGGTGGTCGGCCAAGATGAGGCAGTGACCCTTGTCTCCGAAGCTATCCTGCGTGCCCGTGCAGGCATCAAGGACCCGCGCCGGCCCATCGGTTCATTTCTCTTCCTCGGACCGACCGGGGTGGGGAAGACCGAGTTGGCCCGGACCCTGGCTGAAACGCTCTTTGATACGGAGGACAACATCGTGCGCATCGACATGTCCGAGTACATGGAGAAGCATGCGGTTGCACGGCTGATCGGGGCGCCTCCGGGCTATATCGGGTATGATGAAGGTGGCCAGTTGACTGAAGCGGTTCGCAGAAAGCCGTATAGTGTGGTCTTGTTCGACGAGGTCGAAAAGGCGCACCCGGATGTCTTCAATGTCCTGCTGCAAGTCATGGATGATGGCCGTATCACGGATGCCCAGGGGCATACTGTCGATTTCAAGAACACGGTCATTATCATGACTTCGAATGTCGGCAGCCGCTTCCTTATCGACGGCGTGTCCGGCTCTCAGATTCCGGAGCACGTCCGCGAGTCGGTCATGGCCGAGCTGCGCCAGGGGTTCCGTCCCGAGTTCCTCAACCGGATCGACGATATCATCCTGTTCAAGCCGCTCACGCTCGACGAGATCACCAGGATTGTGGACCTGTTGTTGGCGAGCCTGAACCAGCGTCTGGAAGAGCGCCGTATCAAGATCGAGCTCGATGCCGATGCCCGCGCCTGGGTGGCCGAGCGCGGTTATGATCCCGTTTACGGTGCACGGCCGCTCAAGCGCTTCCTGCAAAAGCAGATCGAGACCCGTCTTGCCCGGGCCCTGCTCAGCGGCGAGGTGGGCGAGCACAGTACGGTGGTCTTTCATGTGGATGACCATGGCCTGACCATGGATACGGTCGAAACGGTCGAGGTGGTTGAGTAAGTGTGACCATTCCGGTTGAGGGATTGCTGTCGCGTTCGCTTCAACGAGTTGCCAGGACTAACGAAGGGCTGCTTGCCTTTGTGCTGGGTGCGCCTATAGCCTGCGGCTATGAAATGGCTACCCCTCTTCCTTATGCTGCTGCTTGGGATTGCAGCCGGCTATTTGCTTTTTCGTGGGGCTGGCGCACCGGGGACAAAACCTGAGACTTCGCCGCAGCCGGTTTCGTCATCGAATCTGGTGGGGGAGAAGCATTCCGAGAGCGGGGCTGGTGTTTTGGACAAGGTCCATCGTGATGCCGTCATCATTACTGCGGATTGGCTGGATTCGCTCGGAGAGCAAAGTCCATTGGACCGGATGGCTGCGTTTTGCCACTTGCTATCGGGGGTGCGGTTGGAAAGTTACCCGGCGCTCATGCACAGTCTAAGGCAGGGCCGAAAACCGCTGAATTATGAGTTTATCGCTCTTCTGGAGAAGCAGTGGGCCTTGCTGGATCCGGAAGGCTTGTTTGCCTATGCCGATACCGCTGAGAAGCGGGAGCAGGCATCAATCCGGAGCCGGGCTCTGCAGGCTCTGGCGGAACAGGATCTTCACGCGGCTTGGGAACGGGCACTCCAGTTGGATGACATGGGGGAGCGCTGGTTTGGTTTGACCGCGGTTATGCAGGCATCGATGCAGGAGCGGCCGGCGGAAGTTTTTGACTTACTGCAGGAGCTGGAAGGGCTACGGCGACAAGACACATGGTTGATGCAACGACTGTTTCAGGAATACGCGCAAAAGGATCTGCAAGCCGCGTGTCAGCATGCGGTCGCTCTCCCGTTTGGAAAGGACAAGCAAGAGGCGCTTGCAGGGATTATCTCGACATGGGGGGGCAAGGATCCGCTGGCGGCATTGGCTTGGTTGAATTCGCTTCCGCAGGACAGCGCAGTGTACCAGGCCCGTATGCAGTTGGCGGGGCAGGTGGGCCAGTTGGATTTCGAGCGTGTGGTAA
Source organism: Coraliomargarita parva (assembly GCF_027257905.1). Lineage (NCBI taxonomy): Bacteria > Pseudomonadati > Verrucomicrobiota > Opitutia > Puniceicoccales > Coraliomargaritaceae > Coraliomargarita > Coraliomargarita parva. The sequence continues at coordinate 145,336 of NZ_JAPZEI010000006.1, forward strand.
CAGCTGTTGAATCGGATGCGGATCCCGAACTGCGTCGCATCTTATTGTCGAACTTTAATGTCGCCGGCCACTGTAAGAACAAGACATTTGACGAGATCCTCGGTGTGTATGACTGGTATACTCAGCATGCGACGCTGTCGGATCGGCATAACAGGGATGAAGCTTTTGTCCGAGCCATGGCTGGGGCAGATCTGGAGCGGGCTAAGGGGTATGTCGCGCAGATGTCCGATGGAAGCCCTCGTCTGAGCGCTTGCCGCGCGATGACTGCTTGGCTTGCGCAGGATGATCCTGTGGCGGGTGTTGAATATGCGCTGTCGCTTGAAGGGGAAGTCGAGCAAAGGCGAGCCTTGGGGGCGGTTAATTCTCGATTGATGAACTTGGGGGCAGAAGCTGTTGCTCAGGTTATTGCCGATTCGAAGAGCCTGGTTCTCGAAAGGCAGATGGCTGGGCAAGTGATGTCGACATGGTCGGCCTACAACCGAGATGCGGCGATGGCCTGGATGGCGGGACTTTCGGACCCGGACGCTATTCGTAATGCACGGTTCGCATTGCTGCGGAACTGGATAAGCGACGATGCCGATGAAGCGTTTGTTTACATCAACAGTTTACCTGAGGCGGCGCGGAACGAAGCTTTTAGCGTTACCATTCGCAACACCTCCAACCGGGACCCTTTACGGGCGATTGAGTTGCTGGAGCGTGCTTCGATTCAAGACTGGGGGACAATGTCGCAACTCTATCGATCGGTGACTGATAATTATGCAACTTATAGTCCGATGGAGGCTTCCCGGTGGATTGACGCGATGGAGCCCGGAAGGCTGCGTGATACCGCGGCGGAGTCACTTGTGAACGTGATCCGTGAGCAGGATCCGGACTCTGCCTTTATCTGGGGGGTGTCCCTTGGGGATGCGACTGCCAGGCGCCTCAGTCTATTGAAGACGATTCGGAAATGGGCCGAGAAAGATAGTGATGCGGCTCTGCAGGCGATCAAAGACGCCCGCATGGACGCGGAAGAGAAGAAACCGCTGTTCGAGCTCATTGAGGAATTGAGAAATTCCGGAAGCACGATTTCGGCGCAAGAACGCTTGCCAGGTCCCTATCGGATTTTAGGTTAGAATTATGAAATGGTTGCCCCCGATTTTCGCCCTGCTTGCCGGTCTGCTTGGAGGATATTTTCTGTCTGGCACGCGCGTTCCGGAATCCCAAGCAAGCACGGCTGCATCCCTTACATCGACGCAGTCGGGTGTTACATCCGAAACCGTCACGGCCATGGGAGCTGAGGGCGAGCCCGGGGAAAAGCTTGAGCTGACAAAGGCCGAGACGAAGGCGGTGGCGGAATACGGGGTTACGGAGGAATGGTTGAAGTCACTGGAGTCGATGAACCAGCTCGATCAACTGAGTGCGCTTTTGCCGCGCTTGAAGGCGGCGCGGCCAGAGGACTTTGCCACCTTGATGGAAGCCTTGGATAAATATGCCGGCAGCATGAAGTGGATGACCCGTAATATCCTGATCTCGCGTTGGGCTGCTAGCGATCCCGCTGGTATGATGGCCTATATTGAGTCCCAGCCGGTGAATGAACAATACCGCCTGAGGAATTCGTTTTTCTCCGCATGGGCTCGGGAGGAGCCGGAGGCGGCCTTTGCGAAGGCAAAGCGCCTGCAGGACCGGCGGGAAAAACAGAGCGCGATCCAGGGGATCGTCAATGCGATTTCAGGGGAGCAGCCATATCGTGCGATTGAGATGTTGAAGGAGCTGGAAGGTACAGGCTACCAGACCGAGTGGACTTACCGGAATATCTTCCGCAACTGGGCGCAGCGTGAGCCGGAGGCTGCCCGGCAGGCAGCCTTGGGACTGGACGACGGGCCCGCTAAAGTCCGGGCCTTGTCCGGGGCGATGGACGAGTGGATGCATCGTGATCCGATGGCGGCTTTGAGTTGGCTGGATTCCCTGCCGATGGACGGCACGGTCTATAACTCGCGCCGTGAGGTCTTCCAGAACCTCTTGAACCAGGATTTTGATACGGCCAAGGAGTACATCGAAAGAGAGACGGATCCGCTGGCCCGGCGTAATGTTTTGTCCAACCTGCACTTCGGCAATTTTGCATGGAGAATGGATTTCGATGAGATGAAGTCTGTTTTTGATTGGGTGGGGACTGTGGCGACAGGCTCACTTTACGACCAGAAAGTGGGGGATTTTGTGCGTAGCCTGTCGGACAAGGATCCGCAAAAAGCGATCGAATTTGCCCTGCAGTTGCCGCCGGGGAACGGGCGCATGAACGCGATCGGTAATTTGGGGAGCCATCTGGCGCAGAGGAATCCGGAGGCGGCCCTGCAGTTTGTCGCGGGCTTGGATTTCGAAGATGAGAAGCGTCGTGCGCTGCAGAGTATGGGCTGGCAAATTGCGCGTTACGGCGTCGAGGCGGCGAGCCGGTTCGTCGCGGCAAGCGAAGACCCGATGGTGCGTGAGCAGTTGGTGGGCAATATCAGCCGGGAATGGTCCAAATACAACCGCGAAGCTGCGTTGGATTGGGCTGAGTCGCTGGAGGACGAGGGGGATCGGTCCCTTGCGCTGCGACCTGTGTTCGATAACTGGATACAGTCGGATCCTCAGGCTGCGATGGCTTACCTGAAAACCTCGGTGCCGGAGGGGAAGCATCTGGAATATTTGCAGAATGCTTTTGGGCAATGGACCCGGGAGGACCCGGAGGCGGCGATTGAGTGGCTGGACCGGTTGCCGGAAACAGTCGAAGGCGGAGGGGTGGAGAATATTTACAGTCAGGTGGCGAATTACTATGTGCAGCACGACCCCATGGCGGCCTCCGAGTGGATCTCCACAATGGATGAGGGGCCGGTGCGTGACCGCTCGGTGGAGACCCTGGTACGGAATATCTCCCGGTCGGACCCTGAAGCCGGCTTTATCTGGGCAGCTACGATTACGGATGTCGATAAGCGGAAACGTAGTTTGGACCAAAGTATCCGGGAGTGGGTGAAGACGGATCCCGACGCGGCCTACGATGCGGTTGAGGAGGCCCGGATTCCCGCGGAGGAAAAAGCCACGCTTTTCGGCATGATCGAACGTCATCAATCATAGTTGTCCCTGCCGAGGTGATGTCATGGATTTTTCACTTTTAGATCGTCACCACCGAACGGTTTGTTAGGACAGTCGGTAGATTTGAACCCAAACCCAGGCAAATAGACATGGAGTGGTATTACGAGCGAAATGGTGAGCAGAACGGGCCTGTCAGCGAGGCCGAGCTAAAGGGGCTTTTGGCCACCTCAATGATCAAGGAGCAAAACTTGATTTGGCGTGAAGGCATGCAGGACTGGGCCAGTTTCGGCAGCATTTTCGGAGCCGGAGAAGCCGAAGCGCCGGCCAAATTGGGACTGGCGACCGCGGCCTGCCCGACCTGTGGCTCGCAGGTCCGCGCCAACGAGTTGATTCCCGCGGGCGACAGCCAGATCTGTCCGAATTGCCGCGACGAATACGCGCAGGGGCTGCGTGAGGGCTTGAGCCGTCCGGTGGTGGGCGGCCGCATCCGGGGGACCGGGGGCATGACGCCGAATTCCGAATTGCGGGGCCAGGCTCGGGACGCGCTTTCCGGCAACTGGGGCAATGCGGTGCTGGTGGTCTTTATTTACGGGGTCATTCAGCAGGCATGTGGGATGATTCCGTTGGCCGGGATGTTGCTGCAGTGGTTGCTGACGGGGCCGATGATGCTGGGGATGGTGGCATTTTTCATGGGGCTGAACCGTGCGGAGAGCGCCGAAGTCGGAACCCTGTTCAGTGGCTTTTCTCGTTTCTTTGCGGGCTTCGGAATTTATTTCGTGACCTCGATCCTGATGTCTTTGGCGGGCTTGTTGGCTGCCGCGCCGGGTATTGTCCTGGTCGTGATGGCCTACACCGGCGGTGCGCCGATACCGGAGGAGGATCCTATGTTTGTGGCCGGCCTTTTTGTTGCCTTGATTCCCGGCGCGATTGTCTGGACCTACATGTTCCTGCGTTATGGTGTGGTCTACTACATCGCCAATGATGAGCCGGAGCTCGGTGTCCTAGGGGCAATCAAGCGCAGTACGGAAGTGATGAAGGGGCGGAAGGCGAAACTCTTCGGTCTCTATTTGAGCTTCATTGGTTGGATGTTTCTCGGAATGTTGGCCTTCCTGATCGGGATGCTCTGGTCGACCGCGTACATGTCGGCGGCCATCGCGGCATTCTATGACGACTTAAGCGAGGACGCATAAAGCCGGAGGCCGCGCGGCATGCAACTCGAACTCAAATCGCTGCGCAGCGCGCGCCGAATGCCGATCCCGCGTACGGTGCGGGCCGATAATTATGGCGAGTTGCATGCGGGGCATCCCCATGATGTGCGGCTTTTTCGTGCCGTGATCCGCGAGCGGGAGCAGGTCAAAGTGGATCCTCTGCTGGAGTCCGGTGATTCGACCTGCTATTTTCATCCGAAATTGCCGGCGACGGCCCTCTGTGACCTGAGCGGCCGGCTGATCTGCGACCTGTGCCGGACCGAGTGGGAGGGGCAGACGGTGAGTTTCGAGGCCCTGCATCAAATGGCGGGCAAGAAAAACGCTGCGCAGACGCGCAACTACCAGACCCAGTGGGATGTGATTGCCATGAGCACGGCACTCCTGCCGCTACTGATCTGGCCGATGACTGTGGTGACCGCGCCCTTGGCCCTGTTCTTTACGCTTTGGAAATGGAAATCGGGGCCGGCGAGTCCGGTGCGCAAGAGTCGTTGGCGCTTTGTCGTGGCCGGCCTGTGTTCAATCCTGCAACTCGTGGGGTGGGGCTTTTTCTTCTTTGGGGTACTGACTGATGGCTGAGGGATACCAACGACTTTCGAATTATACCCTGACGAGTCTCCAGACCGCTTATCTGGGAGAGGACCACTTGCTCGTGATCGATGGCCGTTTCAAAGAGCGCTACCGGCGGTTGCGCTACGAGGATATCGAAGCCTTGTTGATCTGTCCGACTAAGCAGGGCTCGGTTATGTCATTGCTCTTTGCCCTTGCCGGGATGGCTTTGATTCCCGCGAGCCTTAGCACCTATGGCGAACCCGGTTTTATTGTGATCCTGATCCTTCTGGCGGTTTGCTGGATTGCCTTCGGCTTCGGTATCTACGGACGGGGGTCGGTCCGATTTGGTGTGAAGACCGCGGTGCAGACCGTGGTGCTTGAGGGGGTCAATACGCGCCGTAAGGCGGCCCGCGCCGAAGAACGTCTGAGTAATCATATTGAGGCGATTCAGGGCGTCTTGACGGATCCGGAGCTTGAAGCGGCCATTCAAGCCCGAATCGACCGGCGCAAGGTTTTGCGCGAGCAACGATTGGCACCGCCACCCCCTGTCAGCCCGCCGCCGCTTCAGTCCACGCCTTCAAATCCCACGGCTAGCTGATGGCGCTGCACCTTGCCCAGTCCAAATGCTTCGAGCACGCTTCCCGTGAGGCGGTCGCCCGTTGCCCGGAATGCGGCCGTTTTTATTGTCGCGAGTGCGTGACCGAGCATGAAGGCCGGATGGTCTGCCGCGGCTGTTTGGACGGCTTGTTGCAGGTGGACGTCAAGCCCTCGCGCGGTATCCTGAGGGGACTCGTGCTTTGGGGCTTTGCATTCGCCGGTTTGTGCTTGGCGGTCTATGCCTTCTACACTCTGGGGGATTTGTTGCTGCGCATCCCCTCCGAGTTTCACTCCGGAGCATTTTTAGACCAATGAGTGCGGCCACAAGAAAGCCGCGTCGGCGGCGCCGGATACGGCAGGACAGCGAGCCATTACCGATCGAATTGATTGAGGAGGGCATTCATTTGCTACGCCGCCTGCCGCTACGCTTTTGGAGCCTGTATCTCTGCGGCATGGCGCCTTTCGTGGTCGTCTTTCTCTTCTTCTGGATCGAGATGTCCAGCAGCGGATTGGCGGAGCACTACCTTCTCCCCGGGGCGTGTGTCCTCGGTCTGTTGTTTCTTTGGCTGAAGCTGGTACAGTCGTATTTCGCCGATGGGATCCGCGGGACTTTGCTGGGAGTTGAGCCGACCGCCTGGTCTGCGGGGGCCTGGCTGCGCTGTCTACGTCGCCAGGCGATTTGGCAGGGGAGTGGCTTCTTTGTCTTGCCGTTGGCTGCCTTGGTGACCCTGCCTTTTCCGCGGGTCTTCGCGTACTACCAGCACCTCTATCTCATGGATCCGCGGGAGACCCGTTCCGAGCGGGAGCAGCTCCGGGAGAGCTGGGGCCTTGCCGGCATCTGGACCGAGCAAAACTGGATCTGCCTGGCTTTGCTGGCCCTGGTCTTCTGCCTGAGTATTGTGAACTGGCTGACGGTTCTCCTGCTGGTTCCTTTCCTGATGAAAACCTTACTGGGAATGGAAACGGTTTTTTCCCAAGCGGGCGTCAACCTGGTGAACAGTACCTCACTCTTTGCCTGTCTTCTTTTGGCATATGTTGTGACAGATCCGCTGGTGAAGGCCGTGTATCTGCTACGACATCACTACTGCGAATCACGCCGAAGCGGCGCGGACCTCCGATTACGCTGGCGCCGCAGCCTGCAGGGCGCTCGCATTTGGTCGAAGGCCGCATCCTTCCTGTTCTGGGGCGGATTGCTCTGTGCGCTCAATTGCGCGATGTCCGGCGACTTGTCGGCGGCTGTCCCGGCTCCGGCCAAGGTCACCGTCGAAAGTGGCGAGTTGGAAGCCCGGATCGAGCAAACCCTGCAGCAGCGTGAATTCATCTGGCGTTTTCCACGGGAAGAAGTCGAGGATACGGGGGAGGAAATGAACTGGTTGCTGGACTTCTGGGAGGAAGTCGAGATGTGGCAGGAGAAGTTCGAGCATTGGATCGAAAACCTCTTTCACCGAGAGGAGAAGGGGCCGAAGGAAGGGCGGGACTGGGATCTGGATGTCCTATTATTGGGCTTGGGGGTATTTCTCAGTTTTTTGCTGATCGGACTCTTTGTGCTGCTAGTCTTCTATTTAGGAGTGAAAGCTTGGCGGATGTATCAGCCGCTTGAATTGCTTTCCGGTGTCGAAGAGATGCCTGAAGCAGCGGTTCCGGATCTGAACGAAGAAGACGTTGCCGCCGACCTGTTGCCCCGGAACCGCTGGATTGAGATGGCCCGAGAGTGTATTGCACGGGGGGAATATCGTCTGGCCTTACGGGCCTATTTTCTCGCCCAGTTGTCAGAGCTCTCCAGTGAGGGGGTGATCGTGATTCAACAGTCAAAGACCAACCGCGATTATGAGCGGGAGATCGCCCGCCGGGCGCACGGACGGGAGGGACTGTTGCGCTGTTATGAGGCGCAGCGCCGGCTATTTGAAGGCATCTGGTATGGCGACCATTACAGCGGGCCTGAGCAGGTCCATGAAATGGAAGGCTACCTTGGGGAAACGGGGGTGCTTGCGTGAAGCGTCAATGGCCCAGTGTCTTACTCTTTCTGTTGGCTTTCGGCGGCATGCTGGCCGGTTTGGGATGGCTTGTGAAGACACGTTTCGAGACCGGCGATGCCTATCCCCGAGGTTCCAGCTTCCGGGCGGATCCCCAAGGTTCCAAAGTGCTTTACGAGAGCTTGAGGCAGCTGCCGGAGTTGGAGGTGGGCCGGAATTTTGAACCTTTTGAGCAGTTGGGCCGGATTCCGCCGTCCTCGACCCTGCTTCTGCTCAACCTTCAGGGGCGTGCCTTGCATGAGCTGGCCCTGACGTCGGCGGTCGAGCAGTTTGTCAGCGGCGGGGGGCGACTGGTTGTGGCTATGAATCCCGACCACGTGGCGGAGGATGAGGACCTTGAGCCCATTGCAGATGACGACAAAGATGGGGAACCTTCTGATGAGGAGGAGTCCACGGACAAGGACTTGCCGGCCGAGGGGCGCGTTTTCAAGCGCAAGGCGCAGGCTGCGGAGGCACGGTTCTGGGCCGGGCTGAGCTTGACCTATGGAAAGCACGAGGGAGGGGAGGCCCAGCGCGTGGATGCATTGTCCGAGGTCGAAGTTTTGCCTGCCATGATTCCCTGGCGTGAGGGAGGTGTTCTGGTCGACATGGAGGAGGTCTGGCAGCCGGTCTACCAAATCGGGGATGAAGTGGTGGTGGCTGAGCGCCCCTTCGGGAGGGGCACGATTGTGGTCATGACCGACGATTATTTGTTCATGAACGAGGCCATGTTGAAGCATCGTTCCGGAGGCTTTCTGGCTTGGTGCGTGGGGGATCGTCATCAAGTGCTCTTTGATGAAACCCATCTCGGGGTGGCTAGCCGGACCGGGATTGCGACCCTGATCCGGCGCTACCGGTTGTCAGGCTTTTTTACTGTCCTCGTGCTGCTCATGGGGCTGTTGGTCTGGCGGGGGGCATCGCCGCTGGTGCCGCCTTATTCCGGCCGCACGCGCGGGAATCTTGTACTGGCCGACCAGTCGACCGAAGCCGGGCTTGCCGATCTCTTGAGGCGCAGTCTGCCCAGGGCTGATTTGCCGGGGGAAGCCTTCCGCCGATGGCAGGCCTCCTGCCTGCGTTCGGAGGGCGACCGTCGTTATTATGCGCGGGAACTTGAGGAAGCCGAGGCCGTGTTGGCCGAGTATGCGGCAACACCGGACCGCAAGCGCAAGCCGCTCGCAACCCATTTGAGAATCAAATCCATCATTCAACGTAAAAAGAGGAAACGCCTGTGAACGAAGAGAGCTTGCAAACATTTCATCAGCAGATCGAGGCTGCCCGAGCGGAAATCGGAAAGGTGATTATCGGGCAGAAGGAAGTGATCGACCTAGCCCTGGTGACCATCCTGACCGGTAGTCACGCGCTCATCGAAGGGGTGCCGGGAGTCGCCAAGACGCTGCTTGTCCGTACCTTGGCCGAAGTGCTTTCGGTTGAGAGCAACCGTATCCAGTTTACTCCCGACCTGATGCCGACGGATATTACCGGGACCAGCGTCTTCAATATGAAGACGCAGGAGTTCAGTCTGGTCAAAGGTCCCATCTTCACGACCTTTCTTTTGGCCGATGAAATCAACCGTGCGCCGGCCAAGACCCAGTCTGCGCTCCTTCAGGCCATGCAGGAGCGGCGGGTGACAATTGACCGCGAAGACCTGACCTTGGACGAAGGCTTCACGGTCTTTGCCACTCAGAACCCGATTGAGCATGAAGGTACTTATCCTCTGCCGCAGGCGCAACAGGACCGGTTCATGTTGAAGATCCTGATGGATTATCCGGAGCCGGAGGACGAAATGAGCCTGGCTCGCCGGATGTTGTCGGCTGAGGCGCCGGAAAAGACGCTTGCTGGCGGCGCGGTGCAGGCGGTCTTGGCGCCGGGGGAGTTGGCGGCGGCGAAGGCCGCGCTCCAGCAGGTAGTCCTTCGCGACGAGTTGTTGGCCTACATTGTGGACCTGGTACGCCGCACCCGGACGCATGAATCCGTGCTGGTTGGTGCCGGGCCCCGGGCGACTCAGGCCATGCTGCTCGCCGCCCGTGCAGCGGCGGCGATTGACGGGCGCGACTTTGTGGCTCCCGACGATATCAAGACCATGGCGAGACCGGTTCTATCGCACCGACTCATGCTGCGCCCCGAATATGAAATTGAGGGTCTTACGATTACGGAGGTAATCGCCCAGCTGCTGGATAGCGTTCCGGTGCCCCGTTGATGATGCGTCCCGTTCCCAGCCAGCGTTGCCTCTATCTTGTGGCGGTGTTACTTCCGCTCTCCTTGCTCAGTGCCGCTTTCGGCACGGGAGGTAGCTTGCTGTATCTGGTTGCGGGGGGCATTCTCCTGATCTCTTTGCTGGATCTCCTGCTCTCTGCATCGCGTATGAAGGGCTTGGCAGTCACACTTGATCCTGTGACACGACTGTCCCGCGAAAATCCGGGCCGTATTACGGTTCATATCCGCGTGGACGGACAACCGCCGGAGTTTCTGACGGTCGGGCTACCGCTGCCGGTTTCATTCCTGCAGGACGACGCCGTCCGCCGGGTCAAGCTAGTGGACTCGCCCTCCAATCACTGGACGCTGGACTTCCCTGTGACAGCACGGCTGCGCGGTGTTTTTGCCTGTCCTGCCGCCTATGTGCAGCTTCGTTCGGTCTTGGGTCTTTTCGATGTTCGGCGTGTCTATCGCTCCGAAGCGGAGATCCGGGTCTATCCCAACCTGCGTCGCGAGCGCCGGCAATTGGCCAATCTGTTTCTGAACCGTGGCCTGCTTGGGATCCATTCCCAGCGCATGGTCGGCCAGGGACGTGAGTACGAGCAGCTTCGGGAATACGCCACCGGTGACAGTATCCAGGATATTCATTGGAAAGCGTCGGCCAAGCGTGGCGAACTCGTGACCAAGACCTATCAGGTCGAGCGTACGCAGGAGATCTATTTTGTGATCGACCATTCGCGGCTCAGCGGGCTGCGGACTACCCGCTCGGAGACCGACACGGATGACGATTATGCCGAAACCCTGCTGGAACGCTATGTCACTGCAGCCAGTGTGCTTGGTCTGGTCGCGGAGCAGGCTGGGGATCTTTTCGGGCTGGTGGCTTTCGGCAGCCAGGTGTCACGCTTTGTCCGTGCGAGTTCCGGAAAGCAGCATCACCAGGTGATTCAGGATGCGCTCTTCGACCTTAAGTCGGAGCCCGGTCCTTTCGATCTGGACGAGCTCTTTAGTTTTCTTCGGATGCGGTTGAGGCGCCGCGCCCTGCTGATTTTCATGACCGATCTAAACGACCATGCGGCCGGAGAGGACTTTGGCCGTCATGTCGGTATGATTGCCGGTCAGCACCATGTTCTGGTCAATTCGATCCGGCGTGAAGGCGTCTGGCCGATGTACCAAAACCCGGATGCACCGGACTTGGTGGGGGAACTCGCCGGGCACTTGCGCTGGGACGGCTTGCGTGAACTGCAGGCCGAACTCCGTGCGGCCGGGGTCGAATTCGCGGTATTGGATGACGAAAAGCTCAGTCTTGATTTGGTCAACCAGTACCTCTCTGTGAAGCAGCGGCAGATATTGTAGTTTTCCTTGGATACATGATTCTCGATACACAGCGATTTATTCTTGAGCGACGTGCCGTGTGGGACGAATACGAAGCGATGCTGCTTCGGCTTGAGGCGGACCCCAGGACCCGGCTGGCTACGAACGAAGTGCAGCGCTTCCACTACCTGTACGAGCGTGTGGCTTCGGACCTGTCGAAGCTTAACGCCTCTGCCGTCGAGCCGCAGACGCAAAGCTATCTCGAATCCTTGGTGGCCCGTGGCTTCGGCGAGATGCATGGTACCGCGCGACGAACGCCCTTTTTCTCTGCCCTCGTCGGCTTGCTGACCGCCTTTCCCCGTACCGTGCGCCGGCATGCGCTTGAGTTCTGGTTGACCACGGCACTCTTCTTCGGGGGCGCACTTTTCGGCGCGGCGGCTCTCGCCTTGGATCCCGATTCAAAGCCGGTTCTCATGCCCTTTAGTCATCTCCTCGGTGATCCGAGTGATCGTGTGGCGGAGGAAGAAGTCGAGCAGGGGAGACATATGGACGGGCAGAAATCCACATTCTCCGCCCAGCTGATGACTAATAATATCAAGGTTTCCATCTTTGCCCTGGCGCTCGGTATGACTTTTGGGGTGGGGACCGGCATCGTTTTGTTTTATAATGGCGTCGGCTTGGGTGCGGTCGCGATGGACTACATCCTCGACGGTCAGTCGGTCTTTCTTTCGGGTTGGCTGCTTCCGCACGGCAGTGTCGAGATCCCCGCCATCCTCCTGGCCGGGCAAGGGGGGCTGATTCTTGGGCGCACCCTGATCTTTGCCTCCGGACGCAAAAGTATCGGTGCCCGGCTGCAGGCGGTGCGCGACGATCTGGTTACGATTATTTCGGGCGTCGCGCTCATGTTGGTCTGGGCGGGGATTATCGAGAGCTTCCTCTCCCAGTACCACGAACCTGTGATCCCCTACGCCGTGAAAATTACATTTGGCCTGCTTCAGCTGGGGGGCGTTGTGGCCTATTTTACAATGGTGGGGCGTAAGGAGTCGCCAACGGGGAAATGAGCGACCGGCGGTTCAATAGCCTGACTATACAGACTCCGGAAGGCGTGCGGTTCGAGCACCAACTGGCCAGTCCCGTGGTGCGTTTTATCGCCCTCTTTATCGATTTGGCGGTGATTACGACCCTCATGTCGATTCTCTCGGTCGTGATCGCAATGATGGGGTGGATCTCACTCGATCTCGCGATGGCCTTCTATATACTGCTCTACTTTGTCCTCTCGATTGGCTACTTCATCTTCCTTGAAATGCTGCAACGCGGCCAAACCATCGGGAAGCGCATGATGCAGCTGCGGGTGATGGATGCCCATGGGCTTAAGATCCGGCCGAGCCAGTATATCCTACGAAACTTGCTTCGCTTTGTGGATGGTTTTCCGGTTTTGTATTTCCTCGGGGGACTGTGTGCGATCTTGAGTCCCCGGTCCCAGCGCTTGGGCGATATTGCGGCCGGTACGGTCGTTGTTCGTATTCCGGAAAGCCGTCTGCCTTCCCTGGGCGGGCTGATGGACAATATGTATAATTCGTTCCGTGACTATCCACGCCTAGAGGCGCTCTTGCGCCAGCGGGTCCTGCCCGAACAGGCCGAGGTCGCTTTGCAGGCGCTGCGCCGCCGTGACGAGATGGATGCGGTGCCCCGGGCAAAACTCTTTGCCGATCTGGCCGGGTATTACAGAGAGTTGGTGGTGTTTCCCGATGAGCTTGTGCGCTCGATCAGTGATGAACAATACGTGCGCAATTGTGTGGATACGATCTACCGTGGTGTGAAGTAGTCCGACTCATGTGATAATAGTTGAGGTATGGGCAGCATGCAGATTAGGAGTCTCTTGTGGTCTTTAGGGGAAGCCCACTTGCCCGAAACTGTGAACGGCGATCGGATCTCGGGCAGTGTTTAGACTGTGTGGCTCTGGAGTGTGGGGGCTGTGTCGGTAGAGAAAAGCAATTCTCTCAATCTATTGCACGTTATGTCTGTTGCTTGATGTGCTTAGTAACTCTTTAAGGAAGAAATGGAAAATGTATTTCTGCTGGCCTGCGTGTGTGTGTTGTTTGTAGGTTGTTTTCCTTCGAGCAAAAAATTCGATGATATGCCGATGGATCAGTTGTTGCATTCTATGCTTCGGGAGTCACCAGGAAGTTTGGAGTTTGACGCAATGAGGAGTCAAGTGGTTGAACGCCGTCAAGGGAAGGGGGGGATTCCTTCTGAAGTTTTAGTTTTTGCAACTGACCAGGATCTAAATAAAAGGATTATTGCTGCTCGAGTTTTATCTTCAATGGAGGGGGAGACAGCGGTTTCTCTGTCCATTGGTATGTTAGAAGAGCCTGATCTAGTTCGACATGTTTTGTCAGGTTTCTCGAGGAAGTCGGCGGCGAATCCTGTTATTTGCGATGCTCTTTCAACTCTTCGAGTCGAATCTAAAGCAACATATATTACTCTATTAGCCGCTAAATGTAAGAATTGTGACGATCGTAGTAAAGCTTTGGAGGAATTGTCATCCCTGCTTGATGATGAAGATTATACGATGTTTTGGGATCGTATTAGGGCGACAATTTATAGGTTAAATAATAAAAATGAAAGAAAGCGCATTTTCTTTAATTAAATGAAGAACTCACTGGAGATGCGCATGTGTTGAGGAGTGCGCTCCAATTAATAATACGTTACTTGTGTTCCAATTTAACGTTACATAGAAAATATGAGAGAGATTAAATCATTTCTGTGTGTGGCATTTGCTGCGTTGATTGCATCCAAATGTCTCGATTTTGTAGCTCCATGGATACCTGTTTACATGGGAATGGGGCGCGATATGGATCCGTCGATTTATCTGCCAATTGCTTCTACATTTCGAGGTGTGTCTTGGCTAATGTTTAATCTGGTTGTAGCTGTTTGGAATTATAAAGAAGCCAAAAGGGAAGAATCGAATCCCGTGTTGTGGTGTTTTTTATCTCTGTTTCTCGGCGTGCTGGGGCTTGTCCTCTTTTATTCTTATGCTGGATACATTAAAACTCAAAAGGCAAGGTAAGTCATTTCGGATTTGATACGCCGGTTGCTGAGAGTTCACTTCTAGCATCTAACATGGGGTGGGGTGTGGTAAGTGTTGTAAACCTCTAGCTCAGATTGTCTAAATTGACAGATTGTGAGCCCGTAGTTCAGAAGAAGCGGCTAATTATTCAATAAGTGTCGCATGAATCGCCGTGATTCAAAGTTCTATGGCCGCTGTGCGGATCGTATTGCTATCCCGATTGGTTGGTCATCTCTGATGAAGTGTTTAATCATTCGGATTTTAACCTTGGGTAAACTTTCGCCTTTACATTCATATTTGAAAACATAAATTCAAATGTGAATGAGCGGAAAGCACACGATCCCGGCCGTCGATAAGTCCCTGAAACTCCTCCAAGTGTTGGCGGAGGCTTCGGAGCCGATGACGAGTGCCCAACTGGCGCGCAAGCTGGAGATCACGCCGTCGACCTGTTACCGAATCCTGCAGACTTTGGTTGGACGTGACTGGTTGAGAGGGACCTCAAATGGTGCCTTTACATTTTCCGCAGGGATGTTTCCGCTTTTGAAGCCGCTCTCGGATTATCAAAAATTATTCGAAAGCCTGGGCGCGCCGCTTCGCAGTATGGTCGACCAGACAGGGCTGACGGCGAAGATTTCGGTGAAGCAGGGGGATGTTGCCTCGACGGTTTACCGGGTTGAATCCCCGCGCCCCCTGTCACCCAGCTTCAAGGTGGGTGGCTCTTTCTCATTGGCTTACGGTTCAAGTGGCGCGTGCTTGATGGCGGAGCTGGCAGATGAGGAGGTGGATCGCATCCTGAGCGAGTGTTCCTCTGAGATCTGGGCGTATCAAAAGCCGGAGGATGTCTGGGCCCGCATTCGCTCTGTTCGAGACACCGGAGTCTGCCTGGATTGTGGTATGTACCAGCCCTCCGTCTATGGACTGTCAGTTTCAGTCCATAACCGCGATCAACGCGGTTTTGCCGCACTCTCGCTGATCGGCTGGGCCAACGATTTTACGGAGGATAAGCTGGAGAGCTTGAAGCAGAGTTTGATCGAGTGTGCCGAGCGTTGCACCGCGACCCTCGGAGAAAAGGCAGTGGCTTAGGAATTTAGTTATGGAATTACAGCAGTTTTCATTGAAGGGAAAGACCGCACTGGTGACCGGTTCGTCACGAGGGATTGGTCGTAGTATTCTACTGGGGCTGGCTCGTCTGGGTGCCAATGTCGTGGTGCACGGTGTGCGTGCAGGCGAGGCGGCCGAATCGGTTTTGGCGGAAGCCAAAGCGCTCGGAGTGGAGGCGCAGTTTGTGGCCGGTGATTTGAGCGCGCCGCAGGGAGGGAAAGCTTGTGCCGAAGCAGTGTTGGCCGCGGTGAGACAGGTTGATATCGTTGTATTGAACGCGTCGATACAGGTCAAAAAGGCATGGCTGGAGCAAACCCCTGAGGACATCGAGGGGCAGTTGCGGACCAACTTCATCGCCTCGCTGGAAATGCTTCAGGTCTTGGTGCCGCCCATGAAGGAGAACGGTTGGGGGCGCATCCTGACCGTTGGCAGCGTACAGCAAAAGAAACCACACCCTATGATGTTGCCCTATGCCGCCTCGAAGTGCGCGCAGGAAAGCATGGTGCGCAGTCTGGCGGTCGATTTGGCCCCACATGGAATTACCGTCAACAACCTGGCTCCCGGAGTCATCCTGACCGATCGCAATACCGATGCCTTGGCCGATCCGGATTACCTTGAGCTGGTGAAATCAAAGATTCCCGCCGGTTATTGCGGTGAGTCGGACGATTGTGCGGGTGTGGCCCAGCTCCTTTGTTCCGATGCGGGGCGTTATATCACCGGGCAGGACATCTATGCCGACGGTGGCATGAGCCTGTAAGCAGGAGCTTGTTACGATGAAGCAAGTTAGTTTAATAGGTGATTCCATCCGTATGGGCTATCAGCATGCCGTGCGCGCCGAACTGGACGGCGAGGCGGATGTTTGGTCGCCGGAAGGCAACTGCATGCACTCCGTCCACCACTTGTTCAACTTGGCCTGGTATCTCGACCAAGCAGCGGATGTGATTCATTTCAATTGTGGACTCTGGGACTGCCGACGCTTGGGGAAGGGCAGTGCGGAGAATGCCGTACCGGTCGACCTTTATGTGCGTAATGTGGATTTCCTGATCCGTCAGATCCGACTCCGAACTGAGGCGACCCTGATCTGGGCGACCATTACGCCGGTGGTCCAGTCTCGTTACAACGCGCGCTTTACGCAGGTGACAGATCCCTGCCGTGACGCTTCCGATTCCGCGAAATATAATGAGGCACTGGCGCCGGTGCTGGCGAAGCACGGAGTCGAGGTGAATGACCTCTATACATTCGTCATGGATAACGGGGTCGAAGAAATGATCTGTGACGATGGCGTGCACTATACGGATGCAGCCAGCGCTATTCTTGGGCGGAAGGTCGCAGAAGAAGTGAGAAAGCATTTTTGAGTTCCAATACCTGGTGATGAATATTGATATAATAGCCGATGGTCTTGAATTCCCCGAGGGGCCTGCCTTCGATGCGCAAGGAGACTTATGGGCCGTGGAGTTGAAGGGTGGAGGCCTGATCCGATGGTCAGGTGGCAGCTATGAGCGTGTCCCAACCGGTGGTGGTCCGAATGGCATCGTAATCGACGATGCGGGGCGTGTGCTGTTTTGCGATTCCGCCGAGCGCTCCATTCGTCGCCATGATCCTTCAGCCGGTCGGACGGACACCATGGCGACCCATGTCGACGGCGAGATCCTGAACAAGCCGAATGACCTGGCCTTCGATGCCGTGGGCAACCTTTTGTTTACCTGCCCGGGGGACTCCCGCCAGGAGCCGACCGGCTATGCCTGTGTCATGGCGCCTTCCGGAGAGGTGCGTAAGATTGCGGAGGGCTACTATTTTCCAAACGGCCTGGTGTTCAATGCCGACGGTTCCCAACTGATTATAGCTGAAACCTACAAGCAGCGTCTTTGGGTTGGCGATTGGGATCCGGCGGAATTGAGCTGGACGAATCCTCGGGTCTGGGCCGAAGGGCTCGTCGGGGCGCCGGGGCCCGACGGCATGGCATGGGGCAAGGACGGCCGTCTGTATGTGGCGGTCTATGGTTCCGGTGCTGTGTATGTGATTTCAGAATACGGAGAGATTCTGGACCGCATCGAGCTGCCAGGAAAGAACCCGACCAACTGTGCATTTGATCCCTCGGGCGAACTCGGGCTGGTGGTCACGGAAGCGGAACAGGGGCGTCTCTTAAGTATTCCCGGACTCGGCACGGGCATCCCGCTCTTCGCCGGCGTATAGCCATTCGTATCCCCACCGTATTTGAAACGATGAAACTGACTTTACTCTTACCCGCGGTACCCGATGACTCCTGGGTCTTTGCCAAGCAAATCGGGGTCACGCACGCGGTCGTGAAGGCTGCGCCGGAATTGTCCGGTCTGGCAGCACCGGATGATATCGATGCCTTGCGGACTGTGCAGAAACGCTTTGGCGACGAGGGGATCACGCTTGTTGGCCTGGAGGGGGACCAGTTCGACATGTCCCGCATCAAGCGAGGCGAGCCCGGCCGCGATGAAGATCTGGAGCGCTATCACCGGATGCTTCGCAACATGGGGGAGTTGGGCCTGGAGCTGCTCTGCTATAATTTTATGCCGCGTGCGAAGACGGCGGACCACGATTGGCATCGTACTGATGTGGCTGTTCCGCTGCGGGGAGGATCGTTGACCACCTGCTACGATGTGGCGGAACTGCCACCGGCTCCGGCGCTTGAGTTCAGCCATGAGCAGCTGTGGGCAAACTACACTTATTTTATCCAATCGGTGATGCCGGTGGCCGAGGAAGCAGGTGTGAAGATGGGCTTGCATCCCGATGATCCGCCTTTGCCGGCCTTGGGCGCGGCCCCGCGCATTTTCAATCAACCAGAGGCTTGGTTGCGTGCCTTCGAACTGGCACCGAGCCCGAACAACGGGGTCACTTTCTGCCAGGCGAATTTCAAGCTGATGGGGGCCGACCTCGACTACTGGGTCCGCCGCTTTGCCGAATTGAAGAAGCTTTTCTTCGTTCACTTCCGCGACGTGTCCGGCACGGCCGAGCGCTTCACCGAGATCTGGCATGACGAGGGCGATGATGACATGGGCGCGATGGTCCGGCTTTACCACGAAGTCGGCTTCGAGGGCCCCATCCGCGACGACCACGTGCCCGCCATGCACGGGGAGAAGCCGAAGGTTCCGGGCTACGGGACGCTGGGCCACCTCTTTGCCGTCGGCTATCTCAAGGGCCTGCTCGATGCCCAACACATTTCATATATTTAACACCAAAAGAAGGAGACAACTATGAGCCAACAAATGCATGTCGATAAACTGAAGGAGATGCGCGATACCGTGGAAATCACGGAACTGAGCATCCCGCTCGAAGAGCTGTGCGAGCGCTTCGAGAAACTCTACACGGGGGCGGTCAACGATGTCCTGCGTGAAATGTGCCTGCCGAACCAGGGCCTGCCGTCGGAAATCATGCCTTTGCGTGATGAGATGGTTGTCTGTGGTGAAGCCTTTACCGTGAAAGCGGTGAAGGATCCGACGATGGGCGGTGAAATGGAGGTGCGGGTTGAGATGCTCGACGATCTGCGTCCGGGGCACATTGTGATTTGGAATTCCAATGGCGACGACCATGCTTCGCACTGGGGCGGCGTCATGACGCAGGCTTCCATGAAGCGCGGTTGTCGCGGAGCGATCATCGATGGGGGGATTCGCGACACAAAGGACATCCTGAGCCAGAACTTCCCGATCTGGTACCGTTATCGCACCAGTAACGGCGCGCTCTCGCATACCAAGATCGTGGGGTACCAAGTTCCGATTTATGTCGGAGAGATCATCATCAAGCCGGGCGATATCCTGCTCGCCGATATTGACGGAGGTGTCGTTATTCCACGTAAGATCGCGGTAGCCGTGCTGGAACGTGCCGAACAGATCGAACGCAACGAAGGGGAAATCAAGGAGTGGGTGGCTGCCGGTTTGACTGCCGAAGAGATCCACGACCGCGGCGGTTATTTCTGAGCCGGCTGAAACGAATTCGGTAGCGGCGACTGTCCCCAGTCGCCATTGCAGAGTTGCCTGATTGATAGTTCAAATGCTGATCGCTTCGAGTGGCGGCTGGGGACAGCCGCCGCTAGTGTGATCATGACTATAGACAATCCAGTCAGTGAAAATCTGAACTCCACCGAACCGGTCACCGGTGGTGAAGCCGGAGGAAACTGCGTCGCCGTGAGGCGGGGTGGGAAACAACCCGAGGCGAAGGAGCAGTCCCAAATACAAGTGAACTCGATTCGGTGTTCAAGAATGGCGAGCCTGCTAGCGACTGGCGAAGCCTGTGCGCCGCACAACCTCTGTCTGTGGCATCTACCGGTAAACGTGGTGCAGAGGGTTCTTGGGTATGGTTGGAGTGGGAATGTCCTGAAGGAGGTCTATGTAAGTGGTGAGAGCTGCACCGGCAAGAGACACCGAATGGATGTGTCTGGTGCAGCAGTCAGAGCCTTCATAGTAGTGATGAAATCCGGTAATTCGGACGGAGCGAAGGGAGGCAGGGAGGATGAGATGGCCGAGACTCACTCATGCCATACCATCTGGAATCGATTGGTCTTTTCGGACCTAGAACACCAGAGGCAAAACCACCTGCGTGAGTGCGGTGGGCGTCATCTGTGGGTTTCGCCGAAAGGTAGGGCTTGTGTTGCTCTCTTGGCAAAGCAAGTTCGAGAAACCCATCTTCGTAGAGAAGTCACCATCCAACTGGAGAGCCGGATGCGGGAGAACCGCAAGTCCGGTTCGGAGGGAGGGGTGCGGTTCAAGCCCGCATTCCTACCCCTATCCTTCAGAGTTCGAATCCGTCCTTTGCGATGCAGACCACAAACTCGCCCTTCTGGCTGCCTTTGGCGACGCGGTCCCTGACATCGGAGGCCGGTCCGCTGTGCACCGTTTCGTGCAGTTTGGTCAGCTCCCGGCAGACGCTGATGCAGCGGTCCGGGCCGAGGGTGTCGACCAGGTTGTCGAGAAACTTGCCGATACGGTGGCAGGATTCATAGACCACAAGCGTGTATTCGAAATCACGATACTTTTCGAAGAACCGGATGCGGGCCGCGCTCTTTGGAGCGAGGAAGCCGACGTAAAGAAAGCCGTCGCTCGGCAGGCCGGAGAGGGAGAGGGCCGTGATCACAGCGCTGACCCCGGGGGTGGTCGTCACCGGAAGACCACGTTTCCGGCATTCGCGTACGAGACGGAAGCCGGGGTCGCTGATCGCCGGGGTGCCTGCATCGGCCACAAGGACGATGTCTTCACCTGCGGCCATCCGGTCGGCCAGCTCGCCGGCCATTTGGCTCTCGTTCTCCTCACGGTAGGAGACCAGTTTCCCGTGTTCCTCGATTCCCAGTTTGCTCAGCAGTTTGCCGGTCACCCGCGTGTCCTCGCAGGCGATGGTGATGGCGGTCCGCAGCGCTTCGACCGCCCGAGGGGTGCAGTCGGAGAGGTTGCCGATCGGGGCGGCGACGAGGGTCAGGGTTCCTGAGCTGGATGTGTCGGACATGTGGCGTATGGTCGTTTCGTAGATGCTTGGACGATTGGAAGCGCTGTGGCTGGAAGTGTCGAGGCTGCAAAGCTTGCTTTTCAGCCGACCTGTGCCTCCCGTTCGGTGATGGACTCCGTAAGGATGCGTGCCGCTTTCGACAGTTGGGTACCCTTGCGCTTGAGCAGATAGATGTTACGGAAGGGCGCCGGTTTCGGGAAGTTGCGGTAGACAACGTTCCTGTCCTTTCGCTGGCGCACTGCCAGTTTGGGTACAATGGCGAGGCCGAGGCCGGCTCCGACCATGGCGATGGCGGTTTCCAACTGGTCGCATTGCAGCTTGGAATTGCACTCCTTGATGCCGCAGACCTTGAGGGTTTGCCCGCGCAGGCAATGTCCGTCCTTCAGATGGATCAATTCCGAAGCCGCCATTTGGTCGGCTTGCGGGATATGTGCGGGGTTCGCCAGATTATGGGTTTGTGGAACGGCCAGCATGAGAGGTTCCCTGAACAGTTCCTTGATCTGAAGTGCGTATTTGTGGCGGTCCTTGTCCAATACATCGCTTAGGATGGCGAACTCGATGTTACCGCTGACGATTTCCTCGATCAACTGGGTGGTCCTTCCTTCAAGGATTTCGACTTCAATGCTGGGAAAGTTGTGTTGGAAGTCTGCCAGTAGGCTGGGCAGGAGATAGGGTGCCAGGGTGGGGATGATGCCGAAGCGGATGCGTCCGGTTTGGAGCTCGCTACGGGCTGTGAAGGCTTTTCGCATGTCCGCTTCTTCCGACAGTAGACGTTTTGCGTGGCGCAGCAGCAATTCGCCGGCAGCGGTCAGCTCAATGCCCCGGGGCCGACGTTCCATGAGTTGTTCGCCGAGATCCTCTTCCAGGGCCATGATCTGCTGGCTCAGCGATGGCTGGCTGATGGCGCAGCGCTTGGCGGCCGCGCTGATGGAACCCAGTTGGGCGGTTTCATAAAAATAGTGCAGTTGGCGTAGTTCCATGAAGCGCGTAGATTACTTGCGGAAAAGATATAGGTAAATCCTATAATGGGTATTTTACAAAAAGGTTTTACGTATGGGAGTATCGCTTCAAATGTAGAGGGGCTGATTTTTACAACCCAGATCTATTATGAGCGATTCGAAACCAATTATGACGACCACGGCGGGGAATCCCATCGCCGATAATCAAAATTCACTTTCCGCTGGCCCGCGTGGTCCTCTCTTGATGCAGGACTATCAACTGCTGGAAAAGCTGGCGCACCAGAACCGTGAACGTGTGCCCGAGCGTACGGTGCATGCCAAGGGCTCTGCGGCCTTTGGTCAGTTGACGATCACGCACGATATTACCCGGTATTCAAAGGCCGCGATTTTCTCGGAGATCGGCAAGGAGACGGAGTGCCTGCTTCGTTTCTCCACGGTGGCGGGGGAACAGGGTGCAGCTGATGCGGAACGTGACGTTCGCGGCTGGGCGCTCAAGTTCTATACCGACGAAGGTAACTGGGACATGGTCGGCAACAACACGCCGGTCTTCTTCGTGCGTGATCCCCTGAAGTTTCCGGACTTTATCCACACACAAAAGCGTCACCCGCGGACCAACCTGCGCAGCGCCACGGCGATGTGGGACTTCTGGTCGCTGAGCCCGGAGAGCCTGCACCAGGTGACGATTCTGATGTCGGACCGTGGGATCCCGAAGAGCTACCGTCACACCAACGGCTATGGTTCGCACACCTACAGCTTTATCAACGCCGAGGGGGAGCGTTTCTGGGTGAAGTTCCACTTCAAGACCCGCCAGGGCATCGAGACCATCCGCAACGAGGACGCCGAAGCACTGATCGGCAAGGACCGCGAGTCCCACCAGCGCGACCTCTATGAAAACATCGAAGCCGGGAATTGTCCGAAGTGGGATTTTAAGATCCAGGTGATGCCCGAGCTGGATGCGGAAAAGTACCACATCAACCCCTTCGACTTGACCAAGGTATGGCCGCACTCGGACTATCCGCTGATTGACGTGGGGGTGCTGGAGCTAAACCGGAACCCCGAGAATTACTTCGCCGAGGTGGAACAGTCCGCCTTCTCGCCATCCAATATCGTTCCCGGGATCGGCTTCTCTCCGGACAAGATGTTGCAGGCACGTATTTTTTCCTATGCCGACGCGCACCGCTACCGGATCGGCACTTGGTATGAGGCGCTTCCGGTCAACCGTCCGAAGTCGGCGGTCAACCACTATCACAAGGACGGCCAGATGCACTTCATGAATCCGCGCAGCAGCGACGCCTACTACGAGCCGAATTCGATGAACGGCGCAGTCCAGGACGAGCGCTATGCGGAGCCGCCCCTGAAGATTTCGGGTGATGCCGATCGCTACAATCACCGGGAAGGTAATGACGATTACACGCAGGCCGGCAATTTGTTCCGTTTGATGAGCGACTGCCAGAAGCAGCAGCTCTTTGGCAATATCGCGGCCGCGATGGACGGTGTGCCGGAGCCTATCGTCGAGCGCCAGCTGGCGCACTTTGAGAAAGCAGACCCGGCTTATGCGGCCGGCGTACGGGAAGCTTTGGCTACCGTATGCGAGCCTGTAACGGCTCAATAGCAGAACCTTGCCCTGAACCGGGGCCTTCATTCGTGGAGGCCCCGACTTCCCTTCCTCATTCGAAAGACATTGTCATGGATACACTCACACCTGCCGAAGAAAAACGTTATGCCGAACTGCAGCAAATCGGGCTGGAAGCAGCCCGCAAGGGGGATGTCGGCATGTTGCATCCCATGTTGACCGCAGGCCTGCCTCTGAACCTGAAGGACGGCAAGGGGAACAGCCTGCTCATGCTGGCGGCCTATCACGGGCATTATGATGTTGTGGACCTGCTCTTGCATTGCGGCGCACGGCCGGATGAGCGGAATGACCGCGGGCAAACGCCGCTGGCAGGGGTCGCTTTCAAGGGCTACCTCGATGTGGCCGAGCGACTGATCGAAGGTGGTGCCGACCCGGTTGCCGACCTGGGCGGCGGACGCACGCCGGTCATGTTTGCGGCGCTTTTCGGGCAGCGGGAGATGGTGAGCTATCTCTGTGAAGTCGGCCGGATGCGTGGGACCTCCACGCCGTCCCGTGTGTTTGGACTCAAGCCTGAAACCTTGAGTCGTTATACGGCTTGGATTCGTACCAAGTTCTTCAAGCGCGCGGTCATGGCGGCCTAGCGGATCTTGCCGCCACCTGTCGGCGGGAGCAGCTTGGTTCTAGATGCCCAGTTGGTTGCGTGTACTGCGGATCAGGGCCTGCCAGCCGGTAACCTGTTTCTCCGTAACGGGCGGGGCCGCTAGAATGGCCTCGATCTCGAAGCGGAAGAGCTCGGCCTGCTCGTTTGTTACGATGAGCGTGTCCCCGTCGAAGCAGACCGCTTCGGCCTGCTTGGTGCCTTCCAGGAGGATGCGGTGATGTGGGCCGCCGAGCAGTTCGCCTTGCTTGGTTTCAAAAAGCCAAAGCGAGTTGTAGGTCAGGACGGCAAGCAGCTCCTTTTCCGCATCGAAATCCGCGGCGGTGACCATGCCGTCGATTTCGAAATGCTCGGTGAGTGTGAGGACGTTCTCTTCGATCGGATTCATGCTGTCGAAGCGGTAGAGTTTCGTGCTCCGGTTGCTCCGATGCTTCGAGAGTATGTGGTAATGTCCGTAGGCATAAAAGAGCGCCTCGGCATCAAAGTTCATATCCAGGGGTGGATACTCGCTTTGGTCCGGATATCGAAAGCGTATCTGTTTGGCGATCCGAGTGTTGACCACGGCTCTGGGGTTCGGTTCGCGCAGAAGGTAGATCGCCAGGTCGCGCCGGGCGTTGCCGTTGTTGCCGAAGGCTCCGATTGCGAGATTACCGGCATCATCCACCGCAATGTCCTCCCAATCGGCATTCACGGCATCCAGGATTTGCAGGCCTTTATACTCCCATTCGAACCAATCCGGCAGAATGGTCCGTCCTTCGCTGTCGACGGCAAAGATCCGTGCGGCATCGAGTGAATCGTTGTGCGTCCAATAAACGTCCGGCCAGGTCTTGCTCTTTACGATGCCGGAGCTTTCGTTGATTTCCTTGGATTCAAACTGGGTATAGGGCTCTTGAGCGCAGAGGACCGCGCCGCTTAATAGGCCGAGACCGTACATTCGTTGGGCAAGTCGTATCATACTAGCTCAAGCCTGTGAGCAGGAAATGGGCCGGGCCGCTAGGGCTGCGGCAGGATGGCATCAATGAGTCCCATGCTCAACGCCTCTTCCGCGTTCAGGTAGTGATAACTGTCACCCGGCGTGGTGAACCAGTCTTGTGGAATCTTGTCGTAGGCTGCCCAGAAGCTGCGAATGCGTTTGTTCTCCCGGTCCTCCATGGCATAGCTGCCATATTCCTCGCTTAGATTGTCGTGCGCCATCATCAGCGAGTTGCGATAGGCCGCGCGTGTGCCGGTGCCGGAGGCTACGATGATGGTCCCCGATGAGTGGCTGCCGCCCAGCGCATAGGTATTCACCGGGGCCTCGATGGTTCGCATGGTGTCGACCACGGCAAAAGCGTCATCGTAATAGCCGCCGTTGGTCCGTACATAGAAATCGATCGGTGCCTGCGGATCCTGCTCGTTGAGCAAGAGCAGTGAAGCGACCACGTGCTTGGTGCTGGAGGCATTGATCGAATTTGTAAGCAATATCTTGCGCGACTTCAGTAGCTCTTGGTCCAGCGCTTCATGGGGCGTGGTGATGCCGGCTTCGGCGATGGTGTCGAGGAGGTAGATCAGGTCGTCGTCGGACCCGAGGTAGTTGACCGAGGAGGTGGGCTTCAGGTACCATGCGAGAAAGACGGCAGTTGCGGCGATGAGGCCGGTTTGTACGAGTGTAGGCCAGTGTTTAGTCATGAGTGTGCAGGCTGTTTTATTGATGCTGACGTTCGCAGTTCCTGATTTATTTTGTGGTGGTGGCGGCCGACTTCTTGATGTGAAGCCAGAATGATTGTTTGGGTGCCATGGTTTCGAATGGTGATGCCTCCTGAAAAAACTTGTGCGGCCTAGAGGTTTACGCGGGGGACAGTAGACGTTGGATTGTGTTGAGAATCGGCCAGCCAAAGGCCAGCTCAAGGGCGAGGTATTGGTGGACGGCGACAATCAGCCAATACATTCTGAGGAAAGGACGCTTGCTGGTTTTGTGGCGGAACTGTTGCTGTGCGAGAAATGCGGCGATCCAGCCGCCCATCGCTTCGAGAAGGTGCAGGGTCGCTTCCGGCGTGCGCCAGCCCCCTGTCTTTGCGCGTCGCTTGTCCAATGCATACAAGAGGTAGGTGATGAGCGAGATCGCGAGCAGATAGCCGGCGAGAAAGCGCCAGTTGACCGAGTGTGCGATGCGATAGCCTGCGATGGCAGGCAAAATCAGGAAAACCGGGAAGTATTTCAGCATTATGACGGGGCCGGACTTTGCTAGGAGAGGTCCTCCAGAATGTCGCGCAGTTCCTCGGCCGGTTCGTCATGGTGTTGCGCAACTGCGAGTTCGAGGGCTTTTATGAGAACCGGCTTGGCTGTTTCCGCCTCTCCTTGCTGCAGGAGCGCCTTGCCCAGCAGAATCCGCGGCAGCATCCAGTCGTCGCGGGAGTCGCTGCAGCGTTGCAGGTGAGGGATGGCTGCCGTGGTATCGCCTTCTTCGTAGAGGGCTTGCCCGAGGCTGAAGCGAAAAAGCATATTGTCCGGCTTAGCCTCGACTTTGGTTTGGAAGATCTCGGATTTTCTCACTCTTGGCAGTGTGGAGGTCCGCTTAGTCCTGGCCAATCAAAACCACAATGAGTGTGATATTATCCGGGCCATGATTCTCATTGGCCGCATCGATCAGCGATTGGCAGATCGGCTTCGGGTCCTCGCCGACTTCCAGGTGTTCGACCAGCTCGTCTTCGTCCAGGACCTTGTTGAGCCCGTCCGAGCAAAACAGTAGCCGGTCCCCCGGTTTCAGGCCGATACGGGTCTGGTCGACCCGCAACTCGGCTTCCTGGCCGACACAGCGTGTTAGCGTGTGCGGGTATTCCGGCGGCATTCGATGCCGTTCGTCCTCACCCATGCGTTTGATCCATTCCTGTTCCAAGGTGTGGTCGATCGTCAGCTTTTCGAGCTCGCCCTCTCGCAGGAGGTAGGCCGCAGAGTCGCCCACGTGTGCGATCAAGAGTTGTTTGCCGACGATTTGCCCGAGCGTGAGGGTACTGCCCGAGCCGGTGAAAGGATGGGCTTCCTGTCCCTCCTTCATGATGATCTGATGGATGCCGATGGTCAGTTCCCCCAGGTCGACGCGTTCCTCGACCGAATTCACCCGGCTCATGGTCAGGGCCAGAAGCTCGACGATGCGGTTACTGGCATCCGCTCCGCCGGGCAGACCGCCGAGGCCATCGGCCACGGCGAAAACCTGGTGCCTGCGATCAATAAAGAAGGCGTCCTCGTTTTGATGACGTACCTTGCCTTGGTCGCTTTGTCCGTGGCTAATGATTTGCATGTATGGCCGATCCCTTGGTTCTAATGGGAGAAATCTTTAGGGGGAAGACCCCAGTTTGCAATCCGCAAGCGCTGCCTAGCTGAAAACACTTTCGCGATTATGCCGGTTGAAACGACAATAGTCGCGGATCGGCAGGGCCTCGAGAAAACGTCCACCATAAGGTTTCGTTAGCAAACGGGAGTCCAAAATAACAATATTTCCCTGATCTTCATGACGGCGGATCAGACGTCCGATTCCCTGCCGGAACTTGACCAGTGCGTCAGGCACGGCGATGTCGGCAAAGGGGTTGCCGCCGCGTTCGCGCACATATTCGGCCCGGGCTTCGCTCACCGGGTGGCTCGGGTTTTCGAAGGGGAGGCGGGTGATGATAACTTGCGAGAGGGCGGGGCCGGGAACATCGACGCCGGTCCAGAAACTGTCGGTACCGAAGAGGACGCCGTTGCCCGCCTCGGCAAACTGGCGGGTGAGCTCGCTGCGGGCCTGCCCGTGCCCCTGGCAGAAGAGCGGACGGCCCAGTTTCCTGAAGAAGGCTTCGCAGCGTTCGCGTACCTGACGCAGGTCGAAGTGGCTGGTGAAGAGTACGAGGCTGCCGCCTTCCACGCGCCGGCTGCTCCAGCAGATCATATTGGCCAGGTAGTCGAGGTCGAGTCGTCCCTGGCCGGGTTCCGGCAGCGGTGCGTCCGTGGCCAGGTAGATGCGGCAGTTCTCCTTGTAATTGAAAGGTGAATACTCGATCTCTGTATCGGCGGCTTCACCGCCGACCTTTTTCTGGAAACTGTCCAATCGCTGGCCGTCGGAAAGCGTGGCGCTGGTCAGGACGGCCGAAGTGCCCCGGCTGAAAATGGCTTCTCGCAGGTAGGGGGCGACATCAAGCGGTGCGCTACGCAGGGTGACGATCTGTCCTTTTTTTCCGCCACGTTCGATCCACTGCACATGATCGGACTCGGCGTAGTTGACGAATCCGCTGATCGCGTCCCGGTACCCAAGGATACGCCGGCGGTGGTCGCGCAGTTCGTCCTGCACGGTTTCGTTGTCGTTCTTCTGGATGATTTCGCCGAGGCGTTCCGCGACCTCCTTGAGCGGGCCGGAGAGAATGTTTTCACAGAAGCCGCCTTCATAGATTCGAAGGATCGGTTTCTTTTGGAGGAAGGTATCGCACAGGTAGCTGAAGAATTCGCCGCTGGCAGCCAGGGCCTGGTCGACCGCCATCTGGTCCCAGTTGCTGCCGTGCTTACGGAGGATGCCGCCCTTGCGCGGGTTGAATAGTCGTTTCAGGGCCCGGTCGACCGCATAGGAGCTGACATGGACCCCGAAGTGATCGGTCGCGATGGCGGGGATACGGTGGGCCTCGTCGAGTACCACAAAGTCGTCGGCCAGCAGTACGCCGCGGGTATTGCCTTCCGGGGGCATGCCGGCGTTGATCAGGGAGAAGAGCAGGCTGTGGTTGACGATGACGCAGTTGGCCGACATCAGCTGCTTGCGCGCTCGCTGGTAGAAGCAGACCGAGGAGTCGCAGTTCTTGCGGGAGCAGGTGGAACTGTCGGCGTTGACCGCATCCCACACATCGGGCAACGGGGCGGGGGAGAGTTCCTGTAGGGTGCCTTCCCCGCTGGTTGCCGACCATTTGGCGAGGCGCAGCAGGTCCTTTTTTTCATCGCCCGGAAATATCTCGGTCTGTGAGGACTGCGCGTCCTTCAGTGCGTTCTGTAGACGGGTGGTGCAGCAGTAGTTGCCGCGTCCGACCATCAATGCGGTCTTGAAATGAGCATAGCGCTGAAGGCCTGGCCCCTTCTGGAACAGCTGTTCGCAGAGCTTGAGGTCCTTGTTCCGGATTTGCTCCTGCAGGCTGATGGTATGGCTGGAAACGATAAAGGGCCGCTCCGTTTCCATGGCGTGAATCAGGCCGGGAATCAGGTAAGCCAGGCTTTTGCCGACTCCCGTGCCCGCTTCAAACAGAAGGGGGCGGTCGTTTTCCAGGGCGCTGGCCACCGAGAGCGCCATCGCGGCCTGCTGGGGGCGATGACTCAGGCCCAGTACGGTCTGGAGCTGCCCGCCTTCCTTGAAAATGGTCTCTACGAGCGCGACGAGATAACCCGCGTTGCGGGGACTTCCTGTCTGTTCGATGAGTCCGATCATGGATGATAGCGTTCTGGATTATTGGAGACCCGAAATATGAACAGGTTTTCACTAAAAAGAAAAGTCCGGAGGCAGAGAAGATTTTAGGCGATAAATAACTTTTTCCGGAAAAGTTCTAATAAATGTCGTTCTTATGCGTCTTCACGTTAGAAACATGAAGCATTCCAATGGATAAAGGCCCCTATTAATTCTTGACCGCGTCTACTGTGAAATTCCCCAAATCGACAGTCGATGCTGATGAAATAGACAACCAGCGTGCGCTGGTGGAACTTTTCCATGCCCTGGAATCACCGTTATTGGGATTCGCGTATCAGATGGTTAAAGAGGAACAGATGGCTCAGGATATCGTTCAGGAAGCCTTCGTCCGCTTGCAGGTCCGCATCGCGGAAGTGGAGCAACCCAAGGCCTGGCTCTATACCACGGTACGCCGCCTGGCCATCGACCACTTGCGCAAGCTCAGCAAGGTCGTGCCTTTTGAAACGGGAAACCCGGAAACGACCGCGCAGGACCCGGTCGATCCGGGGATGGCACCCAATGACCAAGCCGATCTTCATGAGCGGACCGGTTTGATGCGTGTCTGTTTGGAGCGAATGAAACCGCAGGAGCGGATGCTTGTGGAGCTTAAGTTCATCGAAAACCTGAGCTACAAGGAAATTTCCGATCGGATGTGCATGACGGTTGGACATGTCGGCTACGCCCTGCATCACGCGCTGAAGTCACTCGAAGTCGAACTCAACAAGGAAGGGGTCGCGGGATGAGCCATTTTGAAGATCATAGCTTGCGGGAGGAACTGGAAGTCCGGGTAATCGCCCTGCTGACCGGTGAACTCGATGAAGCGGAAGCGGACGAGTTGGAAAAGATTCTCGCAATCGATGCGACGCTCTCGGCGTTTCGTGACCGCATGGCTGCACTCATGGGGGAGCTGCATCAGGCGCGGGAGGAAATTGCCGCTCCGGCGGATGCACCCCCGCGACGTTTGAGCGCAGAGCGCCGGGCCAAGCTTTTCGAGGGGATCGAACCGGAAGCCTTGGCTCCCCGAAAGGAAAAGCGCGAGGTTTCGTGGAAGTGGCGTCTGTTCGAAATCGCGGCGGTGATCTGTGTCCTCTTTGTGCTGGCGGGGATTCTGATGCCTTCGGTCGGGGCGGTTAAAAAGCAGTCCAGTGAGGCAAAGGCACGGTCCGAGGCCCGCCAGAGTGAGTTGATGCGTCAGTCTGTGGAATTCGAAGCCCCAGTGGCTGAAGAATCAGATAGCATGGGGGAACGTGACCTTCGCCCGCAGTTCTCACCATCCGAGAAACCGGGGCAGATCCGGAGGGAGCTTGCTTCGATCGATTCGAAGCTTGAGGAACTTCAGTCAGTTCCGTGGGATCATGTTCCGCAGGAATATACTGAGCTGTCGAAGAAGAAGAAAACCTTGGAGAAAGGGCTGGAGTTACGGGGAAATCTGCAGCTTGCGAATGGTTCTCTCCTTGGCCCAGACGTGGGTGGATCTGTCCAAAACATCGACCAGTTGGAGTTGTCATGGTCCGGTTTGGAAGGAAGAACCTCTAGTTCTGACTCGGCACATGCATCCGGCATGTATGTGGCAGGGCAAAGCCAGGCGTTTGGCACTGCGGCCGGAGCGGATGCTCTGTATGCCACGAAAGATGAAGCGCAGGCCGATGGTTATGCCATGGCAGGTCCGGTTGATCCCTTTGCTGCGCCGCCTGCGCCGTCCCCGAAGCGGCAACCGCGGGTGATCTCGATCACGGCCGGGACCCCTCAGGATTTCGTTGTTAGAGACGAATCCGGTGATCTTGCCTACGAAGGCAGTTATGAGGACCGTGCCCCAGTCGACGCGTTCGCTCCGGCGACGTCTTCGCGAGCCATCGGCTTGCAGCGTACGGAGAACTTGGGGAAAGAGGAAAGCGAACTGGCTTTCGCCTCGGTTTCCCAGTCGTGGGAGCGCCCTAAAGTCATCCAAATGCCCGATACGGATGCCGCTTATGACCGGGTCATGGACAGTCCGGTGGCGGAGTCTTATAGCCTGAGTACTCAAACGCAGCGCATTGTGATCCCGAAGGTTCAGTTCAACGGCATGCCCTTGAGCCGGGTGCTCGAAACACTCAGCGAGCTTTCGGTTGAATATGACCCGAGTCACGAGGGTGTGCGGATCGATTATAAGCCGGTGGATGGAAAGGACCCACTTGTAAATATTGCCCTTCGAAATCTGAACCTGGACCGGATTCTTAAATTTGTGACCTCGCAGGTGGATTACGAATACCTCGAAGAGGCCTCCGGTATCCGTGTACAAGCCAAGGGGAACTCCGAGGCGGAACGCATTGCATCGGCCCGCAGCAGGCTCGTGAGGCAAACTCCCAAGACTGAAAGGCTTACCCGGGATGAACCGGCATCCACTTTCGCTTTGAACATCAGCGACGTTTCATTCCGCCTGGCCCAGGCTGCGCTTGAATCCGGACGAGTCCCCGATGCCGCTTTCATCCGCACGGAGGAATTCGTCAACAGCCTCGACTACCGCGATCCGGCGCCCCGGCCGGACGAGCCGGTTAGCCTGCACTGGGAGATTGCGCAGCATCCTTATGCGCATGACCGGCAGATTATCCGCTTTTCACTGCAGACACAGTCGGCAGGTCGGGCTCCGAGCCAGCCGCTGAATCTCTCGCTCTTGATTGATAACTCCGGTTCGATGCAGCGTCCGGATCGTCAGGCCATCCTCGAGAAGGGCCTGCAGTCATTGAATGCCAAACTCACGGATCAGGACCGTCTCAGTGTCGTGCTCTTTGCGCGTCAACCGAAGTTGATTGCCGAAGCCGGAACCCGCGAGTCGCAGCAGGCGGCGGTTAACGAAGCCCTGGCTTATCGGCCCGAGGGCGGCACCAATCTCGAGGCCGGCCTCGAAGCCGCCTATGCCAGCGCACAGCGCAACTACAATCCGACGGCGAGCAACCGTGTCATCCTGATGACCGACGGGGCAGCCAATTTGGGGAATGTTGATTCCGGCGAACTGGCGGGCCTGGTGGTTGCGCAGCGAAAGCAGGGGATTGCGCTGGATGCCTATGGTATCGGATGGGATGACTACAACGACGCCTTGCTCGAAGAGATTACCCGTAACGGCGACGGTCGCTATGCCTTCCTGAACTCGGTCGACGATGCGGCTAGGGATTTTTCCGAGAAACTGGCCGGGACGCTCCGTGTCGCGGCTGCTGATGTCAAGGTGCAGGTTGTCTGGAATCCGGAACGTGTCACGCGGTATCGGCAGATCGGATACGATTTGCATCAGCTTCGGGAGGAGGATTTCCGGGATAATACGGTGGATGCCGCCGAGGTCGGCGAGGCCGAGTCCGGGACTGCGCTATATGTAGTCCAGATTAAGGATGAACCTGGGATTGTCGGCGGGCTCGGCACACTCTACGTGCGTTACCGTGATCCCGCGTCCGGTGAATACCGCGAGTACAAGTGGCAGCTGCCTTATCCGCGTGAAGTACCTTCGATGGATGTGGCTCCGCCGTCCATCCGTCTGGCCGCGGCCAGTGCGCTCTTCGCCGAGCGTTTAGCGAACAATCCGTACGGTCGTGGATATGGCTATGACGACCTCTATAAGCTCACCGCGGGCTTGCCGGAGGCTTTTCCTTCCCAGCGGCGGGTGGTGGATCTGCAGAATATGATCCTTCGTGCCCAGACCATCTACGGTGAAAACAATTAACTCCCTGTAACTATGAAAAAGAGACTCCTGTTTTCTATTATTAGCGCTTGCTGCATGTTGTTCCCCTTGGTGGTACCGGCAAAGGAGGCCAAATACAAGTTGGACGAGGTGTCGATTGACGGTGGTGCGGATTCAAAGGGCGGACGGCTTGTCATCTCCGCGACCCTGGGTGGTCCGATCGATACGGAGCAGGAAGCGAAACTGATCTACGCTGTGCAAGCCGACTCGGTGCTTCACTTGGGCAAGAACACGATCAGGCAAACAACAGAACTGACTGCTGCCGTTAAGCACGGAAAGCTTGAACGACTCGAGCTGGATGTTGCCGGGAGTTTGCCGATAGTCGGTGTGAGTGGTGAGCAGGTCGCTTCATGGAGCTTGCAGCGTCCTGTCGGTGCACAGCCAAAAGCGAAGGCTTCCGGTCTGAAGCTGGTCATTGAGTTAAAGCAAGCGCTGGTGGAAGATGAATTGCACTGTGTGGTGGAAGCACGCCAGACCGAGATCAAAATGCCTGCTCAAACGGAAGCACTGTTTTTCAGCCCGCCCGATCCTTCCCTGTCCACCGGCAGCCTTCGTATTGAAGCGGATACGGGTCTTCAGGTCGAGCCAACGGCGCTGGCGGCGCTGACGGTTCGCGCACCCGAGAACACCCAGCACTTGCCGGCATATACCTATACAGGTGGCGGACAGAAGCTGGAGCTTTCCCTGCACTCTAAAGCCCGACCCGATCTCTCCTTTCAGGATTTCCAGTTGAGTGGCCGCTATGTGGACGGACGTTTGCGTTTTACTCTGGAAGGTGTCGTCGAGGTCTTGAATGCCGGCGAATTCGAATTGCCGCTGTTATCGGGCGCTGCGGCCTTTTCTGCGGTTCCTGAAATTCCAGGTGCTGCTATTGAATATCGTCGGGGAAGCTACCGGTCACGCTTTGAGCGACCGGGACGCTTTCCGGTTTCCCTTCGTTTTGACGCACGGGTGGAAACCCATGCGGGTCGAAGCTCGGTTGCATTCCAGTTGATGGATAGTGCGCTCCAGCCGGTGCGTTTGTCCGGCTTGCCGGTGGCTGCGGATCGCGTGCTGCTGAACGGCGTGAAGATGGAAACGGGAGCGGACGGCCTTGCCGGCAGTTTGTCGGGGGATGGACGGTTTGCCCTGATTTGGACGGATCCTTCGTGGAAGAGCCCGGAGCCGGAGGATGCCGCGCTGTTCTATGCGGCGGAGAGTGTCGCACAGGTGGAGGTCGGACCCGGATTGATCCGTCAACAGGCGGACTATACGATTCACCTGATGCAGGGAGCCATGCGCCGTTTGGTCTTCGATTTGGAAGGAAATGGCGAGATCACGCAGGTCGAGGGCGATTCCATCTTGAGGTGGGAGGTGTTGGATGCCGGGGAGGGGAAGCAGCTGGCACTCGAATTGAACAAGGCCTATTCGGAGGATTTTGAACTAAAAGTGCGTTCGCAATATGCGATGCAGGCCTTCCCTTCGAAGGCCCAACCCTTGCGTGTGCTTCCCGTTGGAGCGATCCGTTATGCCGGCTTTATTCGCCTTTCGAATCAGGGTGCCGTCGCGTTCGATGTCCCCGAGTCTTTCGGTTTCGCGCAGATTTCTCCGGAGTTCTTTCCTGCGGTCGAAACCGCGGTGGATGCGGGTACGCAGGTACTGGCCTACCGGTTTTCGGATGTGCATTACAGTTATACGCTGCAGGCGGATAACATCCTTCCTGAAATCTCCGTTTCCCAGTTGTTGATCTACGATCTTGGCTTTGAAGACCGGAGCTTGCAGGCAGAGATGGAATTGACCATCCGCAAGGCCCCTTTGCGCGATTTCTACATCCGGATTCCTGAGGCTTATGCGTTGTCGAAACTTTCGGCGCCTTCGCTTGCAGACTATTTTCTCCAGGAAGACGCTCTCGGGCAGCAGCTCCGTATCGTATTTGCCCAGCCGCTTTCCGGTCGGCAAGTGATCCGCTTGTCTTTGGAAGATAACAGTGTACTCGAAGGGGAAGACTGGACGTTGCCGGTTTTTCAGCCGATGGATGCCAAAAGCATTCGTGGGCATATCGGTGTCGTGGCTGAACCCGGATTGCGGGTCAATGTCAGCTCGATTGACGGCTTGGTCGAGCAAGCCGTGAACTTCTTTCCCAAGTCGGTTAGCGGTTTGCAACTTGCCTTGCGTATGCGCGATCCAGCTTGGTCGGCTGTACTTGAAATTGAAAAATTGCCACAGGCGATCCAGGCGGATGTGCTGCATCTCTATACTGTGGGGGAAGGCCGGATCTATGGGAGTTCGGTCATCAACTTTCTGATCTCGGGGGCTCCAGTATCAGAGTTGCGGATACAAATTCCGGAGGGCATGGAGAATCTTGACTTTATGGGGCGTGACGTCCGGGGCTGGTCGGATCTTGGTGCTGGGGTTTACGAGGTTCGCTTGCATGCGCCGGCTGCCGGTGCTTACACCTTGCTTTGCAGTTACGAGTCAAAATTCGAATCGCAGGGCCAGACCGTCCGTTTTAGTGGAGCGACTCCCCTGCGGGTGGATTCGGAACAGGGTTTCGTGGTTGTGATCAGCAATTTCCCGTTTTCCATCGGGGCCGTGGAAGTGAGTCCGGATCTGATCCGTTTGGAGCCGAATGAGATTCCGGCGGAATTTCGCTTGTTGTATGACGCTCAAGTGTTGGCGGCCTTCCAATACACACACCGTCCCCTCGAGATCGGCATGGAACTGAAATCCTTTTCCCAGGCTAACGCGAAGGATCAGATTATCGATTTTGCCGAGCTGAAGTCGCATGTCTCTCGCGACGGCGAAATCCTGACCTCGGTCGAGTTGATGTTGAAGAGTAAGGGGCAGACGCATTTCCGGATGCAGTTGCCGCCGGAGCACCGGATCTGGTCGGCCAAAGTTGCCGGCAGGAAGGTCAACCCTGTGACGGTTGAAGGTGGTATCCTACTTCCGCTGCCGGCAGGGCATGAGCCGAACAGTGCCTTGCGTGTTCAGCTCGAGTTGGCTGCCGAATCCAAGGATGCCAGCAATCCGGTTGTCTATGCGCCCGCCATGTATGCGCCTTCACTGATCGTCAACTGGGAGCTGACTTCCGATCCCGGATTTGGACTGGGTTACCTTGGGGGTGATATCAGTTCCGGGCAACTGCGTTCGGGGTCCAAAGGGTTTGATTGGTTGCGCATTGTCTTGGAGGGCGTTCGGCCGCCGATGCGCGGGATCTTCGTTGTTATGATCTGTGCGGGAATCCTGGGGCTGTTGCTGGCAAAGCTGCTGGTGCGCAAATATGGCGATTTCAAGCCGATCACGAAAGTGTGTGGTTTCGGGCTCGTCCTCGCCTGTTTGGGCGTCTTGATCCTTTGCGGGATCATTCTGGGGGAGTTCTCCATAGTGCCTTCAGACTTGCAGGATCGCATCCTCTTGAAAGCGCCGATCGAGTTGTCCACCCAGCCGCTGAGTTTACATCTGGTCAACCGTGCCTACGAGGACATGGGGGGCGGTGTGGTCTCCGTCCTTCCGCTGCTTCTTGGAGTCGGTCTGTGCGTAACCGCGCTGGTTCGCCATTCGCAGCGACAGCTGTTTTGGGCCGGTGGTTGGTTTTGCCTGTTTTTGGGCGCTTTGAACACGAGTGGTGGCGCCTCGTTCTTCCTCGTTGTCCTGATTCTGTTCTTTTGCGTTCATGTGGGGGCAAGCTTTAAGACGGTGGTTTTAAGTCGGGGCGTCACCGCCTGCCTTGTGATCGTCTTCCTGCTCGGGCTGGCTTTGCCGACGCAGGAAACCGAGGCAAAAAGCAGGACCGCCCAAGCGGAAGCAACTACCGTGGCCGGTCAAATTGCCGAGCAGATCATTGTTGAGAATGATGTGGCTCGGGTGGATGCCGCATTGGTCTGGTCGGCGGAGGCTGGGGATGTTTATACCTTCCTGCGGGCGCCGGCGACCTTGGTCGAGACGGCGCCCGTACCGGAAGGCTTGCGTCTGCTACAGTTTCGTGAGCAGGGCGCTTTGGTTTACCAACTTCTGGCCATCGCGCCGGGACGCT
The DNA here is from genome assembly GCF_027257905.1 of Coraliomargarita parva. Lineage (NCBI taxonomy): Bacteria > Pseudomonadati > Verrucomicrobiota > Opitutia > Puniceicoccales > Coraliomargaritaceae > Coraliomargarita > Coraliomargarita parva. Next base: position 182,224 of record NZ_JAPZEI010000006.1, read on the forward strand.
ACAACTTTGCCTTCAAGTACAGTGCTCCTGTGGCAGATCGCGCATCGGCCCAGCGCTCCTTAACCCTGCCGGTTGGATTGGCCCTCAGCCATCAGGCCCAGGTGACCGTGCCTATGGCCAATGTGCAGATGGAATCGTCTCAAGCAGTTTCAATTCTGTCATCCGCGGCAAAGGATGCGAAGACTTCGGTGTTCGAAGTGGTTTTCATGCCTGCTCAAGAGACGGGCTTGACGTGGTCCCCCGAGCGGCGCGATGCGAGCAAGGAAACCGCAGTGTATTATGTTGAAAGCTATGATGTCTTCACACCGCTGGTCGGTTTGGTGAGTGGGCATCATGTGATTCATGTGAAACTCTCCCAAGGGCAGCTCGACACCCTGCAGCTCGACATTCCCGAAGGGATGACGATTACCTCGGTGGAGGCGGAACACTTGGCGAATTGGCAGTTCGACCCCGAGGCGCATCATCTACTGCTCTACTTCGAACCGGTGCAACAAGCTCAGTTCAGCTTGAGTCTGTTTTCGCAATACGCCTCTGCGAGTCTGCCCTATCGCGTCACGGTGCGGCCTCCGCTTGTTGCCGGTGCGGCCAACCAGTTGAGCTTGGTTGCCCTGGCCACCGATGAGGACGTACAGCTGGGCTTGGTTTCGGCGGTTGGGTCGACCACGATTAATCTGGAGGACTTCCCTTCGGAGCCGGTGCAGGCCTTGACTCATCTTGGACGCGTGCCGCAATTGCGCCGGGCTTACCGCTGGGATGCCGAGACCGGTTCTTTGAGTCTTGAAGCCCTCGCGGTGCAACCGGATATCCGTTCAACGGTCAAACAGACGATCTCTTTGGGGGAGGATCGTGTGCTCATCGCCCTTGAACTGGAGGCGGAGATCAACCGTGCCGGTGTCTTTAAGTTGAGCCTTCCGATTCCCGAGGATTATGATGTTGAGGCGGTTTCGGGAAAGCAGCTTAGCCACTGGAACGAATTTGTCGATTCGGACGGGGTGCGTTCGCTTCAACTGCACCTTAGGGGGAAGACGACGGGAGCCACCAGTCTCAATCTCAGTCTTTCCGGTCCGGGACTCGCCGGGCGGACGACTTATGTGCCGCCGCTGCTGCAGCTTTCCGAAACCGACCGTCAGAATGGCAATCTCATCCTTGTTCCTGAACTTGGCTATCGCCTGCAATCCACTGAGCGAAGTGCGGCCGTGCAGTTGGATCCCTCTCAGGCTGGAATGCAGCGAAAGGATGTATTGCTATACCGGATACTAAATCAGGATGCCAAACTGGCATTCTCCGTCGAGAAGGTCGATCCGTGGATCGAAGTGACCCGGGTGCAATCCGTGGATGTCCGCAGCGGTGTGGTGGAAGTCAAGGCCCGCTTTAACTTCAGTGTCGAGAATGCCGGTATCCGTGAGCAGGCCTTCCGCTTGCCGGCCGGTGCGACCGGCGTGCAATTCTCCGGAGATGCCGTCGCGGATGCGTTTGAAGGGGAGGCGCATCAATGGTTGTTGAAGCTCAACCGCAAGATGGTGGGCGCCTTTACGGTGGAGCTCTCCTACCATCTTCCGACGCCAAACCAGCCCGACCAGATCGTGGTGAACGGGGCGGAAGTACTCGAAGTGAACCAGCAGACGGGTTATCTTGCGCTTGTACCGCATGGGCGCATTCAATTGGAGCCGCTGCAATCTGTGGATGCCTTGCAAGCGGCCGAGGCACATATGGTCGAACCCAAGCTCCGGGGAGACCTTCCTGTCGGTGAAGCATCGCATGTTTACCGGATTCTAGAGTCGGGTTTCACGATCGGACTCGGGGTGAAACGTCACCAAATCGCCGACCTTGTGCCTGCTCAGGTCAAGGAATTGAAACTGGTTTCGACTTTGTCAGGTGCGGGTTCGATGTTGACGCAGGCGACGCTCAAGCTCGATCCGGGTGACAAGCGTATGTTGCGCATCACCTTGCCGGTGGGTAGTGAATTCTGGTTTGGCTTCGTGAACCAACAGAGTGTTTGGCCCTGGCGTGAGGGTGAGGATGTTCTTCTACAACTGGAAGCGAATCCCATCGAAGGGAAGGATACGGTGGTTGAGTTTTACTATGCCACGAATCCTGTTCTGGCTCCCAGTTCCAAGTTAAGGGCGAGTCTGCGCGGTCCGAAGTTGGACCTGCCACTTGAGAATATTTCATGGACGCTTCATTATCCGGAAACCTGGAATGTGAGGGATTGGGACGGAAATCTGACGATCGAGCAATTCGGCGGCGAGGGGGCTTCATTTTCCGATTTGAATGACTACCTGCGGGTGGAAATGAAAAGCCGGATGCAGCAGAAGTTCCAGGCGGAGAGTTTGCTCGATGAAGCGAACCAGTTGCTGGAGCAAGGGAAACAGGAGCAAGCTCGAAAGGCGTTTTCCAATGCGTTCAATCTTTCGCAGTCGGACGATGCCCTCAATGAAGACGCGCGCGTGCAGTTGAAAAATGTGCGGGAGGAACAGGCCCTGGTCGCGCTGGCGAATCGCCGGAACAGCTTCATTAATGAGAACGCCATGTTCCAAGATGCTGCGCCGCAGGTTGAGATCGAGGAGTCGCAATTGCTCAATTATACCGATCAACTTGTCAAGGGGGTCTTGAGTGGCAACTCCGAGGAGGAGAACCACACCTTGCGTCTGTTGGCCGCACGCTTGATTGATCAGCAGCAGGCGACTCCGGCCAATCCTCAAGCCATTAACACGATCCTTCCGCAAGAGGGCAAGACGGCGACTTTTATCCGCTCCCTTCAGATCAATGACCGTGCAGACTTGGTCATCGAAATGGAAGGCACTCGGCAGAGCAAGCGAGCCGGATTGCCATGGCTCGGTTTGCTATTGCTGGCTACCTTGTGTGTTTCGGTTGCATACGGTGTGAGTCGAAAGGATGCCTGAGCTGGCTCAACTCAGCCCATATGGTGTCTGATTGTCCATATGCATGAAACGCTCAGAGACATCATTGAGCGCATAGCGAAGATTGGAGAAATGGTCTGCGATGCTGCGGTAGATGTCATGCGTTTCCGAACTTTGGCTTTTGGGATGTTGTGCGGCTGAATTGAAGGAGCATCGACCGACGTCTTCGTAGAAGTCGAGACCGGGTGCGCCGCGTCGGCGGCTTCGCTCGTGCAAGTAGGCGGGAAACATGCCGGTGAGGAACAACAGGTAATTGCCGGCCCGGACATAGAGCTCAAACTGGCGCTCCCGTGGGCTCCGTTCCAGTTTGCTGAGCCAGTCGACGAGATAGAAGATCGTTTGCCCATTGATCCTGTGATGGCTCAGTTGCTGGTCGAGGATACCTGACACATAGTCGGCCAGGTCGGCGTCATCGAGGCCCGATTGCTTGAGACTATGACGTGTGAGCAGGTAAAAATACAGTCGTGAACTCAGCTGCAGATGCTCCGTGCTTTCCAGTACGGTCTGCAGGAGCCTCGGGTGGTCGAGAATTTCGTCCACCGTGAAGGGGTCCGACAGGAGTTGGAGTAGTGCTTCGGACTGGGCGGGGGTCTCGCTCAGGCAGGCGATAATGAAGTCAAGATCGCCGAGTGTCAGGTGCTTGCGAAAGCCGAGTGCGATACTATCCATAACAAGTCAGGGAGGAGCTTAATCGATGCCAAATTCTTTTGCAAGTGGCTGACTCTCTGGTCGATCGCTCCGGGCAGACGCGCTTTCCGGATTGCATTTACCGAAAGCTAGGTATACTTATTTAGAATCATTCCAAATTAAGTATGTCTACGGAAGCACAGCAGCAACAGAACTGGACTCTCGGCCTAGCGGCCTTTCTACAGGCGAATGCCGAAGTGGAGGCGCTCCGGGTGGATGCCACCCGCCATACGGTCGAAATTGCGACGATGGGTGAAGTGGATATAGATCTGCTGCGCAACCGTTTAGCGGAAACGATTGAGCAGATCGAAGCCGGACAGGCAGTCGATGCTTCGGTGGGGATCGAGGTGCATACTGAGGAGAATGGCGAGATCAAGCTGCAGAAGCCGACCTGTCTAACCGCACCCCGTTTTTGGACCTGGCGTAAAATCGAATGGCCGACGGAGCATCCGGAAGAGGAGGAGCATGAGGACTGGCGTGTTCTGGGGGTACTGGCAGGCGCCTGTGCCGTACTAGGGCTGACCGGCTGGGGGCTGGGGCATTTTGCGACGGTGCCGGTCTGGGTTCCGGTCGTTTTCTTTATAGGTGCGATGCTAGCCGGCGGATGGGATGCGATCGGCGATGTCAAGGAAGGCCTGCCCAAAGGTGAGCTGGATATCCATTTCCTGATGCTGGCGGTTGCGGTGGGTGCGGCTTGCATTGGCGCATGGGCGGAAGGCGCTCTGCTGCTCTTTCTCTTTTCGTTCTCCGGGGCCTTGGAAGAATTTGCCATGCACCGGACTCGGCGGGAGATCGACAGTTTGTTCGAGTCGGCCCCGAAACGCGCCATCATCGTGGACGCGCAGGGCGACGAACGGGAGGTGCCGGTGGAGGAGGTCAAGGTCGGCATGCGGGTTCGGGTCAAGCCCGGCCAACAATTCCCGGTTGATGCGGTTGTTTTGGAAGGAAAGACTGCGGCGGATGAGTCCAACCTGACCGGTGAGGCCAATCCGGTCTCCAAGATGCGGGGAGACGAAGTCTTCAGCGGAACCTTGAATTTATGGGGTGCGGTCGAAGCCCGGGCTTCGAGACCCGTGGGGGAAAGTGCCTTGAACAAGGTGATTCGTCTGATCAAGGAGGCGCAGCACCTGAAGGCGCCGAGTCAGCGCTTTACGGATCGTTTCGGGACGGGGTATACAATCGGGATTCTCAGCCTGACCGCATTGATGTTCTTCGTCTGGTGGTTGGTTTTGGGGATTCGTCCTTTTGCCAACACCGAAGCCGGCTATTCATCTTTTTACCGGGCGATGACCTTGCTGGTGGTGGCCAGCCCTTGTGCCTTGGTGCTTTCGATTCCCTCTGCGATCCTGGCTGCGATTGCCTGGGGGGCTCGCCATGGTGTGCTGTTCCGCGGCGGGGCGGCGATTGAGAAATTGGCCGAGGTCGACATGGTCGCACTGGATAAGACCGGCACCCTGACAACCGGCGAGATGGAAGTCGACCGGGTGGAGAGCTTCCCTCCGGGGCGCGAGCGTGAAGCGGCGGAGTTAGCCTATTCGCTGGAATCGCACGGTTCGCATCCCATCGGTCGTGCGATCAAGAAGTACGGCCAGGCCCAGGGGCTCGCGAAGCATGAGATCGACGATTTCCAAGCCATGAGTGGGAAGGGCGTGCAGGGGCGCGAGGGGGATGCCCTCTGTGTGCTGGGGCGCCGTGAATTGTTGGAGGAAGGGCCGTTGGCTGAATGGATTCGTGAGGTGCCCGAGCCGGAGCCTGAATTTGCCGAGAATTGGATCATCAAGGATGACCTCATCGGGCGCATCTTGCTGAAGGACCAGATCCGTCAGGAATCAAAGCCGATTCTGGGGCGCTTGCAGGCACGTGGCCTGCGTTCGGTCATGCTGACCGGTGACCGTCGGGGGTCGGCGGAATCGGTGGGGCGTGCCATCGGTATTTCCGAGGTCCGTGCGGGGCTCAAGCCGGAGGACAAGGTGGCCGCCATCCGTGAGTACTCGGAATCCGGTTACAAGGTGGCGATGGTCGGGGATGGGGTGAATGACGCGCCCAGCCTGGCTGCGGCCTATGTTTCGGTGGCGATGGGGGCGCGCGGCAGCGATGCGGCCCTTGAGCAGAGCGAGGTGGTCCTGATGAAGGACCGGATCGATAATTTTCTGGCTGCGATTGAACTGAGTGGCCGGGCCCGCGTGGTCATCCGGCAGAATCTGGCTATTGCCCTGGGTACGGTGGTGTTCATGGCGGGGGCTGCTATTTTCGGACTGGTGCCGCTAAGTGTGGGTGTATTTGCCCACGAAGGCAGTACTGTGGTCGTCTGTCTGAACAGCCTGCGTCTGCTCTTTGCCAAGTCGAACCTGTCAGACCACCAAATCGAGCAGGAATAGGCCGATCACGAAAAGGCTGAGCCCGAATTTGACCCCGAAGGCAAGCACGCTCCCGAGGATGGTGCCGAAGCCGGCCTTGCTTCCGGCCCGCCAGTTGCGGCCGGCTGCCAGTTCGCCGACGACCGCTCCGATGATGGGGCCGATGATCAGCCAGAGGAGCGGCGGAGGGATGAATAAGGCGACGGCCGCCCCGATCAGGGCGCCGAGTGCCCCTTTCCAGCTGGCCCCGAATTTACGGGCCCCCCAGTAGCCCAGCAGCAGGTCGACGAGTAGACTGAACAGGGTGACCAGTCCGGTCAGGATGACGATTTTCCAGCTGACCGAGGCTTCACCCATCCATAGCTTGTGCACGACGACACCCATCCAGACGACTGCGTTGCCGGGCACGATGGGCAGGACCGCACTGGCCAGGCCAATGAGGAAGATCAGCAGGCTGACGCCCAGTGCGGTGTATTCGATCCAAGTCATTTCGGATATCTGTCATCAAGCAGACGCGGATCGAAGGCAAAAGGTTCCGCTTTGCCGATCCGTACTCGGTCGAAGTCGGGATGAAGCGGGTTGAGTAGATAATTGAATTCCTCGGGGATGATTGCGCTGGCGATCCGGAGAGCGGGTTGAGCGCCTGCACGCAGCCAGGTATCGCCGAAAGCCCTGGTTTGTGGTAGGATCGATGCGGACTTTAAGAAAGGGCGGAGTTGTGAGAGCTCGGGCGAAGCCAAGAGTTTTTCGGGTATTTCTACCTTAAAGCGGACGAACGAGATTCGTTGTGCCAAATCGTTCAAATGCACCAGTGTCTCCAGTGCGGCCAGTGCGCGGCTTTCGGCTAGATAAACGGCGGGCAAGCCCAATGAATTCCAGCGCCCGCCGAAGCGTTGGGCGCCCTCGCCATCAAAGGCGTGGTTTGCTCGGGCGGCGGGCACGATTCTCCAGGCGGTCGGCATCTCTTAGCTGAAGACCCCGTATTCGATCCGGCCGAGGACATTTTCGACTTCGCGGGCGCCTGCTTCGGTTTCGGCAAAGTGAAGCGGTGTTTCGTAATCGAGTGCGCGAGCCGGTGCCTGTAACCAGTCGCGGGCCTCCGCTTCGCCGCCCAGCACGCTTGAAGCCCTGGCAAAGAGGCGCGCATAACGCAGAAGGCGATCGGATTCCTGCATGTCGAGTCGCCCGCTTTTACGGCGGCGAACCAGTGTGCTGCGCGAGATGCCGAGATGTTTCGCCAGTGGTTCCGCGCCGATCCCGAGCAATTTATCAAGTCCTTCGAATTCGACCATCGGCAGACCATGGCGGATGCTTTCGACGGTCTCGCCGATTCCCAGCGGGCGTTCACCCTTCGGATCCGCCAAGCCGTAGATCGCTGCGGGCTCTTCGGCTCGGGGGGTCTTGTCTGGCTGATTGTGCTTCACTTGAGCATAATTAAATGCCCATCTGGTATGCATGCAAGTCTTTCCGACTATTTTGCCTGCTCGCATTCTTCCAAAGCGCAGTCCCCGTAGCGAAGGCATCCTGCCTGCCCGAGCAAAGACAAAATGATTCTTAGAACACTGACCGATCACACCGCATCCGTTTGAGGCAAAATCATTTACAGGCAAAATGATTTGCTTACACAGCGCACTCGCAACGCCGCATACATTTTAGACAGAACGATTTACAGCAGAATGATTATTTTCGAATGGGCACCGGTCGAAATCGCTGTCGCGCTTTCGCTACCACCCAAAAAAGTATGCGGCGTTGATCGCGTGCGGTGCAGAAATCATTCTGCTGTAAATCGTTCTGTCTAAAATCCACGCCTCTGTAAGCATCATTCTGCCTGAACCTCCGGCGTTGTCCTCGTCTGTAATGTGCCTGGTCGAAATCGCTATCGCGCTTTCGCTACAAAGCGGTGGGAGTTTTCAGAAAAATTATTCTGCTGTAAATCATCCTGCTCCAAAAACGTCGCTGTAAGCTCTCATCCCATCATGGAATGACTCTGGCCGACTTTACATTTGCCATTTTTTCGAGGGGACGCATCTTCCACCGCTTCCGTTATGACAGACCAGAACGCCAATCAGGACAATACGCATGATCTTTATGCGGTCCGGCTCCAGAAGCTAGAGAACCTTTGCAAGGAAGGGCGCAACCCGTTCCAGGCAAATTGCGCGCAGACGCATACCTCGGCCGAGGCTGTTAAATTGTACAAGGAAGATGTTGCCGACGAGGAGCAGCCCCGCGTTGCTGTGGCCGGTCGTATCGTGACCTTTCGTGTCATGGGCAAGGCCAGCTTCATTAAGCTGCAGGACCGCAACGGACAGATCCAGTGCTACGTGACCCGTGACGAGCTGCCTGAGGGCGAGTACAATACCTATTTCAAGAAGCTGGACCTCGGAGACATCATCGGCGTCGAAGGCCGTCTCTTTAAGACCAAGACCGGCGAGATCACCGTCCGCGCCGAGAGCTACACCCTTGTCACCAAGTCGCTGCGTCCGCTGCCCGAGAAGTGGGCCGGCTTGACCGACGACGACAAGATCTACCGCCAGCGCTATCTCGACCTGATTGTCAACAAGGAGTCCAACAAGCGCTTCAAGCAACGTGCCGACATCATCAAGGAGATGCGCAAGTATCTTTGGGAGCGTGATTTCCAGGAAGTGGAAACCCCGGTCCTGCAAGGCGTGGCCGGCGGTGCGGCGGCGCGTCCCTTCGTGACCCATTTTAATGCGTTGGATTGCACCTTCTACATGCGTATCGCTCTGGAGCTGTATCTGAAGCGGATGCTGGTTGGTGGTGAGGACCGTGTGTTTGAAATCGGTCGCGTTTTCCGGAACGAAGGCCTATCCCGCCGTCATAATCCCGAGTTTACCATGCTTGAGCTCTATCAAGCCTACTCTGACTTCCGGGGCATGATGGAACTGACCCAGGGGCTGATCCAGCATGTGGCTGAAAAGGTCATCGGTTCGCTGGAAATCCAGCGTCCGGACGGCCAGGTTATCAACCTGGGCGGCGAGTGGCGCGAGGCGAAGTACAAGGATTTGATCATTGAAGCCACCGGCGATCCTGAATGGTTCAGCTATGACCGTGAGACGAAGCTGGAGAAGGCACGTGACCTCAATATCGAGGTCGACGGGGAGTTGGAAGACTACGAGATCACCAACAATGTCTTCGAGAAGATTATCGAGCCGACCCTGATTCAGCCGACTTTCGTGACGCATATTCCGAAGGAACTTTGCCCACTGGCAAAGATCACGAAGGATGACGAAACCACGATCGACGTGTTCGAGCTTTGCATCAACGGACAGGAAATCGCGCCGGCTTACTCGGAGCAGAACGACCCGATCATCCAACGCAAGATGTTCGAGGAACAGGTCGGTGAAGAACAGCAGGATATGGACACCGATTTCCTCACCGCACTGGAGCACGGCATGCCACCGGCCGGTGGCATGGGGCTTGGAATCGACCGTCTGGTCATTCTCTTGACCGGAGCCGAAAGTATCCGCGATACGATCCTCTTCCCGAGCCTCAAGCCGATCATCGACTAAAGGCTTCGCTTCGAAACTTGGTTGTGTGGGAGCTGGCGGTTCCCCTATCGGCCCCGACTTGCCCGGTATTTACGGATGGCGGCCCGCATGGACGGAAAGGCGATCTCGTCGAGATCGAGCGTTATCGGATCCATGTACTCATAGCCCGCGATTTCGCTTTCCTGTAGCTTCAGTGGTCTGAAGTCTTCGACCTGGGCGAGGAAAAAGAAGTCCAGTACGGGGTAGGTGATGCCCGCGTAATCATAACGGTTCGGGTAGGATCCGATGTACTCCAGCTCGCCGGCCAACTCCAGATTGAGCTCTTCTTTGACTTCACGGAGAATGGCGTCTTCCGCGGTTTCCTCCATGTCGATGAAGCCGCCGGGAAGCCCGAGCTTGCCCTTCTCCGGATCCTTGGCGCGACGGACGAGGAGGAGATTCCCCGCAGAGTCCAGAATGAATGCACCGACGGCGGAAGCGGCGTTGATGAAATACTGATGCCCGCAGTGGTCGCAGGCGATATGGCTTGGCGGGTTGCGTTGGAGCCCCTGGGTGCCGCACTTCGGGCAGTGTTGAAAACTTTGAATGGGTTGCATGCTTGGTCTTAGGCGGTTTGAGGAAATCGCTGAATGATCTTGTTTAGCTCGGGGGAGATCCTGAATTGTGGCCCGAGGTGATATTGGGCCTTCAAGCGGTTTTTAAACGAACTCTTTTTGCGCCGAACTTGTTTCCACTGGCACTTGATCAGGAAGTTCAGCCCCCGCAGGCGGTTCGGTTTGATTCGATCCCGCCGGCAATCGATGAGGAAGTCATAGATCAACAGTTTCCGGTAGGCGGCTTGGTGGCCTTCCTTTAGCTTCTCGTAGTATTCGCGGGTCAAGCGCTCGGATTTGATGCAATGGTCAAGCTTCAGTTCGGAATCATAGCGCAAGCGGTAGCCGGAGAGAAGGAACCATTTGCAGATTTCAGTATCTTCCCCGGAGGCAAAGGATCCTGGGAAGCGGCCGGAGAGCAGGAATTCGCTGCTTCTATCCAGAATGCCGGTCAGAACGTCGCGACGTGTGACCATGCCGGCCCCCCAGATGTATTTCCGGGTCAGACTGACATCGCCCGTCCGGTTTGCTTGCATGCCTACGGCGTAGTCATGTTGAACGGATTCGAACCAGTCCGGTGCCGCCGTGTTCAGTTGGGCCCGGTTCTGGCCCCCGGCGATCCCGACTTCCGGATGCTTTTCCATGATGGCGTAAGCGACTGCGAGATAGTTCGGAGCGAGGTGGTTGTCGTCGTCGCAGAAAATCGTATAGCAGTAGGTCGCGGTCCGGATTCCGTGGAGCCGGGCGTGCATGATGCCGGCTTTGTCCTCCCCGGTGACGGTGATACGAAGGTCAGGGGAGTCGGCTTTCAAGCGTTGCATGCAGGCCAGCGTGTCATCGTCTGAATTATTGTCGACCAGCACCAGTTCCCATGGAATGCCTGCCGGGAGAACCTGTGCCTTCAGGTGGCGGACTGTTGCCTGTAGTTGTTGGCCGCTGTTGCGGCTACAGATGATGACGGAAATCCCTTTCGGGCTCGGTGCGTTCACGGTGTGAGTCTCAATGGCTCTTGTCTGGCGGGGTCAGGAGTACGCGGGTTTGCAGGCCGGGCAGGTAGTCCGAGAATGCCTCGCCTTCCGGACTGTTGCGCAGGACGCGCTGCACCATGCCCATTTTGGCGTCGAGATTGTCAATCATGGAGACGAATACGGCTTCAGGCGTGGCCGCCATGGCTGCCGCCCCCCATTCCTTCTCTCCCTGGTGGCTGAGGATGATGTGCTCGAGGCGTTCCGTCAGGTCGGCGTTGAGCCTGGACTGGATTGCCGCCTTGCGCGCGATGCGGAAGCCGATGACCACGTGTCCCTGCAAGATGCCGATGCGGCTGACCTTGGTTGCCATCTCGCCTTCGTATTCCTCGAGTTTACCGATGTCATGAAGAATGATTCCGGCGATGGCGAGGTCGCCGTCCACTTCCGGGTAAAGCGGGAGGAGTGCCCGGCAATTACGGACCATATGCACGGTGTGTTCCAGCAGTCCATGCCGGTAGGCGTGGTGCATGCTGACTGCGGCAGGTGCGCCGCGGAAGTCGGCTTCCGTTTCGTCGATTGCCCGTTGCACGGTTTCACGGAGCTTCGGGTGCTCGATCGCTTCGATTCCGGCGACCAGGTCGGCCCAGAGGCTCGCTTCCGGTTCGGGCGGGATTTCCACCAGCTTGCCGAGCATGCCTTCCGCAGCCGCTTCTTCCGGGCTGAGGGCTTCGGCGGCCTGCAGTCGGGGGGAGAAACGCTCGTTGAAATATTCGGTACTTCCGGATACCCGCAGGATGGAGCCTTCGTCGACTTCGTCGCAGACCTTGAATATGGCGGAATCGCCGAAACAGTTGGCTGTGAAACTTCCGGTGCCGTCGCTCAACTCAATGCTGAGGAAGGGGTTACCGTTGCGGGCAGTCTTGGTCGTCTTGCGCCGCAGGATAAAGATGCCGCGGAAGGGGACTGCCAAGGCGGGGTCGAGTGTTTTCAGTTCCTGGATGCTGCGGTAGTCGGACATGCTTTGAATTGAATCTAAGTTGGAAACAAACAGTCAGAAGTGAGATGGCACGCGAGGCAAACGGAAAGCATCGAAGGCTTTGTTGTCGCACAAAAAACGCCGGATTGCTCCGGCGGAAGATTCGGGGCATTGCCGGGGCTAGCGTCGCTTCCGGAGTGCAAACGACGCGAATGCCAAGCTGACCAGGCCGGTTGCGAGACTATAGCAGCTTGCTTCCGGGACGATCTGTAGCGTCAAGCCTTGGATGTCGTAGTCCGCGCTATTGCTTTCCGCATAACTAAAGGTCAAGGCTTGACCCGCATTGAGCTGGTAGCTCCCGCTATGTACGTCACCGGTACTGTCTCCCAGGCTGAGGATGGATCCTCCGACGCTTACGGCGGCAAAGGTGCCTGTGTCAATGTTCGCTAAGTCAAATTCAGTGATCAGCACAGTGTGGCTGAATATAAGGCTGATGCTTTCGGTTGCATCGATGCCGCCCCCTCCGATATCCAGGCCGCTGGTGTCGGTGGTCGCCAAGCCGCCGCTTGTCTCAATTTCGATTCGAAAAGGCGTGTAAGTGCCCAACTCGGCTCCGCTGGCAAAATAGGTCTCGCTCGACAGCCCGTCGAGTTCGGCGAAGTCATTGGCTGCTACGATTCCTCCGCTTCGTGTCAGGCTGAGTGCCGTGTCCGTGCCGGTAATTTCATAGACGCCATAGTCGGATTGGTCCGAATCGAAAGTGATTCGTATTTCCTGTGCTCGGACGAGCGTGCCTAATGAGAATATCAGTGCCAGAATAGTGGTTAATTTCCATGCTTGCATTCAGACGATGAATCAAGGTTTTAGGATACATACAATAACAAAATGAAGATTAGTAATTTGGGGGCTGTTTTAATGCTTAAAGGTGCTCTGTCAGAAGATGGCCTCCAATACGGTGTGAGCCTTGTCTGGCGGGCGGGCAAAGAATCAATAGGCTACGTTCGTCCCTGCGGATCTTGAGGTTCCTTTTGTAGATGAGATGGTAGCGGGTGATCCCTTCTGCGACGACAACGAGCTTAGCTTCGTTTGTCTTGTCCGGAATTATTGGGTCGGAGGCTTGCGCATACTCTAAATCAAAACGCTTCCCATTTAGGGAGCAATTTACCTGAAATCCCGTTAGGTTTAGGATGCGAAGACTGTTCGGCGGACTGACGGATGCGGAGTCGTTGATTGCAAAGACGGAGTATGCTTCGCGCTCCATTGCGGTCGTTTTTCGGAAAATAAGCAGCAGTTCGGCGTCTTTGGGATGCACGCGTATCTCAGTGACAGCATTTTCATTGTTTTGGGCTCCTTCTTTAGCTGTGGTTTCATTCCGGTAGAAGCGTATTACTGGATTCTCCGGCGATAGCTTGACGAAGTATTCTGTGGAGCGGCTTTTGCTTGCGAAGACAAGGCCGGTTGAAGCGTTTGTGTTATCGCGGTAAGACAGGCCATTATAAATACCCGGATGCATGCCGTAAGTGCGGAATTTGATGATGAAGCTCTCATCTCTTGCATGGAGTGAAGCAGGGAAGCAGAGGCTGATCAGAAGGAGAGTAAGACGTGTCATGGCAGTCTTCTCAGTTTTGGGTGGATGATGTCGTGATCCATTTGAAGTCCGTGACGGTAAATCGTCTTCCGAGTTTGGCGAAACGGTGATTTTCTGGCGTTCGCTGTACGGTCGCTTCGCATAGGGCGCTGGAAATCACTTCACCGGTAACGGGGTTTCTGGTGTCGCCATAGCCGCGGATGGTAAAGCTGTCGGATCGCACAAAGCCGATCGGGCCCAATGCGTTCATGAGGGTGGCTTGTGTAATGCTGGCGGTGCTGTGCCTTGGTATGAAGTCTTGTCCATCATGACGGTTATTGATGGTCGGTACTGCGTCGATGGCTGATTGAAGTATACCCGCGCTAATGAATTCCTCCAGACTGAAGGGCGGGTGGTTCTCTCTCGCGTAGAATTCCTTCAGCGCGTTCGGGATGGCCTGTCCCAGCGCGCTTGCTTCTGCACGACTGAGTTCACGGAACGACTGCCGGAAAGCCGGATGCTGCAGGTCTGCCTGCCATGCAATGTTGTTGATGCTGAATGCTTCAAGATAGTTCGTGGTCTTGGCGCGTTCCACTTGTGCGTAGCGAGCATCGGTCTCTGACTCGGTCGTATTGTATAGTGCGGTGTGCGGGTGGTTGAATAAGACGGACCCAAGCGGTTTGCTCGCTTCGAACCATTCCGGATTCGCGGGATAGGCTCCCTTTTCGTATCGGCACACAAAGGCATCGGAGGAAAAGCTTCGCCCGCTAATTACGGCTTCCCATGCGCGGTCAGAGCTTGAGTTTAGGTTGAAGCCATTGTGAAGCATCAGGTCTTCTGCCGTTTCACAACTATCGAGGGCGGGTGGGGCTTTGAAGGCGCGAATTCTGGTGTTGGCCAGAGGTGTGGTGCCGTCCCACGAGGATAGATCGGGCTTTGGCAAGGTGGAGAAAAAATAGCGATCGTATATCCTGTTCAATGCGCCTCCCCATGGATTGCCAATGGCATTGAGGGGGGTGGCCGGGAATATCAAGCTTCTGAAGATGCCGGGATTAACCGGCTCCCCAGTGGGTAGGTCGATGAACCTCGCGATACGGTCACGTCGACCGCTTCCGCTTGTGTCGTAGTGGAAAAAGTCAGCGGCCGAAAAGCTCTCAGCCGGATCGAAGAAGCCGGGATCGCAGTCGCTTTGATTGAGTCTGAAATCGTAGGGAAGGGCAGGAGTCGATTCCCATGCCCGGTTGATGTCCCAGTCTTGCAGGTTGACATCTAAGTCCTGTATGCGTGGATCGCAACGACTGAGCAGATTGCTGATGTCTTCGATGGGCCCCGGCAGTTCCTGCTCGTCGAGGAGTTTGAAGCGGAATGCGAAAGCATAGCCGGAGCATTCCAGTGATTCGTTGTTCATGCCATACTGCCCGTCGCGTGAGGCTGCGGCACGCTTGAACCATGTCGACCGGTTCGTAGGAGCGTAGTCGATTTCGTAGTCGGGGTATCCTTCAAGCGTGAAATGCAGTATTTCATGCTCAACGGCGGCTGCATTACGGCAATATACGATGATTTCGACAGCTTTGTTCGTGAAAGTGAATTGTCCGCGGTAGCTGTCCGAACGGCTGCCATCGAGTCGCATGCCAAGTTCTTTGTGCAGGGCGCCGGTCTGATTGGTTCCTTTGGAATCCAGTGGGAGTGTCTGTCGGAATACCATACCGGGGCGGAGCAACTTGGCGGCATCATAATCACTCCAGAGTAATGTCACGTCAGGTACCGTGCCGGAGACATCCTCGCCAGTGTTCAGGTTCTGGATGGTGAAGTCGGGCAAGTTCCGGACTTCGAACCGTAGGTCGGAGAAGCCCAGGTCTGTGGGCATATCCGGGTCGCCAATCCGGATTGGAATCGTGTAGGGATTCCACAGTTCAACATAGAGCTTATACACGAAGAAAAGCCCGCTAGGTTTGCTCTGTGCATCTTCGCCTCCGTCGCTGACGATGCCGCCGCTTAGTTGGAATTCCGTGATGACCGGTGTGATTGAAAAGGATTGAAGCTGCTGGGGGACGACGTCGAGTGCCATTCCGGGGGGAAGCATGCCTGCCGACTCTTGCAATGTGCTGCTCGTCGGTTCTCCACGAAACTGGACCAGTTGTACGCTTGGGGGTTGAAGGAGGTCATCGGGGTCCTGGTAGAGGCTGATTAGTTGCTCATGCTGAATGCTCTCCGCATCGAGTGTCTTGAGATAGCTCAGGTCTTTTTTCAGCCCGCCTTCGCGTGTGTTGGAGAGTACGAATGCATTTTCCACGGTGGCTGAGTCGTATGCGATATCCGGTGGGTCTGCCTCCTGTTCGATGGCCGCCAGACGCAATTGATTGAGAGTGGTGCAACGTTCAAGTCTTGCCTGTGTCGAGGGCGCGCATGCTGTGTAATCGTAGAGTTGAGGGTATTCGAATGCAGGCTTGTGGCGGGTCAGGCTGTTGTGGAAGGTCTTCGAGTTGTAGTCGAGATAGTTTGTATTTTCGTCCGGCATTGAGGCCTCTTCCAGTCCGCGCATTCTTTTAAGCGGGATCTTGATGCCCTCGTCCTCGACGCTCCATGCCATGTGTGTCCGGCTTCCTTCGATGGACTCCAATGCCACCTCCAGTCGTGCTTCCGGGCTTGTGCCTGAGCTTGGGACGCTCTGGGGTGGGATGAGGTTGATCTCTTCGATGGCTTTGACCGAAGGATCTTTGGTTTGACCGGATACCAACCATGACGGAGCCGTCTCGGCCTTTGTCGTGTCCCAGACTCCAGTCCAAAGGCGATGGCTTTCAAGGGTGCTGTCTCCGGTTAGATCTGATCGGGCGGTGACCCGTTGGTCGGGCCCCGCTGCTTTTTGAAGTTCGGCCAGAGCGATATAAAATGCCAGCCGGGCTGACTCTCTGGCTTGTAAGCTCTCTATGCGCGTGGCCGTTGCACGCGTTTCCAGCTCTACGATGAGAGCCAGTGTGCAAGTCAGTACGAGAAGCGATGCGGTGAGGAGTAGCATCGTGGTGAGCACAAATGCCTGAGATTCGCTAGTATCTTCGGTTTGACCTAAGCGGGTCATCCCTCCTTGCTAATAAATAACTATTTAAAGAAAAGTAATTAAATGGCTGTAGGCTAACTTTATGGAAAATATACAAAATATTGAATCGTGGCCGGTGGGTGAAATCGCTTGATGATGGATGTGCCCGCTGCCGTCCTATGAAAAAGCTCCGGTGCGATTCGCACCTGGTTTGGTTGCGAAAAGCGCCGGAGCTCTGTGAAAGTTGGAAACTGTTGGACGTCTAAATCAGTCCCAGGACCATCTTGCCTTCTTCGGTGATCATGTCCTGGTTCCAGGGCGGATCCCAGACAATGTCAACCTGTGCTTCGGACACGCCGGGTACGCCTTCGAGCTGGTACTTGGCGTCTTCTGCGATCGCCGGACCCATCCCGCAGCCGGGGGCGGTCAATGTCATTTGCATGTCGATTTTGTAGCCCCCGTCGAGCTGCTCATTGACTTCGAGCGAATAGACGAGGCCGAGGTCGACGATATTAACTGGGATTTCCGGATCGAATACCTTCTTGATCGACTCCCAAAGCGCATCCCTGTCGGGTGGTCCGCTATGGGCCGCGTCGGTCTTCTTGATTTCGTCGGTAATTTCTTCGCCCAGAGCATCGCCATCGACCCCTTTGATGCGGTACATGCCGTTCGAGGTCATGACGGTGTAATTGCCGCCGAGACGGTGCGTGATAGTGACGGGTTCGCCTTCCGGCAGGGGCATGGGCGTGCCCTGCGGGATCAGCGTGGCTTCGACTTCGCGTGTGAGGATGCGGTCTTCAGACATTGTTAACTGAATTTGGAATTAGGAATGACGAATTGAGGATTGTCGGGCTCAGCTTGCTGGAGTTCTGGTCCCCAGCAAGCTGAAGCCCCACTTAATTAGAAATTCGATTAGTGTATCTTGTGATCGAATTTCTTGTGGATGAGCATGCGGAGGTTTTCGGCGAGCTCTTCGCTGTCCACCTTTTCAATAACTTCTTCGAAGAAACCGAAAACCATGAGTTGCATCGCGGTGCGCTGGGGAATGCCTCTGCTCATCATGTAGAAGAGTTCGGCTTCATCGACGTTGCCCGTGGTGGCCCCGTGGGAGCATTTCACATCGTTGGCTAGGATTTCTAATCCGGGCAGCGCGTTGGCTTCGGCGGTCGGATCCAAGAGCAGGTTGCGGTTGGTCTGGTACGCGTCGGTTTGCTGGGCGCCTTCCGCGACCTTGATCAGACCGGAGAAGATCGTGCGGCTCTTGTCGAGCAGTGCGTTCTTGTAGAGCAGATCGGAGACGGCGTTCGGCGCATTGTGGATCTGATAGGTCCGTTGATCGAATTCCTGGCTCTCTTCCGCGACGGTCAGCGAATACATCTTCACGTCGGCACCGGGACCCTCGATGCGGGTCTGGCTTTCGAAGCGGGCGCGTTCCGCACCAATGTTGACGGCGAGGTTCTTTACCTGCGTGTCGCGTCCGGCGACCGTAGTGTCGAGCTGGAAGGATGTGGTTTGCTCATTCCAGTCCTGCACGACCTTACGGAAGACATTGGCTCCGTTGCCGGCATGGATATTGGAGACTGCGATGTTTAGCGCCTGGTTCTCCGCGGTGTCGGAGAAGAAGACGTCGACGATGGCGGCCTGACAGTTGTCTTCGGCGATAATCAGCGTGTGCGGGAAGACCGCTGCGCGTGTCCCGCTGGTCCAGTAGTAATTCACCAGAGGCTGCTCGATCACGACGCCCTTGGGAATATAGAGTACGGATCCGGCGCGGACGACGGAGGCATGCAGGCCGAAGTACTTCTCGGAGCCCAGTTCGGTCGACTCCTGGAGGAAGTACTTTTCCATCAATTCCGGATGCTTCTCGACAGCTTCGAGGACCGGCAGGTAGATCACGCCCTTGGCGGCGAGTTCTTCACTGACGGCTTCGAAGCGGGCCGGTGCGTCGTCGACAAAGACCAGGCTGCCGGCGCGATCACTGACGAGGTCGGAACGCTTGTCCAGTTCGGCCAGCTTTTCCGCCGCCGGAGCGGGGGGCGGAGCGTAGTCGTCGGTGCTGAGGCGGCCGACGGATGCGAAGCGCCAGCGTTCATCTTTGGCGGTGGGGGCGGGCAGTTCGTTGAACTGCGCCTTGCCGGCGATGCGACGCTCGGCCAGCCATGCGGGCTCGGCCACGGAAGGTGCGGTGGGTGTTTCCAAAGTGGTATTCATTCGATGTTCAATGTTGGACGTTCGATGTTCGGCGTTTGTCGGTCTTACCCGACACTGCCCTCCATTTCCATGTCGATCAGGCGCTTCAGTTCGACGGAGTATTCCATCGGGAAGGCTTTCATCAGGTCGTTGACGAATCCGTTCACGGCGAGACTCATGGCTTCACCCTCGGAAAGTCCGCGCTGCATCATGTAGAAGATCTGCTCGGCGCTGACCTTGGAGACGCTGGCTTCGTGTTGCACCGTATTGTTTTCGCCGCGCGTGGTAATCGCCGGGTAGGTGTCGGTACGGCTGTTGGTGTTGATCAACAGGGCGTCACACTCGGTATTATTCTTACAGTTCTTCAGGTGCTTCGGCATGTGGACCTGGCCACGGTAGGTGGAGCGCCCCTTGCCGATGGAGATGGACTTGGAGATGATGTTACTCGTGGTGTTGTCCGCGAGGTGCATCATCTTGGAGCCGGTGTCCTGGTGCTGCCCGTCGTTGGCGAGTGCGATCGAGAGCACTTCGCCCCGTGCATGCTTCCCTTTGAGGACCACCGCCGGATACTTCATGGTGAGGCGGGAGCCGATGTTGCAGTCGATCCACTTCACTTCGGCATCCTCGTCGGCCATGCCACGCTTGGTTACCAGGTTGAAGACATTGTTGGACCAGTTCTGTACGGTGATGTACTGGATCTTTGCCCCCTTGAGAGCGACCAGTTCGACAACAGCACTGTGCAGGGTCGCCGTTTCAAACTTCGGTGCCGTGCAGCCTTCCATATAGGTGATTTCCGCGCCTTCGTCGGCAATGATCAGCGTACGTTCAAACTGGCCGAAGTTTTCCGCGTTGATTCGGAAGTAGGCTTGAAGCGGTTGCTTGAGCTTCACGCCCTTGGGCACATAGATGAAACTGCCGCCGGAGAAGACCGCGCTGTTCAGCGCAGCAAACTTGTTATCGGCGGAAGGGATCACCTTGCCGAAGTAGGGGCGGAAAATTTCCGGATACTTGGCCAGGCCTTCGGTTGAGCCGACAAAGATCACGCCTTCCTTTTCCAGGTCCTCCTTCATGCGGGAGTAGGCGGCTTCGGAGTCGAACTGCGCCTCCACGCCGGCGAGGAACTTGCGTTCCTGCTCGGGGATGCCGAGACGTTCGAATGTTTCCTTCACATCGTCCGGTACTTCATCCCAGCTGCGGCTGGGTTGTTGGCCCTTGGACAGATAGTAACGGATCTTGTCGAAATCGATGGTTTCCAGGTCCTTCGTCGCCCAGTTCGTGGGCAGCGGCTTCTTGTGAAAAATTTCGAGGGCCTTGAGGCGAAACTCGCGGACCCAGTCGTCTTCCTTTTTGACGTCCGAAATGTACTTGACCGTGTCTTCCGTCAGGCCGACACCAGCATCGTACGCATAGTTTTCCGGGTAATGGAAATTACCCTTCTCGGTATCGATGCGGATTGCTTCTTCCTGTTCTGATATTTCACTCATGTGGTCTGAGGGTTGAAAGTTTGAATGACATTAGGCCTTTGCGGTGGCAAAGGTGTCCTTGACCCAGTCATAGCCCTTGGTTTCGAGCTCCTTGGCCAGTTCGGCATCTCCTGTGTGGACGATGCGTCCGTCAAACATGACATGCACGACGTCGGGCACGATGTAGTCCAGCAGGCGTTGATAGTGGGTGATGACAAGGAAACTGCGTTCCGGGCTGCGCATCATGTTGACCCCCTCGGAAACGATGCGGAGCGCGTCGATGTCCAGACCCGAGTCGGTCTCGTCCATCACACAGTACTTCGGTTCCAGCATAGACATCTGGAGGATTTCACAGCGCTTTTTTTCACCACCGGAGAAACCTTCGTTGAGGGAGCGGGAGGTGAACTTGCGGTCCATCTTCAGGTCATCCATCTTTGCGTAGAGCTTTTTGTAGTACTCGACCGCATTGATTTCCTCGCCTTCGGGCAGGCGGGCTTGGAGGGCGGCGCGGATGAAGTTGGCAATACTCACTCCGGGTATTTCCATGGGATACTGGAAGGCGAGGAAGAGGCCCGCATGGGAGATCTCGTCGGGTTCCTTGCCGAGGATGCTTTCTCCGTCGAGCAGGATCTCGCCGCTTTCCACGGTATAGTCCTCGTGGCCCGCCATGACCTTGGCGAGGGTGCTCTTACCGGTACCATTCGGGCCCATCAGGGCATGTACTTCGCCTTTCGGAATGGTCAGGCTAAAGTCCTTCAGGATGGCTTGGCCATCAATGGATACGTTCAGGTTTTTGATTTCCAGCGTGTTCATGGTATTAATTTTCGAATTCAGTGGTTTATAATTCAGGTGTTGTGGATGCGCAGTTGCCGTTGAAGGCGATGTCGATGTGCTCGGCGACAAATCCTTCAGGTAGAATGGACTTGAGATCCCCAACCAGCTGGTCGGGCAACTCGACGTCGTGCACTTCGCCGGTGGCTTTGCAGTAAAAGTGTGCGTGCTGGGTCAGGTTCGGGCAGTAGCGGGTCGGTTCGCGCTCGAAATTGACCTGACGGATGAGACTGCTTTCGACCAGGGTCTCCAGGCAGTTGTAGACTGTGGCAAGCGAGATGGAGGGCATGCTTTCACGTGCCCGTGCGTAAATCTCATCTGCAGTCGGGTGGTCCCGCTTTTCCAAGAGGACGGCAAAGATGTGCTCACGCTGCTTCGTCGATCGTAAGCCGCTGCGCTCCAATGCGTTGTCGAGCATTTCTTTGTATTTTTCTTCAAGATACATGGTCGCTGTTGGTAGGTTAGTAAATTGGATTGATTCTAAATAGCATTAATAATGAGACTGAGTAGCAATAAAGGGTTCCCTGAATTCTTTTCAAGCTATAATTAGAATAATTCTAAAAATAGTCGCTGAAGCCGCTTGGGAACTGCTAAAAGTCTTGTCTGCCGTGCGGGAGCCGACAGCGTTTTGAGGCGTGGCGGGTTATCGAAGTTTCATTTTTCCGGATGCGGTCCTGAGCGAAGGGCGGCTGATTTTGGACCCACGAGAAAGTCATCATCTGGTGCGTGTCTTGCGTGCACGGCCGGGTGAGAGGGTCGAAGCGTTGGATGGTCGAGGTGGCCGCTGGCAGTGCGTGATCGAGCGTGCGGATGCAAAAGCGGTGTGCTTGTCGATCGAGTCTTCGGAGCTGGTGCCGGCGCCGCGGCCTCAACTCGTTCTGCTCCAGTCACTCCCTAAAGGAAAGACGATGGATTTGATCCTGAAGATGGCCACCGAGATCGGGGTGAGCCGCATACAGCCGGTGTATACGGATTACGGAGAGGTACAGCTGAGAGGGGACCGTATGCAGGGGAAAGTCGAGAAATGGCGCATGACCATGATCGAGGCCTGCAAGCAGTGCGGCTTGCCGCATTTGCCTGAGTTGAGTCTGCCGCAGCCTTTGAAGGATTATCTCCGGGCGGCGGGCGATGGGCTTGGCCTGGTTGCCAGTCTGGAATCCGGCAGTCGGCCACTGGCTTCGGTGTTGGGGGCACTTCGTTCCGATCTGCCGGGAGTGATCACGGTTGCAGTTGGTCCCGAGGGAGACTTCTCGCCGGCTGAATACGCAGGCCTGAGGGGCGCGGGTTTCTTGCCGGTGCGTCTGGGTGCGAATGTCTTGCGGGCGGAAACTGCGGCGGCCTACATCCTGAGCGTCACGGACCAATTGCTGCGGGCTGGCTAATCGATCTCAAATCCCAGGATTGTAATGTCATCCTGTTGGTTGGGGGATCCGGCGAAGTCCTCTACGGTGTCGAATACGTTTGTGAGTGTTTCCTGGATCGGCAGGGCGGATGCTTTTTCAAAGGCCGTGATCAGGCGCTGCATGCCGAATTCTTCTTCATTCTTGTTGGCAGTCTCGAAGATCCCGTCGGTAAAGGCATAAAACCGGTCTCCGACATGCAGTTTGATTTCGGTGACTTCGGAGGCCTGGCATCCCGGAAGGCCCATGACTGTTCCGTGGGAGAGGGTTTCCAGATGGATCCGCTGATCCTTCTTCCGGTACACGAGAAACTGACGATGCCCGGCGTGTGCCAGGAAGAGGCTCCGGCTGCCGTCCTTGCAGCGATGTCCGAAATGTCCCGCAAGTCCTGTGACAAACCCTTTTTGGATACGTCCGGTGACCTCCTTGTTCACACCGTCGAGGAAATGCTTCGGGTCGGCGTTGTAGGTTTCGGCCTCATGGGCGGTTAGGTATTTCAGCAGTACGGTGTAAAAGGCCGCCGTGACGCCGTGTCCGCAGACGTCGCCGAGAAAGAACAAGAGGCAGTTGGTCGGGTTGCGGGGAAAGTTGATGATGTCGCCACCGACCGAGGTCATCGGTTTCCAGATATAGGACAGGTTAATGTGTTTCACCTCCGGAATGCGGCCGGGAATCATCACGCTCTGCACGTGTTCGGCACTTTCGTAGTCCGATCGCATGATCTTGTTCTGCTCGCGCAGCAGTTGCTCGCTCCGGGCCAGTTTCTCCTGGGCGATGGTTTCCGCCGTGACATCACGGGAAATACCGAGAATACCGACGAGTCTTCCCGAGCCGAGGTAGAGGGGAGCCTTGGTTGAGGATACCCAGGATACGGAGCCGTCGGGCCAGGTTTCTTTCTCGATCTTGTTAATGATCGGGACTCCGGTACGCATGATTTCCTGTTCGTCGTCGTAGGCTTGCTGTGCGTGTTCGATGGAAAACACGTCGAAGTCGGTCATGCCTTCGATATCATGACGGTTGCGGAACTTATGCCGCTGGGCGAGAGCTTTACTGACGGACACGAATTTACTTTGCCTGTCCTTGATGTAAATCCGGTCGGGGGTCTGTTCCATTAAGGTCTCAAAGAGCCTTTTGGCGGACGCTTTGAGAAGCAGGGCACTCTCATCCTGTGGACTTTCCACTTCTTCATTCATTTACTGTCACTGATTCACAACATCTTGCCGCTTGGAAGGCAACACTTCTCCACTTATCTTGGCGCAAGGTTGGCTTATTTTAGGAAATTTGGCTGGCGTTTGCGGATGGATTAGCTCCATTCGGAGCCATGCGAGTCGTCATTCAACGTGTATCACAAGCGGAGGTACGGGTCGATGGCCGCAGTGTGGGGGCGATCGGGCCGGATTGTGCCGGGCTTCTGGTCTTTCTCGGCGTGGGGCAGAATGACGGGGTCGCCGAAGCCGAATGGTTGGTGGAGCGATTGCTCAAGCTACGGATTTTCGATGACGGTGAAGGTAAGATGAACCGGTCCCTTCTTGAGGTGGAGGGTGAAGCTCTGGTCGTGAGTCAGTTTACGCTCTTTGGTAATATACGGAAGGGGAACCGTCCCTCCTACAACCGTGCCGCCCGACCGGAGCAGGCGGTCCCGCTCTATGAGTATTTTGTCCGTTTGATGTCGGAGAGGCTCGGGCGGGTTGTGCCCACGGGTGAGTTCGGGGCGGATATGAAGATCGATGTCCGCAATGACGGGCCGGTTACCTTGGTACTCGATTCGGAGGGGCGTGATTTCTGATGGCCAAGGTCCTCAATAAGCGTTTTTTCGACCGTGACACGGTCGAGGTTGCCCGCGACTTGTTGGGAAAGGTGCTGTGCCGGCGCTTGCCCTCGGGCAAGATTATCCGCTCCCGTTTGACCGAAACGGAGGCGTATGACGGTTTTGAGGACCAAGCTTCACATGCGCATAAGGGGGCGACAACGCGGAATGTGGTCATGTTCGGACCTCCCGGACACAGTTACATCTACCTTTGTTACGGCGTGCACTGGATGCTCAACCTTACCACGCGGGAGGAGGGCTACCCGGCCGCGGTCTTGCTTCGGGGGGTTGAAGCGACGGAGGGGCCAGGGCGCCTGACCAAGCATTTCCATGTCGACAGTGCCTTGAACAACAGCCTGTTGACCCGAGTGGCCGGCTTGTGGGTGGAAGATGACGGCTTTGTGGCCGATGCGGCACGGGTTGAAGCCGCGCCGCGTATCGGTGTCGATTACGCCGGTCCCCGGTGGGCCGCAGTGCCTTGGCGGTTCACCCTCGGGGCCTGACGCATATCCAGATACAAAAAAACCTCCCGGATGGGAGGCTTGTAAATGATATGGCGACAGCTTACTGGCGGATGGCTTCGATGTTGATTGTGATTTCAACCTCGTCGCCGACCGCAGGTTGTCCTCCGGTTATGCCCCATCCGGTGCGGTCGATTTCCGTGGTGACCTCCCATCCGGAGAGGTAGGCGCCTTGCATGCCTTCGCCGAAGCCGAGTAGTTCAACCTCCAACGTGACTTCCTTGGTCATGCCGTGCATCCGGAGCTCTCCGGTGACCTCGAATTCATCTTCATCATCGGTGGCCTCCCACTTCGTGGAACGGAAGCTGATGATCGGGTGCGATTCGGCTCCGAAGAAATCGTCGGTCTTGAGGTGGGCATCGCGCTTTTCGTTGGCCGTATCGACGCTGGCCACTTGGATGACGGCCTCGACGGAGCTCTTCGTCAGGTCATCGCGGTTCACTGTAATGGTGCCTTCGAATTGCCCGAAACTGCCGGAGGTCTTGGCTACGAAGTGGCGAATGCTGAACTTTACCGAGGAGTGGACCGGGTCGATTTTGTAGGTCTCGATCTTTTCCGCGGCCTGGAGGCCTGCGCCGAGTGGTAGGCAGGCGAAGCCTGCGAGTATTATGGTAGTGAGGATATGTTTCATGATTTGTCTTAGATGAAGCGCTTGAAGCAACCTTCAGCCGCCTTCGTGCTCAGAATGTAGATCTGGTCGTCTTCCTGCCAGACCCGGAAGGCATGGTTCCGCACCTCGAAGTTCTCGGGACTTGCGGGAAACTCTTCCTTCAGGTCGCTCCGTTGCACTGTGATCAGATGATACACAGCTCCATTCTTAAAGCAAATCATGCTCAATTTAACGCCGTCGTAGTCGTAGGTTACACAGCCCAGCGTGCCCATGCTTTGGAGGCCGGAAGGTATGTGCCTGGGGGTCGGCGAAGCGTGGTTGCTCAGGTAGGTGGTCAACTCGTTCAGTTCCGGCGCGCGCAGTTCCATGGCCGCCGGGGAGATGGCGTCGATCCGGTCGGCCAGGAATTCCAGTACGCGGGGAACCGCAGCGGCGACGACCTGCGGGTGGTCCGCTGCTTGCGGGGCGGATTGCCGGTTGAGCTGAATCGTGCTAAGGGTGAGCAGAATGGCCAGCGTTGCGGCGATACCGACCCAGGGGTTGCGCCACCAAGCCTGTTGGGCGGTGGGGGCGAAGTTTTCCTCGTCTGTTGTCTCCTGGCAGGCATGCGCCTGCAGCCCTGCCAGAATGCTTCCTTGTAGGTCGTCCGGGACGTCAATGCGTGAGAGTTCACCGGCGAAGGTCCGGTCGAAATCCTGTTGGGCTTCAAACCAGACGCGCAACTCGGCGTCTTCCTCGAGCAGGGCAAGCGCTTCCGCAATGGCCGGGTCCTCCCGGTCATCGGGACAGTCGGGCCGGCAGAGCTGGAGCAGGTGTTGTGCTTCTTCGCGGTTCATCTCAAATGTTATCTTCGGCGGTTTCCGCTTCCTTGCGCTGGAAGACTTCACGCAGTTGGTTTTTGCCCCGGGAGAGGCGCGACATCACGGTTCCGATCGGGACGTCGAGTACGCTGGCGATCTCCTTGTAGGAGAGGTCCTTGATATAAAAGAGGGTCAAGGCTTCGCGATAGACGGCGTCGACCTCGGCCAAGGCCTGAACGGCCAGGTTGGCGTCCAGGCTGCGGCGGATGTGGGGTTCGACGCTGCCGCCGGTTTCTTCCAGCATGGAAGGCTCATAGTTGTCGATGCGCTCGTCCTTGCGCTTGCGCCGGAGGAACTCCCGGTAGAGCGTGGTGAAGAGCCAGGATTTGACCTTTGACTTATCGCGCAGGGAGCCGCCTTTTTCCGCGTAGATGAAAAAGGTCTGCTGTACGAGGTCGCCGGCATCGTGCTCATTTTTCGCTAGGCTGTAGCCGAAGCGATAGAGCGGTTGGTAGTATTCACTCACGATAGTTTCCAAGTCCTGGTTTCTGGTTTTAACCATGTGAGTGTCCGGATCGCGGGTTATTCCTGAGGGGATGCTATTTTTTTAGAGGATCAGCATGGCATCGCCGTAACTGTAGAAACGATACTTACGTTCAATGGCTTCGGCGTAAAGTTCCTTCAGCCAGGAAATCCCCTCCATGCTGCCAGGGGTCAGGAAGGCGGATACGAGGCAGAGAAGTGTGGATTTTGGTAGGTGGAAGTTCGTGATGAGGGCATCCACACCCGTGAATTGGGCGGGCGGGTAGATGAAAATGTCAGCCTCGGCCTGAACGGAGCCGCTTGGAGTCAGGCACGTGGCGGGGTCCCGTCGAAGGGCATCCTCGATGGACCGTACCGAGGTCGTGCCAACGGCAATGCGCGGCCCGGGGGCATCGCTTTGGAGTGCAGCCATGGCGGCCGCCGGGATCTCGTACCACTCATGGTGGATGTTGTGGTCCTCGATTTGGTCGACTTGGATGGGGTGGAAGGTACCGATTCCTACCTGCAGGGTCAGGTCGTAAAAGGTCGCGCCCCGGGCTTCGAGTTCGGCCATGAGGGCCGGAGTGAAGTGCAGGCCGGCGGTGGGGGCCGCCACCGCGACGCGCTTGTCGGTGTCGGCGTAGACGGTCTGGTAGCGTTCGTTGTCGTTACTGCGGCGCGGATCGTTTTCCGTACGTTCGATATAGGGCGGTAGAGGCAGGATGCCGAGCCGCTCGGCCAGATCGGTGACCGACTCCTCCCGCTCCAGATGGAAGCGGATACGGTAGTTCCCGTTGCTGCCGGCTTCCAGGACCTCGGCTTCGCACTCGCCGGGAATGAGGAAGCGTCCCGCATTGTAAGTCTTCTTGCCCGGTCGGAGCAGGCACCACCAGGTGAGGGCGTCCTCGGCAGGTTGTAGCAAGAGGCACTCGACTTTGCCGCCGGTCGGACGTTCGCCAAAAAGGCGTGCCTTGAGCACGGCTGCATTATTGCGGAAAAACCGCGCGTTGGGAGGGAGAAAGCGGCCGATCTCGGCAAAAGACGCATGTGTGACGCTTCGCTCCGAGCGGTTGACGACCATCAGGCGCGAGGCGTCGCGCGTCCGGGCGGGTTCTTGGGCGATGCGTTCGAGTGGGAGTTCGTAATCAAAGAGGGAGGCGTCCATGGTTGAAAAGCCGGGTTGAGATTGTCATCGCTGTCCTAATCAGTCCTCTTATACCTAGGACAACCCTTAAATGTCGAAAAGAGTCCAAAGTCTAAATTGGCCGGATGCGGCCCGGGCCTTGAATGCGCGGATTCACGTCGGAATCGAGCCGTCCGTCCTGGCCTACCTGCAGGCCTTGCCTCAGCAAGAGTTGGTGGTCGCTTGTTCCGGAGGTGCCGATTCGCTGGCTATGCTCTGCCTGCTCTGGGCGCAGCGCGGGGAATTGGGCTGCCGGATCACGGTGGCGCATTACAATCACCGATGGCGGGCTGAGGCTTCGGAGCAGGATGCCGAATTTGTCCGCAAGGTGGCGGCGGCGCTGGACTTGCCTTTCTGTTCAGAGTCCCGGCCAGACGACGAGGCTGCTTTTACTGAAACCACCGCCCGTGAATTACGCCTCCGGTTCCTGCGCCAGGTCGCGCGCCAGACCGGAGCGTCCTGTATCGCATTGGGCCACCAGAAGGACGATATCCTGGAGACCCAGCTCATGCGACTGGCCCGGGGGGCGGGGGCGGATGGTTTGGCGGCACCGCGCCCGGTTCACGATTTCAGTGACGAACCCGCCCATCTGCGTCCGATTCTCCACCTGCGCGCCGGCGATTTGCGAATGGCCCTCAATCTCTGTGGTATCCCGTGGTGCGAAGACCGGTCGAATGAGGATGTCCGGATTGCACGCAATGCGCTTCGGATCAAGGTGATTCCGGAGTTGATTGAGGCGACCGGGCGCAATGCTCCGGAGGGGGCCGCACGCTCCCGCCGCTTGTTGGAGGAAGATGCGGATGCGCTGGACGCACTGGCACGGGAGCGTCTTTCCGACGCCTACGAGGGGGCTTCCGCTTTGGATCGTGCGCTCTGCCGTTCCACGCATATGGCGCTGCTGCGACGGGCGGTTTCGCACTGGCTTCACAATGATGAGGGGATCCAGACGGTGAGTGCCCAGTTGATGGACCAACTGCTGGAAGCGATCCGGAGTCGTCAGGACCAGCATCGTTTTTCGATCGCCTCCTGTTTCATACTAATGGATGCCCAGCGGATCTGGCTGGAGCCGGCCAAGGACGCGGTCGATTCCGGACGCTTGGAGGCCTGTGTGGTCGAGCCGGGGGAGACGGCCCTGCTTTCGACGGGAGCTTTGTTTGAAACGGAGTGGGTCGAATTGAATGCCCCGCTTCGGGCGCGTATTCTAGGGGGAGGGATCGATCCGGCGGATGAAGTCTATCTGGATCTTGAGCCAGTGGAAAGCCTTACTGTACGCCCCTGGGAGGCGGGGGACCGGTATCGGCCTCTCGGCGCCCCGGGTTCCAGGAAGCTGCAGGATTGCTTTACGGACCGGCGTGTGCCGCAGAGGGAACGATTGAGTCTACCGGTTGTCACAGCCGCCTCAGGCAGTATATTATGGGTGCCGGGTTTTCCTCCTGCCGAGACCTGTAAAATCCACCCGGGAACACAGCTGGCTCTACGATTGACTTACCGCATGAGGGATTCACTTTGAGCCTGAATAAGACATGTCATCCAAGCAAAACAGCCCTCAAAATAATAACTCTGGAAGAAACGGACCACCTGAGCGCTTTCAACCGAAAGTGCTCCTGATCTGGCTTGTCATCATCACTGCCATCGTTGCGCTGTGGTTTGCCCAACCGGGCACCGGCACGAACAATGAGGCCTTGACGATCAGCGAGCTGGTGCAGTCGATTAAGGACGGACGTATCGAGAAGGGGGCCGGCGTGATGAAGCCGGACCCGACATTCGGCCAGAATGGTTACGTGATCAGTGGCCAGATGAGTGATCCGCAGTTCAGCGGGTCGATGACTGAGGGGAGCTCGGTGCCGAAGGTGAACTTCACCGCCCAGGGACGTCTGACCGAAGACGACTTCCTGCTCGTGCGCGAGGTGCTCAGCGAAAAGCGCCGCAGTACGGCTGTTCAGGACATTATTATCAGCTTCCTTCCTTTCATCCTGATCATCGGTTTGCTCTATTTCCTCTTTGTCCGCCAGTTGAAGAATGCCGGGCGCGGGGCGATGAGCTTCGGCAAGAGCAAGGCGAAGATGCTGACCCGCGAGAAGGACTCGGTGACCTTCAAGGATGTTGCCGGCTGTGATGAAGCCAAAGAAGAGGTCAGTGAGGTGGTTGATTTCCTGAAGGACCCGAAGAAGTTCCAGCGTATCGGTGGACGTATCCCGAAGGGGGTCCTCATGGTCGGCCCTCCGGGGACCGGTAAGACGCTGCTGGCCAAGGCGGTGGCCGGGGAGGCGGAAGTGCCCTTCTTCTCTATCAGCGGTTCCGACTTTGTTGAAATGTTCGTTGGTGTCGGGGCCGCCCGTGTACGCGATATGTTTGAGCAGGGGCGCAAGAATGCCCCCTGTATTGTCTTTATTGATGAAATTGACGCCGTGGGCCGCCAGCGGGGTGCCGGCCTGGGCGGCGGGAATGACGAGCGTGAGCAGACCCTCAACTCGCTGCTGGTCGAAATGGACGGCTTTGACGGCCACGAAGGCGTGATTATTATCGCCGCGACGAACCGTCCGGACGTGCTCGACAGCGCTTTGCTGCGTCCCGGACGTTTTGACCGCCAGGTTACGATCGATTTGCCGGACCTGAATGGCCGTCATGAGATCCTGAAGGTGCACGCCAAGCGGATCGCCCTCTCGGAAGAGGTGAATCTGGAGCATGTGGCGCGAAATACGCCGGGCTTTTCCGGTGCCGACCTGGCAAACCTGCTCAATGAGGGTGCCCTCATCGCGGCCCGCTATAATAAGAAGGTGGTCGAGATGCAGGATATCGACGAGGCCCGCGACAAGATTTCCTTCGGTCGCGAGCGTCGCAAGCTGATGGATGACGAGGACCGTAAGATTACCGCTTTCCATGAAGCCGGCCATGCGATTGTCCAGGCTGTCATCGACGACGGTCATTTGCCGGTGCACAAGGTGACGATTATTCCGCGCGGCCAGAGTCTTGGTTCGACCATGTTCATGCCGAAAAAGGATGTGCTGAACCACTCCCGTCGTCGTTTATTGAACCAGATCTGTTGTGGTATGGGAGGCCGTGTCGCGGAGGAGCTGGTGATGGGCGATATCACCAGTGGTGCGTCCGGGGACATCCGCATGGTGACGAAGGTGGCCCGCCACATGGTGTGCGACTGGGGGATGACGGACCTCGGTCCGGTCGCCTATGGTGAAAACAAGGACCATGTGTTCCTCGGGCAGGAGATCCAGCGCTCGCAGAACTACAGCGAGGAGACGGCCCAGAAGATCGACAAGGCGATTCACGATATCGTCGAGGAGCAGCACAAGCGCTGCCGTGAGATCCTTACGGAAAACCGCCATGCGCTGGATGTGTGTGCCGAGGCCCTGCTGGAGCACGAAACCATCGACGGCAAGCACGTGCAGGAAATCCTTGAGTTCGGTGAAATTCGTTCGCCTGTGATTAAGCGTGAAGTTCCGGAGCCCAAAGATGATGAAGCCGAGGACGAGCCAGAGGCGAAGAAGAAGCCCGAGGGGAATAAGGACGATGGCGGTCTTGCCGGTGAAAGTGCCCCTGCTGGTGCACCAGCCTAAGCCTCTTTTATCCTGCCAGTTCTGATTCTCGCTCGGAGGCCGACGCCCCCGGTCTGCTTTGAGGCAGCCGAGGGCCTAGGATTCCGCCATGCAGGACTTGGCGAAGCGCTGGACCGATTCCACGATTCGGCTGAGTCCGTTACGGCGGTTGGGTGACAAGTGTTGGGTGATGCCGACCTCCCCGAGAAAGGCTGCGTCATTCTCAATGATAGCTTCGGGTTTCTGTGCGCTGTAGAAGTCGCAGAGCAGGGTGGCAATGCCCTTGACGATGGCCGAATCCGAGTCGGATTGGAAGTAGCAGAGTCCGTCGCGGAATTCCGGGACGACCCAGAGTTGAGACATGCAGCCTTCAATCTTGAAGGTCTCGATGCGCAGGTCGTCGGGCAGAGTGGCTGCCTTTTTGCCGCAGTCGACGATGTATCCGAGCCGTTCGTAGGGATCGGGGATGAGCGTAATCTCTTCGACGATGGCCTGTTGTTTTTCTTCTAAAGTCATGATCGGTCTGGTCTGATACGGAATTTCGGGAGCCTGTGAACCATAAAAACAGCAGTCAAGGTGCCGATCATGAGGTAGACCCTATTATTATACACCGCCAGCAGGGACGCTTATAGTGAATGTAAGCCACTGTGGCGATGACGGGGCGAGTCCGAAAAGAAGGCCGTCTGCGCCTGAAAAAGCTTGCAGGGACTTGAATTTAGGGCAGTTTCCGCAGCCTTTAATTCACACCGACACTCCCTGATTCGGGCTTGAGCCAGTATTGATGCGGCTAGGTTACGGGTTGGGGTTGCCTTGTCGGCGGCGAAAATTTTGCAATAAAATCCTTGCACAGGATTTTCGAAACGCTACTTTCGCCGTCTTTCTCTAAATCCAGCGATCTAAATTTCCTAGTTTCATGCCAACAATCAACCAACTCGTCCGCGCACCTCGCGTTGTGCAGAAGGTAAAGTCAAAGTCACGTGCTCTGGACAAGAACCCGTTCCGCCGTGGCGTGTGCGTGCAGGTCATGACCCGTACGCCCAAAAAGCCGAACTCCGCTATCCGTAAGGTGGCCAAGGTTCGTCTGACTAATGGTATTGAGGTCATCGCCTACATTCCTGACGAAGGTCACAACCTTCAGGAGCACAGCATCGTGCTGGTTCGTGGCGGTCGTGTGAAGGACCTTCCGGGTGTACGTTACCATATCGTTCGCGGCACGCTGGACTGCGTTGGTGTGGAAAAACGCCGCCGTAGCCGCTCCAAGTACGGTGTGAAGCGCCCGAAGGAATCCAAGTAATCCACTTTTAAATTTAAGATATCATGTCACGTCGTCGCCAAGCCGTTAAGCGTCCGATTATCCCGGATCCCCGTTACAACAGCACTCTGGTCACCAACCTGGTCAACATGATCATGGAGCGCGGTAAGCGCACTTTGGCTCAGCGTATCGTTTACACTGCTTTCCAGCGCGTGAGCGAGAAGCTCGGCAAGGGTGATCCGGTCGACCTCGTCATGGGTGCATTGGAAAATGCACGCCCGAAGCTTGAAGTGAAGAGCCGCCGCGTTGGTGGTGCTACTTACCAAGTCCCGGTTGAAATTTCCTTTGAGCGCCAACAAAGTCTGGCATTCCGCTGGATGGTGGCCTCTGCCCGTAAGCGCAAGGGTGTCCCGATGGACGAAGCGCTCGCCGATGAGATTGTTGACGCTTACAACAACACCGGCGCTGTTGTGAAGAAGAAGGAAGAGACCCACCGCATGGCACAGGCCAACCGCGCCTTTGCCCACCTGCGCTGGTAGGTCCTACCTGCTTCTACTTTTGTTCTTTTCCAGTCGAATCCGTTTATGTCCGCCGTTGCTACAGCATCCGTGAATTCGCCGAAGCGTAAGTTCCCTTTGGAACATACGCGCAATATCGGCATCGCGGCGCATATCGACGCGGGGAAAACGACGACTACCGAGCGCATTCTCTTCTATGCGGGCGTCGTCCATAAGATGGGCGAAGTTCACGAAGGAAGCGCGGTTACCGACTGGATGGAACAAGAACGTGAGCGCGGCATCACGATTACCTCTGCCGCAATTTCCTGCCATTGGAAGAATGAGCAGGGCCCCTACGCCGGTATTAATCATCAGATTAATATCATCGATACTCCCGGGCACGTGGATTTTACCGCGGAAGTCGAGCGTTCGCTCCGTGTGCTGGATGGGGCCGTCGGCGTCTTTTGTGCCGTGGCCGGCGTGCAGCCCCAGTCCGAAACGGTCTGGCGGCAGATGGACAAGTATCATGTCCCGCGTATCGCATTTGTGAACAAGATGGACCGGGTCGGTGCCGATTATTTCGCGGCGATCGAGTCCATGAAGGAGCGTCTCGGAGCCAACGCCCATCCTATTTTCCTTCCGATCGGAGCGGAGGAGGATTTTACCGGCCTGATCGATCTGGCCAGCATGCAGGCCCGCATCTATGATGCCGCCGATGCTTCCGGTATGACCTATACGATCGGTGAAATTCCGACGGATTACCTCGATCAAGCCAAGGAGTACCACGAGCAGTTGATCGAGGCCTTGGCTGATTTTGATGATGACTTGGCGACGAAATACCTCGAAGGCGAGGAATTGACCGCCGATGACATCCGGAAGGCCATACGAAAAGCCACCGTATCCCTCGACTTCGTCGGTGTGATACCCGGCAGTGCTTTCAAGAACAAGGGGGTGCAGGCGGTACTTGACTCGGTGGTCAATTACCTGCCAGGTCCGCTCGACCTGCCTGCGATGAAGGGGGAAGACTCCCAGGGGCGCCCGGTCGAGGTGTCTCCTGACGATAGTGCGCCGGTAACGGGACTCGCCTTCAAGCTGATGAATGACGGCTATGTCGGCAAACTGGTCTTTTTCCGTGTCTATTCCGGTTCCCTGAGTAAGGGCTCGGTTTTGCATAACCCGCGCACCGGTAAGACGGAGCGTATTTCCCGTCTCCTGATCATGAAGGCGGATGCCCGTGAAGACATCGATACCGCCTATTCCGGTGATATCTGTGCCTTGGTGGGCGCCCGTGATGTGGTTACCGGGGATACCCTTTGCTCGAAGGGGCAGGATGTTCGCCTGGAGCCTCCCACATTCCCGGAGCCGGTGATCTCGATGTCCATTGAGCCGAAGACGACTGCCGACCAAGAGAAGCTTTCCAACGGCCTGCAGCGCTTGGCTGAAGAGGATCCGACCTTTGTTGTGAGCTCGGACGAGGAGACCGGCCAAACCCTGATTGCGGGGATGGGCGAGTTGCACCTCGAAATCATCCGCGATCGTCTTTTTCGCGAATTCAAGGTCGGTGCCGAAGCCGGTCGTCCGCAGATCGCCTACCGCGAGGCTTTCGGTGTCGCAGCGGATGGCGAAGGTAAATTTATACGCCAGTCCGGTGGCAAGGGCCAATACGGTCATGCCCGCATCAAGGTGGAGCCGCTGAAGCGCGGTGCCGGGATCGAGCTCGAGGATAAGATTGTCGGTGGTGCGATTCCCCGTGAATTCATCAAGCCGACCCTCGACGGTATTAAAGAGGCCGCTCACAACGGAACGGTTGCGGGCTATCCGGTTGTCGACTTCAAGGTCACGCTTTTCGACGGTTCCTTCCATGATGTGGACTCCTCCGAAATGGCTTTCAAGATGGCAGGTATTTTCGCTTTCCGTGATGCCATGCAGAAGGGGCAGCCGATCCTTCTCGAGCCGGTGATGAAGGTCGAAGTGGAGACCCCCGAGGATTACCAGGGCGATATCATGGGCGACCTGAACCGCCGTCGCGGTCAGATCCAGAGCATCAAAGCGAAGGCTAACTATGTGATTATTTCGGCCCTCGTTCCGCTTGCGGAAATGTTCGGCTACTCCACCATCGTCCGCTCGCTCAGTAAGGGCCGTGCCTCCTATAGTATGGAGCCGGAGAGCTTCGAGCAAGTGCCGCCGAATGTGGTCAATGCCATACTCGAAACTTCCACCCGGGGACGCTACTGAGCCGTTACCTGATTCTTAATTCTTCCGTGAAGACGCTTGAGCGCCTTTCCCAGTTTAACCAAAACCTTAACCAAACATAATTATGAGTGCACCTCGCATCCGCATCCGCCTTCGTGGCTTCGATTACCGCGTCATCGACCAGTCCGCCAGCGACATCGTCGAAACAGCAAAGCGTTCCGGCGCCCGTGTATCGGGCCCTGTGCCGCTTCCGACTCGTATTGAAAAGTTTACGGTGAACCGTTCCGTTCACGTTAACAAGAAGTCCATGGACCAGTTCGAAGTCCGTACCCACAAGCGGCTGATCGATATCATCGAGCCGACCGCTGCAACGGTGGACGAGCTCAAGAAGCTCAACCTTCCGGCTGGTGTGGATATTTCCATTAACGTCTAAGACGTTTCCGGTTAATTTGAAAAAACCCGCGATCCTTACGGTTCGCGGGTTTTTTTATTCCTGTCTGCCGCGTCGGCAGGCAGGTGAGGGTGGTATGGTTTCAGCGCTCTAGAAGCGCACAACAGTGGCGGTTCGCTTGACCTCGGGGGTCCCGTTGCTGAGTTCCGGAAAAAAGAGCCACTCGTTGATCCTGCAGGCTAGGAAAATCTTAGCTTCTTCGTCCTCCAGGCCACTGATTGCCTTGGTTTTGACGGTTCCGTCTGGCTGGATGTCGAACACGACCTTGCAGTCGATTGGGCCTGTTTGCTTGTAGAGCTCTTCCGGTAGGTAAGGCGTGAAGTGGTAGAAGGGGGTGGGCTTCAGGTCCTTTCCGGGGTTGTTCTCGAGGTACTGCTTCATGTAGTAGGCATGCTCATGTTGCTTTCTGGCGGCAAAATGTTTGGATATGGCTCCGTCGAAGCTGCTGCGGACGGGCATGCCTTTGCTGAAGAAGACAACAAAGAAGTCGTCGTATAGGTTTTTATGTTCTGGGTTACCGACGGTGAAGCCGAGGCTCTTCTCGATCTTGCTCTGTGCTGGAAGCTCGCCGAGTTCGATGAAGCGCACGACTAGCTCATTGGTTTGATCGCCTGCGATGCCCTCCTTGGATCCGAAGAATACGGCGGCATAACAGTCCTTGACGGCTTGGTCGGTGGACAGTGTTAAGTCGATGTTGATGTGGTCGGTCGGGCTCATGCCCACGCTGGTGAAATTGTTGAGCTCTACTCCCAGGCCGCGACCTCCGGACTTGCCCATGTTATTGGTATCGATCGAACCCTTGATCGATCCGGTAGAAGTAAAGGACTTGTCCAATACCGCTATGTAGCCGGGAGCGAACGTCTCGAGGCGGTCGAAGCGGATGCTGCTGAGCTTGGCTGTCTTTTCCTTTCCATCGACCAGGGCTAGAATCTTCTTCTTCTCGACTTTGACGATGGGGTAGTTCTGCTCTCCTTTCGGGTAGAAGCAGCCCAGGGGGTAGTAATCGGATGAACCGAGTTCGGAGGCTTTAATAGGCCCGGTGTGGAGTCCTGTGCAGATCAGGGCTGCCAGGAGAGGGCGTAGTGACTGTGGAAGGATTCGCATGTTCATGGATATGATTAATTGGTGGATTGCTAAGGAAATTTTCGTTAGCAAAGAGACTTCCAAGGGGATTGCACGCGTAGAATTTGAGGGCGTGGGCGCAATTAGTCGCATTGATGACTAGCCGGCATGGCGCTAATTGAGCCGCTTCCATTGAATAGGTGCTCTTATGTGCACTTTTCCTTGACTTGTGCTTGTCGTTTGTCAGGATCGTTAGTGTTCCAATCGTCGGAACAGATTCATTCACAAGAGCCAATAACCCGAACTGAAAGGAAATATCATGAATCAGACGATACTGAGTGGACGCCTCACCTCCGATATCGAAACGCGGAACGTGGGGGAGCAGCATCTGGGTAAGTTCACGCTTGCCTGTAATGAAGGAGACCGGGTGGTCTTTATGCCGGTGGAGTGCTGGAATATGCCGCATCTCCCCAAATACTTAGGCAAGGGGTCGAAAGTACTGGTGGCTGGCAGTTTAAAGCAGGACCAGTGGGAGACTGAAAAGCACGAAAAGCGTAGCCGGATCGTGTTGGCAGCCTTCAGGGTTGAGTTCCTGAGCCCGATGGAGAAGGAGCCTGAACCGGATTCGGGGCGTACGGCATCGCCGACCTCGCGCTC
Organism: Coraliomargarita parva; assembly: GCF_027257905.1. NCBI lineage: Bacteria > Pseudomonadati > Verrucomicrobiota > Opitutia > Puniceicoccales > Coraliomargaritaceae > Coraliomargarita > Coraliomargarita parva. The sequence goes on from NZ_JAPZEI010000006.1 coordinate 219,826, forward strand.
GGGACGACGCACGCGTGTCGCCTAGCGGCCAAGCCTTCCGTTCGGGGCAGTGTCAGGAGGCACTGCCCTTTTTGCGGGGGCTCATTGCGCTAGCTTGGGCTGAGCTGTCTCGAGTGTGGAAATCCTGGATGTAGTCGGTCGCGGGTTGGAGTTGACTCGATGGGGGTTGCTGGTTGCCTTGATCGATGCCTTGCCGCTTCAGTTTGGGGAGCGTAATAATTGTGTGATTGGATTCTGGGGTGGAGTCCTTAGGCGAGGCTGCCTGCGGACCCTGTCGGTGATTTTTCGTGTATATTTTTTGAGATTTTGAAAAATCTAGGGTTGACGAAGGGAAAACTACCACCTTTTTTCGTCCGCTCGCTCCCGATCGAGCGATTCACTCACATTTTTTATTAACCACTAACGCAGGTCTCTTCAACGGAGCAGCCGCTCCACCTGCCACTTAGTATTATGAACGTAGCCCTACTTGGTAAAAAGATAGGTATGACTCAGGTATTTGACGAAGAGAATCGTCTGGTGCCTGTCACAGTCATCGAAGCCGGACCCTGTCCGGTTACCCAGATTAAGTCCGCGGAAAAGGACGGATACGACGCCGTACAGATCGGTTTCGGTGCCCAAAAGGCACATCGTATGTCGAAAGCGGCCCTGGGACACCTTGCAAAGGCAGGTGTTGATCCCGTTTCCGAACTCCAGGAGTTTCGTACCAATGGCGATGCCGAGCTGAATATCGGTGATGTATTGACTGTTGAGAAATTTGAAGCCGGCCAAAAGATCGATGTGGTCGGCACGTCCAAGGGGCGTGGCTTCCAAGGCGTTGTGAAGCGCTACGGTTTCGCCGGTGGTCCTGCTTCCCACGGTTCGATGTTCCACCGTCGTGGTGGTTCCTATGGTATGTGCCAGTGGCCGGGCCACGTGATCAAGGGCAAGAAGATGCCGGGTCACATGGGCAACACCCAGCGCACCGTACAAAACCTGACCGTTGTCAAGGTGATCGCCGATAAGAACCTCATCCTGATCAAAGGGAGTGTTCCGGGCGCACGCGGCAGCCTCGTGACTGTTCGTACCGCAATCAAGAATAAGGCCTCCAAGGCGTAACCCATAGAACGAAGGAGGACATACGATGAAACTCAAAGTTTTTACAGCTGACGGGAGCAAGAGCGAGGAGAAGGATTTTCCTCAGTTCCCTGAATTCGAAGGTGAGAAGGGGCTTGCCGCATTGCGTCAGGTTGTGCTCGCACAACAGGCCAACAAGCGCCAAGGCAATGCCAGCACCAAGACTCGCGCCGAAGTGAGCGGTACTGGTAAGAAGCTGTTCCGCCAAAAGGGTATGGGGACCGCCCGTCAGGGTGAGCGCCGCGTTCCGCACCAGCGTCATGGTGGTGTGGCCCACGGGCCGAAGCCCCGCGACTATTCGCAAAAGATCAACCGCAAGATGAACAAGCTGGCGTTCCAACGTGCGCTGTTCGAACGCGCCACTGAAGGCGGCCTTTCGGTGATCGAAGCGCTCGAAGTCAAGGAGCCGAAGACCAAGCTCTTTAACAAGGTGCTGACTTCCGTTCTGCCGAAGCATGGCAAGGTCCTGATCGTGGATGATGCCTTTGAAAACAACGCCGCCTTGGCTGCCCGCAATATCGAAGGGGTTTCCCTTTCCGAAGCCGGCAACCTCAGCGTGCTCGATCTTGTTCGTTTCCGCCAGGTCCTCATCAGCAGCAAGGGGATCGAAACCATTCTCGCCCGCGCCAATGGAGGTGAGTCATGATTATTGCCGATAAAATTCTCAAAGAGTACCGGGTCACGGAAAAGGCAGCACTTCTGTCTGCCAATCTGAACCAGTACACCTTCGAAGTCGCTAAAGAGGCCAACCGCAAGGAAGTCGCCCGCGCCGTCGAGAAGGTGTTCAAGGTCGAAGTGACCAAGGTCAACATTCTCAACAAGAAGCCCAAGCTCAAGGTCGACCGCGCACGTCGCGGACGTCCGGGTACCAAGGGCGGCCATAAGAAGGCCATCGTCACCCTCAAGGAAGGCGATAAGATTGAACTCGTCTAAGTAGGAGAGCCGATACCATGCCACTCGTAGATTCCAGACCTTTGACTCCCGGTCAGCGTTTCCTCACACGGAACAAGCAGGACGTCTCCAACAAGAAGCCGGAGCGTCGCCTGACCACTCAGAAGCACAACAAGAAGGGCCGCAATTGTTATGGCCGTATCACTTCGCGTCGTCGCGGTGGTGGTCACAAGCGCACTTATCGTATTATCGACTTTCGTCGTGATAAGTTCGACATCCCGGCCAAGGTGCAGGCGATCGAATACGATCCCAACCGCTCCGCCAATTTGGCTCTGCTTGCCTATGCCGATGGTGAAAAGCGCTACATCCTTGCCCCGCGTGGTGTCAAGGTGGGCGATGTGCTCCTTAGCGTGAACAAGCGCGTCGAGTTCAACCCCGGTTATTGCATGCCGCTGGCTCTGATTCCGCCGGCCACCAAGATCCATGCGATCGAATTGCACCCGGGCCGTGGCGCTCAAATCGCCCGCTCCGCCGGTCAAGCCGCTCAACTCGTCAATGTCGACGGCGAGCGTGCCACGATCAAGCTGCCGTCCGGTGAAATCCGTTATTTGAATGCCAAGTGCCGTGCCACCATCGGTGAAGTCGGCAACCACGAGCACGAAGGTCAAAGCCTGGGTAAGGCTGGTCGCCGTCGTTGGTTGGGACGTCGTCCCCGCGTCCGTGGTGTGGCGATGAACCCGGTCGATCACCCAATGGGTGGTGGTGAAGGCCGCACCTCCGGTGGCGGTCATCCCCAGTCGCCTTGGGGTCAGCTCTCCAAGGGCTTCCCGACCCGCAAGAAGTCGAACCCGACCAACTCCCAGATCCTGGTTCGCCGTAATGGTCGTCCCATGAAGAGAAAGTAACCCGTCTTTTAAGCAGTCATGTCACGTTCCATCAAAAAAGGTTTCTTCGTCGATCCGCACCTTGCCAAGAAGGTCGAGGTCGCCCAGGCCAACAATGATCGCAAGCCGATCCAGACTTGGTCCCGCCGTTCGACCATCACGCCCGATTTCGTTGGCCTTAACTTCAACGTTCACAACGGCCGCAGCTTCCTGCCGGTCTATGTGACGGAAAACATGGTCGGCCACAAACTCGGCGAGTTTGCACCGACCCGTACCTTCAAGGGCCACCCGGCCGGTAAGGGCAAGTAAGTCCGGAGAACCGACCTAGTATTCATCCATGAATGTTTTCACACAGTCTTTCGCCAAGCTCGGTGGCAGCCTCCTTCTCGGAGTGCTGCTCACCGCGACGGTGCTGTGTGCCGATGTTCCGGGATTTGTCAAAGAGCCGATCCATAGCCCCAACGCCGCAGTCGTTGCCAAGGTTGTGCCTTCGCTTTCCGCCGATGTCGTCATTCTGGACGGCGGCCGTGAGCAGGGCCTGCGTCTTGGCATGGTTTGCTCCGTCTCCCGTGGCTTCAAGCAGGTCGGTGAACTCATCATCATTGAATCACGCAGCAACCGTTCCGCAGGACTGATCCTCGAACTCGCTGAAGACGCTTTCATACAGTCGGGTGATATCGCCCGTATCAAAACCCTTCAAAACAGCTAATAGCCATGCAGGTCAAAGCCTACACTAAATACGCTCGTATGTCGCCCCGCAAGGTGCGCGAGATCACCCGTGCCATCCAAGGCCGTAATGCTGCCGAGGCCGTCGAGATCCTTCGCTTCATCCCGCGCAAGTCGGCACGTCTGGTCAGCAAGACGCTCCAGTCCGCCATCGCGAATGCGGAAAACAACAACAACCTCTCCTCGGATGCCCTGACTATCGCGTCCGCCGTCGTGGAGGAAGGCCCCGCCTTCAAGCGTTTCCGTCCGGCTGCCCGTGGTTCCGCACATCCTTACAAGAAACGCACCAGCCACATCCGTATCGTCCTTTCCGACGAAGCCTAAGCTGACACCCAAACAGAATTCGAACTATGGGACAAAAAACACATCCGATCGGTTTCCGCCTTGCCGTCACCCGTGACTGGGATTCCCGCTGGTACGCGGGCAAGCAGGACTATGCTGCCTACGTCAAGGAAGACCACACCATCCGCACTTTCCTCGAGAAGAAGCTGCGTTATGCGTCCGTGCCCCGCATCTTCATCGAGCGTGCATCCGGCCGTATCCGTGTGAAGATCTTCACCGCCCGTCCCGGTGTGGTCATCGGCCGCAAGGGGCAGGAACTCGATAAGCTGAAGGCTGAGCTCAACAAGAAGGTGGGCAAGGACATCATGCTGGACATCCAGGAAGTGAAGCGTCCCGATCTGTCTGCCCAACTGGTCGCCGAGAATGTCGCTCTTCAGCTGGAGCGTCGTATCGCTTTCCGTCGCGCCATGAAGCGTGCCGTTCAAACCACGATGGCGATGGGTGCCGAAGGTATCCGTATCCAGTGTGGCGGCCGTCTGGGTGGTGCCGACATTGCACGTACCGAGCAACAACGCCAGGGCAAGGTGCCCCTTCAAACGCTGCGCGCCAACATCAACTATGGCTTCAGCGAAGCCAGCACCGTTTACGGTATTATTGGCGTGAAGTGCTGGATCTGCCTGCCGTCCGACGAGTCTGTTCTCTAAGACCGCAAACCATTTTAACCGACCTATTGAACTCCTAAACCGAGCGAATCATGGCATATCTTCCTTCCCGCACGAAATACCGCAAAGTCCACAAGGGCCGTATCTACGGAACTGCCCAAAAGGGGAACGAACTCTCCTTTGGTGATTTCGGTATTCAATCTCTCTCCCGCGGTCGTATGACTTCCCAGCAGATCGAGGCCGCCCGTGTGGCGATGACTCGTAGCCTCAAGCGTAAGGGCAAGGTCTGGATCCGCGTCTTCCCGCACAAGCCGGTCACCAAGAAGCCCGCTGAAACCCGGATGGGTAAAGGTAAGGGTTCCGTGGAAAAGTGGGTCGCTGTGATCCGTCCGGGCACCATGCTTTTCGAAGTTGCCGGCTGCTCTGCAACCGCCGCCCGTGAAGCCCTTCGTTTGGCCGATACGAAGCTGCCGTTTCACTGCCGCTTCGTCGCCCGTGAAGAAGTCTAAACCCATTTACCTGAAAGAGGATATTTAACATGAGCAAGAAAGACATCCGCGAACTGTCCGAAGCTGAACTTGAAAAGCAGCTCCGTGATTCCCGTGACGCTCAGGTCGAGCTCCGTATGAAGAAGCAAACGGGGCAGGTCGAACACCCGCATCAAATTAAACAACTGCGTCGCGACATCGCGCGCCTCGAAACCATCCTTAAGGAAAAAAAGCTGGCCGTTGCCACTGCTTAATCCTCTAGCCGATTACTGATATGGAAGCAACAGCCACACGTAATTCCCGTAAGGTCCTGATTGGTGAAGTGACCAGCCGTTCCGGCGACAAAACCATCAAGGTGACTTACTTTTATAAGATTCCGCACCCCCTCTACAAGAAGGAGATTAAGCGTAAGACCGTGGTCCACGCACACGACGAGAAGAACGAGTGTGGCCTGGGTGACAAGGTGGAGATCATGGAAACACGCCCGCTGAGCAAGCTCAAGCGCTGGCGCGTGACCCGTGTGATCGAAGTCGCTCCCAAGCTTGGTGAGTAGGTCCAGGGGTTCCTCAGCACACATTTCAACCGAATAAACGGAGATTTACCATGATTCAGATGAACAGCCGCGTTGCGATCGCGGATAACACAGGGGCCAAGTCCGCCGAAATGATTCGTCGCCTGGGCCAGAACACACGTACCGCTGCGGTGGGCGATGTGGTTGTTTGCGCCGTCAAGGAAGCCACCACCGACGCATCCGTCAAAAAGGGCGAGGTCGTCAAGGCCGTGGTCGTTCGTACCAAGGCTCCGATCCGTCGCGGTGACGGCAGCTACCTGCGCTTCGACAATAATGCCGTTGTGATCATCAACAACGACGGCAACCCGAAGGGCACACGTATTTTCGGGCCGGTTGCCCGTGAACTGCGTGCCAAGTACATGAAGATTATTTCACTCGCACCGGAGGTATTGTAACATGGCCAAGACGATCAAACGCGAACAAGAAGTTGTTGTCATTTCCGGTTCCCATAAGGGGAAGCGCGGCAAGGTCCTTTCCGTCAAAGCCGGCGAGAAGGTCCTGGTCGAAGGTGTCAACATGATCACCAAGTATGAGCGCAAGACCCAGGAAAACCCGGAAGGGCGTTCCGTCGAGCGTGAAGCTCCCATTCACTATTCCAACGTGATGCTGGCTGAAAAATATGACGCCAAGAGCAAGTAAGTATAATTAACTTGCCAGACGCGTATTTCATCACAGTTTCACGCACTTTTTTCCAATTCAACGAGAACCCATAAACGAGGCGGGACGGAAATCCGCTTCACCAAGACCATGGAACTCCCATTCTTACAAACGCATTACAACGAGAAGGTTGTCGCCCAGCTGAAGGAAAAGTTCGGCTACGACAACGCTCATATCGTGCCGTCGATCAAGAAGATCGTGATCAACTCCGGCTTCAGCGCCAGCGCTGACAAGAGCCACGTCACTTATGTGAACGAGGAAATCGGCAAGATTTGCGGTCAGCGCCCGGTGACGACCAAGGCTAAGCTGAGCATCTCCAACTTTAAACTGCGTGAAGGTCAGCCGATCGGCTGCAAGGTGACGCTGCGTGGCCGTGCCATGTATGACTTCCTGGCCCGCCTGATTTTCGTCGCATTGCCTTGCATTCGTGACTTCCGCGGCGTGCCGACGAAGTTTGACGGCAAAGGTAACTACACTCTGGGTGTTTCGGACCATTCCATCTTCCCGGAAATCAGCGCAGAAGGCACTACCGCCACAATCGGTATGGACATCTGCATCAACACGAGTGCCGACACTGACGAAGAAGGCCGTGAGCTCCTTCGTCTCCTTGGCGTTCCCTTCCGTAAGACCAGCGCCGAGCTTGCCGCCGAGGAGGCTGCAGCTGCCGCTCAAGAGTAATTAATTTTATATCCCATGGCCAAGATATCCGCAATCCAACGTGACTTGAAGCGCCGCCGCCTGATCGAGAAGTACGCCAGCAAGCGTGCCGAGCTGAAGGCGATCATTGCCAATCCGGAGACTTCCGACGAAGACTTCTACAAGGCACAAGCCAAGCTCACCAAGCTGCCTAAGAACAGCTCCCCGATCCGTGCGCGCAATCGCTGCTCGATCACAGGTCGTCCACGCGCCCACATCCGCAAATTCGGTCTTTCCCGTATCACCTTCCGTGAGTTGGCCAGCCAAGGCAAGCTTCCGGGCGTGACCAAGTCCTCCTGGTAATTCTGCCGGAGATCCAACCATCCATTTGAAAACCCACTAGTTACGACTATGGCAGTTCACGACACAATCGGAGATTTTCTCACTATAATCCGCAACGCCAGCATGGCTCGCAAGGCATCCTGCAGTGCTCAGCACTCCAAGATGCGCGTCGCCATCGCTTCCATCCTGAAGGACGAAGGCTTTATCACAGACTTCGCTGAATCCCAGGATGCCAAGGGCTTCAAAACGCTGACGGTTTCCCTGAAATACGTCGACGATACCCCGGCCATCACCGGTATCGAGCGTCACAGTACTCCCGGCCGCCGCCTCTACTACGGCGTGCGTGAGATCCCCCGCGTTCTCGGCGGTCTCGGCGTTGCCATCCTCACAACATCCAAAGGCGTCATGCGCGCCCGCGATGCCCGTGAAAACGGCGTCGGCGGCGAGCTTGTCTGCAAGGTCTGGTAAAGAAAGGCACTACGATGAGCAGAATTGGTAAACTTCCCATTCCTATCCTGGACAAGGCTAAGGTGGCTATCGACGGTCAAACTGTCGTAGTCGAAGGCCCCAAGGGTAAACTTGAAAAGACTTTCGACCGCTCGGTGAATATCGAGCTGGTGGATAACGAGGTTCGTGTTTCGCCGGTTGACAGCAGCCGTCACGCACGTGCCATGTTCGGCACCGCCCGTTCCATCATCAATAACATGGTGATTGGCGTGGTTGAGGGTTACAAAAAGCAACTCGAGATCAAGGGGGTCGGTTTCCGTGCCGTCCTCAAGGGCAATGTCCTCGATCTTTCCCTCGGCTATTCGCACCCGTGCGAATTGGCGATTCCGGAGGGAGTCACCGTGACTGTGGCTGAAAACACCAAGCTGACCGTGGAAGGCGCGGACAAGCAAGTGGTGGGTGAAGTCACCGCGAGCATCTACGCATTCTACCCGGCCGAGCCCTACAAGGGCAAGGGGGTCCATATCGTTGGCAAGTATGTCCGTCGCAAGGAGGGCAAGAAGTCCGCTTAATCCTCAGCATAGGCACGCAGCATGAAACTCGAACTGAAAAAGAATCTTTTACAAAAGCGCCGCTGGCGCATCCGCAAGAAGGTCAAGGGCACTGCAGAGCGTCCCCGCCTGGCGGTACATTTCTCCAACAAGCACATCTACGCACAGTGCATCGACGATTCCAAGGGCCACACCCTGGCTTATGTTTCCTCGGTTGGTGCGGGGGATGCCAAGGCTAACATCGAAGGTGCGGTTGCACTCGGTAAGACGATCGCTGAAAAAGCGAAAGCTGCCGGGATTGAGGCTGTTGTCTTCGACCGTGCCGGTCGCCGTTACCACGGTTGTGTCAAATCGTTCGCCGAAGCCGCCCGCGAAGCTGGGCTCCAATTCTAAGGTTCCAATATGAGCAGAGAAAAAAGATCTTTCACCTCTCCCGAGGAAAACGAGGAAGCCCCTGAACTGATTGAGAAGGTGGTGCACATCAACCGTTGCGCCAAGGTCGTCAAGGGCGGTCGCCGCTTCAGCTTCGCCGCGCTTGTCGTGGTGGGCAACCAGAAGGGGGAAGTCGGCGTCGGATATGGCAAGGCCAAGGAAGTGCCGGAGTGCATCCGCAAGGGCACCGAGCAAGCCAAGAAGAACATGATCTCGATCAAGCTTCGTGGCGACACCATCCCGCACCACGTGCTGGGTGAGGCCGACGGCGGCAAGGTGATGCTTCGCCCGGCTTCCGACGGTACCGGTGTCATCGCCGGTGGTGGCGTGCGTGCCGTTCTCGAAGCGGTGGGTATCAGCAACGTGCTTTCGAAGTCTCTGGGCTCGAACAACCACCTTGCCATGGTCAATGCCACTATGGATGCCCTCAAGCAGCTTCGTTCCAACGATCAAATCAAGAACCTCCGCTTCAGCGACAAGGTCGCAGCGGAAGCCTAAGGGTCCGTTACCATGAATCTAGAAAACATTCCAACTATCAAAGGTGCCACCCACTCGACCAAGCGTCTTGGCCGTGGTGAAGGCAGCGGCCACGGTAAAACTTGCGGCAAGGGCCACAAGGGCCAAAAGGCCCGTTCCGGTGGCGGTATCCGCATTGGCTTCGAAGGGGGGCAAATGCCCCTCTACCGTAAGCTTCCGCGTCGTGGCTTCAACAACTTCAATCACCGTACCACTTACCAGACTGTCAACGTCGGGGAGCTGGCCAAGCTCGAAGGTGAGAGCGTCGATCGTGATGCACTTGTCAAGGCTGGCCTGATTCGCGACAACAGCGAAGGCGTCAAGCTGCTGGGCAATGGTGAAATCTCGAAGGCATTCACTGTGAATGTCGACAAGGTCTCCGCGTCGGCCAAGAGCAAGATCGAGGCTGCCGGCGGTAAGATTGTTGAGGCGGCTGCGGAACAGCCGGAGAATACAGAAGAGGCGTAACCCGCCTCTCCACCCCTGTCCTGAAAGGACGAAGAGCCACCACTGATGCTTTCTGCGTTTACCAATTCGCTAAAGATTCCGGAGCTCCGCCAGCGTATATTTTTTACGCTGGCTTTGCTGTTTATTGCCCGTGTCGGGGCCAATATTCCGCTGCCGGGAATGGATATTCAACCGATCCGTGATTTCTTGGCGGACCAGTCACATGCCAGCGGCGGTGTTGTCGGGCTGTATAACATGTTTACCGGGGGCGCTTTGCTCAACGGGGCACTCTTCGCGCTTGGTATCATGCCATACATCAGTGCGTCCATCATCATGCAGCTGGTCGGGGCCGTGTTCCCGTCCATTGCACGCCTCCAGCAGGAAGGTGATGTGGGCCGCCAGAAGATCAACCAGTACACCCGCTACCTGACGATTGCGATCTGCATCGTCCAGGGCTTGCTCCTGCTGGTTGCGCTTTCCACCAATCCGGGCAGCATCGTCGGCCAAGGGTTCAGTGCACAGGAATATGGTCCGGTTGTGATCGCAGGCAAGGTGCCTTTCCTTATCACGGGTACTATCTTCCTGACTGCAGGATCGATGATCATGGTCTGGCTCGGCGAGCAAATTACCGAGAAAGGCATCGGCAACGGAATCTCCCTCCTGATTACGGTCGGTATCATTTCGCGCCTTCCGGGAGCCGTCATGGCGACCTACACCATGTTCAACGCCCCGATCGGGACGGAAGCCCGCCTCGGTGTGCCGCAGGCCATCCTCATGCTGGCGCTTCTGTTTATCGTGACTGCCGGACTGGTTGCCATCACCCAGGCTCAGCGCAAGATCCCGGTCCAGTATGCCAAGCGTGTGGTGGGGCGTAAGGTCTATGGCGGGCAAAGCTCCTTCCTCCCGCTGAAGGTGAACTATGCGGGGGTGATGCCGGTGATTTTCGCCAGTGCCATCCTGATGTTCCCGACCCAGATCCTGAATTACCTGGGTACGGCAACTAACATGCGCTTTTTCAACGATTTTGCCAGCTCCCTCGGGCGTGGCCAACCGGCCTACTATATCATTTTCGGGCTGATGATCTTCATCTTCAGCTACTTCTGGGTTTCGCTCATGTTCAAGCCGATCCAGATAGCGGATGACCTGAAGAAGAACGGCGGTTACATTCCCGGCGTCCGCCCGGGCGAGCCGACTGCCAAATTCCTCGACCACATCATGACGCGTCTGACCCTTTTCGGGGCTCTTTCGCTGACGATGATCGCGCTCTTTCCGGATATCCTCCTTTTCACCTACAACATTCCTTCTTCGGTCGCGGTCTTCTTCGGCGGTACGGGGATGTTGATCACGGTGGGTGTTTTGCTCGATACCATGCGACAGATCGAAACCTACCTGCTTCAGCGTCACTATGACGGATTCCTGAAAAAGGGGAAGATTCGTGGCCGTTCCGCAGCCCGCAACAAGCAGCTCGTGGATGCCGCCGGCCTTCAGGATTTCTGGACCGCATGGCGCCCGCTTCTTGTTCTTGCGGTCGCGCTTTTCACCCTCGGCGTGGTTTCCTGGTTCCTGAAGCTGGGCTAGCCGATTTTGCGGGGTGCGCGACGCGCACTCTTTTCCTTGTTCTTTGATGCTATTTCCGAGCCGTTGACTGATGAAAGCAATTCGCACAGACGAAGAAATTCATTCAATCCGCGAAGCTTGCCAGATTGCTGCAACTGTTTTGCAGGAATTGGTACAGGCTACGGCGTCGGGAATGACGACCTACGATCTCGACCAGCTTGGCCGTAAGAGCATGGAGTCGCTGGGTGCGGAAAGTGCCTGTTACAATTACCGCTCCGGTACCAATGTCTTTCCCGCTTATACCTGTATTTCCGTAAACGAGGAAATTGTGCACGGTATCGGCAGCATGCGCCGCGTCATCCAGGACGGAGACCTCGTTTCCCTGGATGTGGTGGTCCGCTATCGCGGATTCATTGGTGACAATGCCAAAACAGTCGGTGTGGGGGATGTCGAGCCCGCGCATGCGGAATTGCTGGACGCCACCCGCGAGTCGCTCGACTACGCGATCAGCTTTGCCCGTGCGGGAAACCGGGTCGGTGATATTTCCAATGCGGTCGAACGCTTTATCAAGCGCCACGGTTACGGAATCGTACGCGAATTCGTCGGCCATGGTGTTGGAGCGACCATGCACGAGGCTCCCCAGATCCCGAATTATGGGAAGCGTGGGAGTGGCGCACTGCTCAAGCCGGGGATGGCTTTGGCGATCGAACCGATGATCAATCTCGGCAGTGCTGCAATCGAGATGCTAGACGATGGGTGGACGGCGGTCACACGTGACCGAAAGCCTTCCGCGCATTTTGAACATACAGTTCTGGTAACCAACGGGGAGCCAGAAATTTTAACAATTCCGAAAAAATAACTTTTCAAAACAATTTAAACTGCTACTTTTCGCAATTTTCCCGCAATTCAGCGGGTAATCTCAACCTTTCATTATCATGCCACGTATCCTTGGAGTTGATATCCCCGCCAATAAGAAGCTAGAATACTCGCTTCGCTACATTTATGGCATTGGCCCGACACGCGCCAAGACCATCGTCGAGGCTTCCGGCTTCGATCCGGATCGTCGTGCCGGCGAACTGAGCGAAGAAGAAGTGAACCAACTGGCTTCCATCGTCGCGGACAAGCAGTACATCGTTGAAGGTGACCTTCGCCGTGAGCGCGTCGCCAACCTGAAGCGTCTTTCCGCGATCCGCAGCAACCGCGGCATCCGCCACCAGCGCGGCCTCCCGGTCCGTGGCCAACGCACCAAGACCAATGCTCGCACGCGCAAGGGCGCGGTGAAGCCGGTCCGTAAATAATCATAGAGGATTCCCACAATGAGCGAAGACCAAGTAAATCCCGAAGTGGAAGAAGAAGCCAAGGCTACCGCAGCCACCGCTGAAGCCGCTGAAGAAGCACCCAAGAAGAAGGAAGAAACCGCAGAGGACCTTCTTAAGAGTGATCTTGAAGGCGTTAAGATCCGTCGCGCCAAGGGCAGCAAAAACATCACTTCCGGTGTCGTGAATGTGCTGGCCACCTTCAACAACACCAAGGTTACCTTCACGGACGCCCGCGGTAATGTCATTTCCTGGTCTAGCGCCGGTAAGTGCAACTTCCGTGGTTCCCGCAAGTCCACCGCTTACGCGGCTCAGGTCGTGACCCAGGATGCTGGCCGCGTTGCTATCTCCCACGGGATGAAGGAAGTCGTCGTCAAGCTCAAGGGACCGGGCATGGGACGTGATTCCGCAGTCCGTGCGCTCCAATCTTTAGGTCTGGTTGTCACTGAAATCGTTGACGTGACTCCGGTACCTCACAACGGGTGCCGCGCACCCAAGCGTCGTCGTGTCTAAGGTGTTTCTGCCACCTGGACACATCAACTAATCGTTCGCAGACAACCCACATCATATTATGGCCCGTTACACTGGACCGACAACTCGTATCAACCGCCGCTTTGGTCAGGCTATTTTCGCACCGACCAAGGCCTATGAGCGTAAGCCTCACCCTCCCGGCCAACACGGTCCGCGTCTTCGCCGCAAGCTGAGCGATTACGCGATCGGCTTGAATGAAAAGCAAAAGCTCCGCTTCATGTACGGCATGACGGAGAAGCAGTTCCGTTTGACTTTCGAACGGGCCAAGAACAAGCGTGGTGTGACCGGCGAAATCTTCCTGCAAATGCTGGAATGCCGCCTGGACAACGTGATTTACCGCCTGGGCCTTGCCAAGTCCCGCTCTGCCGCACGTCAGTTCGTGGGCCACGGCCATATCGCTGTGAATGGCAAAAAGACCGACATCGCCAGCTTCATGGTGAAGGAAGGCGACGAAATCGAAGTTCGTGAACGTACTTCTTCCCGTCAGCTGGCTACCCGCAGCATGGAAGAAAGCCAAGCCCGCACCGTGCCCGAGTGGCTCACTCTGAATGCGGACAGCCTCAAGGCGACTGTGAATCGTATTCCTTCCGCTGAAGATACCGAGAGCAGTATCAATGTTCAGCTGATCGTTGAATACTACAGCCGTTAATCCCGCAACGGGGTTTCGAGCCGTCAGTCTCCTGTTCACGCACATTCCATATTTTTCACAACAAAGCCCATCATGCCCAAGCGCCTAGGAAAATTCGAACTACCCAACCGTCTGGTTAAGGTTGAAGAAACCGCAACTGACACGTTTGCCGTCTTCCAAGCCGAGCCCTTTGAGACGGGTTATGGCCACACGATCGGCAACTCGCTCCGCCGCGTGCTCCTCAGCTCAATTGAAGGGGCCGCAATTTCCTCCATCAAGATTGATGGGGTACAGCATGAGTTCCAAAGCCTTGAGGGGGTGGTTGAAGATGTTACCGACATCGTGTTGAACCTTAAGAAGGTCCTCCTTGTCGCCGAGACTCGCGACACCTTTAATCTGGTGATCGACGTCGAGCGCGAAGGACCGGTGACCGCTGCCGATATTCAGGAAGCCACCAATATCAAGGTGATCAATCCGGATCAAATTATCTGCACGCTCGACAAGCCCCAGCGCTTCCTCGCTGAGCTCGAAGTTCGTGTGGGCCGCGGTTACTGCGCCGGTGAAGAAAACAAGAAGCCGGATCAACCGATTGGTGTCATCGCCATCGATTCCCTCTTCAGTCCGGTCAAGCTGGTCAAGTACAGTGTTGAAAATACACGTGTCGGCCAGGAGATGGACTACGACAAGCTCATCCTCGAAGTGACGACCGATGGTCGTATTACTCCGGACGATGCACTCAAGCAAAGCGCTGCCATCCTCAAGCATCACCTCGACGTGTTCGATGAAGTGTCCCAGGACGACATCGAGTTCGAAAGTGAAAGCAAGGAGATCAGCGAGGAGCAAAACCGCCTGCGCAAGCTGCTCAACATGAGCGTCAACGAAATCGAGCTTTCGGTTCGTGCCGCGAACTGCTTGAACAACGCCAATATCACTACGGTTGGCGAGCTGGCTATGAAGTCTGAGCAGGAAATGCTCAAATACCGCAATTTCGGTAAGAAGTCCCTCAACGAGATCAAGGACAAGCTCGAGCAACTCGGCCTGTCGCTTGGTATGAAGATTGATGAGCGTCTTCTCGAAAAGACCGGTGAGTTTTAATCGGCCTGAGGCCACATAAGTATTTTAAAACATGCGTCACAGCAAAAGAAGACACATTCTCGGGGTTTCCGGACCGCATCGTTCCGCTATGATGGGCAACCTTGCCGTTGCTCTGATCACTCATGGCAAGATCGAGACTACTTTGGCCAAGGCCAAGGCGCTGCGCCCCTTCATTGAAAAAATCATCACGCTCGCCAAGAAGGCCGAGAAGGCGAATGACGCAGCTCGTAAGTTGCATTACCGCCGTCTTGCGATCGCACGTGTGCGTGATAAGAAGGCTGTTGCCCTCCTCTTTGATGAGCGCGTCAGTGAATTTGTGGATCGTCAAGGCGGTTACACACGTATCCTGAAGCTTGGTCAGCGCGTCGGTGATGCCGCTGAAATGGCCCTGATCGAATTGATCGACGGCAACGACGAAGGCTACGCCAAGCCGAAGAAGAAGGCTGCGAAAAAAGCAGCCAAGAAGAAGGCTGCCAAGAAGGCTGCCAAAAAGGAAGTCGCCGAAGAGGCTGAAGCACCGGCTGAAGAAGCACCGGCTGAAGAAGCCGCCGCTGAAGAGCCCAAGAAGGAAGACTAAGCTGGGACTTCTCAAAAATTTGAAAAGCGCATCCGTTTCGGGTGCGCTTTTTTTTTGGGTCCATCTCAATGACGGCGCTTTACCTGTCGGTGGCAAAATTAGATGGAAATTGAGGCAGCTTTGCTGAAGACTGGTATCAGATGTCCCGTATATTTCTGTCCCCACCTGATTTGCGTCCGGAAGACCACGCTGCAGTTGCAGCGGCATTGGCGTCGAATTGGGTGGCACCGGTGGGGCCGGAGCTGGCCTTATTTGAGGCTGCAGTGTGTGAGCGTGTCGGAATGAGCCATGCAGTGGCACTGAATTCAGGGACCGCAGCACTGCATCTGGCACTGACGCTTCTTGGTGTCAGGCAGGGGGACCTCGTGCTTTGTCCCAGTCTGACCTTCGCCGCCAGCTCGAATCCGGTTCGTTATTGCGGGGCTGAGCCGGTCTTTATCGACAGTGAACCTCGGACTTGGAATATGGATCCAGCCAGATTGAAGGAGGCGATTGAAGTCTTGTCGGGAGAAGGGCGTAAGCCGAAGGCCGTCATTGTGGTGCATCTCTACGGCCAATGTGCTGAGATGGATGCGATCCTCAATGTCTGCAAAATGCACGGCATTCCCTTGGTTGAGGACGCCGCGGAGGCGCTCGGAGCCAGCTACCGGGGCAAAGCGGCCGGCTCTTTCGGGTTGTACTCGTTCTTTTCGTTCAATGGCAACAAGATCATCACGAGTTCCGGAGGTGGTATGTTGTTGGGCAATGATGGGGTGGAAATTGCCCGCGCCTTGCATTTGGCGACCCAGGCCAGAGAGCCCGCAGCGCACTATGAACACAAGGACATCGGCTACAATTATCGGATGAGCAATGTGCTTGCGGCTTTGGGGCGCAGCCAGCTGGCCGATCTGGAGCGGCGCATCGCTGTACGGCGTGGCCATTTCGAGTCATATCGCGACGAGCTGGGCGATCTGCCGGGATTGCGGATGATGCCGGTTTCCAATGCCGGAAGCCCGAATTACTGGTTGAGCTGCCTCACACTGGATCCGGCAGAGACCTCTGTCACGCCGGATTCCGTGCTCCATGCGCTCGCCGCTGAGGATATCGAGGCTCGGCCGTTGTGGAAACCTTTGCACCTTCAGCCTGTGTTTGAGGGGTGTCGTCGGTTCGGTGGTGACGTTTCGGAGTCGCTGTTCGCCCGTGGGCTCTGTCTTCCCAGTGGATCAAATTTGGATGAGTCAGGCCGGAAGCGTATTTGTGATCGAATACGGGCCTGTTTTTGATTCAGTCATTGTGTATCCCGTCACTGCTTTATGCCCACTCCATTCATTGCGCGATATCTGAACTTCAGGACGCTATTCCTCGTGTTGTTCTATGCACTCTTGTGCGGATTCAGCTATATGGTCGCTTATGAGTTGCGTTTTGATTTCAATGTCCCGGACGTACACGAGCTGGACCGGATCAATACGATCTGGTGGGTGGTTCTCCTTCAGTTAATGATGCTGGGAGCTGCCGGACAGCTGGATAGCATCCTGAGCTACTTTCGCCTGCCCGATGCGCTACGCCTCTTTGCCGGCTTGTTTGTTGCCAGCTTGGTCATGGTGTCCATGTGGTATGTCTATGGCGGCCAGAATGTACCGCCTCGTTCCGTTATTCTCTCTGACTTCCTGATGGCCTTCCTTTTGATCGCCTCGTTCCGGGTCTTGTTGCGTCTGCGTTCCAGTCGTGGGCTTGAAGACTGGTTGGCGGGGAAGGCGGACGCCGAAAATGTCCTCATCGTGGGGGCGGGGGAGGTCGGTGCCGGTTTATGTGCGGAACTGATGAATAAATCCAGGTTGGGCATGCGGCCGGTGGCCTTTCTGGACGATGATGAACACAAGGTGGGCCGGTATGTGCATGGATTGCTGGTCGCGGACCAAGTCAATGCCCTTGGCAAGGTCGCCAAGCGTTATATGGCGACCAAAGTGGTCATCGCGTTTCCATCCGCTTCCATTCGGCGGGTCCGAGAGGTGGCCGAAAAGGCAAGGGATGCCGGGTTGACCGTGGATATCGTGCCGGCTCTGAGCGACCTCGTGAGCGGACGTGCCCAGATGTCCCAGCTTCGGCCGGTGCAGCTGGAGGATCTGCTTGGTCGAGACCCGGTGGATCTGAATTCAGAGGGGATACGTTCGATGATCAAGGGAAAGCGCGTCTTGGTGACGGGAGCGGGTGGTAGTATCGGACGGGAACTGGTCACGCAGATTATCGAGTACGATCCAGCCGAGCTCCTTTGTCTCGATCAGGCGGAGATCGCGGTCTTCCATCTCCGTCAGGATATCATCGACCCTTCAAATAAGCCGGACCTGAAGGTCAGGACGAAGGTGCTGGATATCTGCAACGTGGCGGCTTTGGAGGCGGTGATGTCCGAATTTTGCCCGGCATTGGTTTTTCATGCGGCTGCGCACAAGCATGTTAATTTAATGGAACCGCAACCGGGGGAAGCCTTGAGGAACAATTTCATGGCGACCGATGATTTTGCGACCTTGGCCAGTAAGTACCATGTGGAGCGTTTTATTCTGGTTTCGACGGATAAGGCGATCAACCCGACCAGTGTGATGGGGGTGAGTAAGCGCTTGGCTGAGCTGGCCGTACTGGAGCACCAGGCTGCACCAGGGAATCAGACCCGGTTTATGGCTGTCCGGTTTGGCAATGTGCTTGGGTCTTCCGGTAGTGTGATCAATATATTCCGAAAACAGATTGATGCCGGTGGACCGCTTACGGTGACGGACCCTGAGGTCACCCGCTTTTTTATGACGGTCGAAGAAGCGGTCGGCTTGGTCTTGCAGTGTGCGACCCAGGGAGACGGCGGTGAGATCTTCGTTTTGGATATGGGGGATTCCGTGAAGATTGTCGACGTGGCTCGTCAGATGATCGCCTTAAGCGGGCTTCGGGAGGGCGAGGATATCGATATTGAGTTTATCGGGCTGAAGCCGGGCGAGAAGTTGTACGAAGAGGTTCAACACCTGAGTGAGGAGTTGAAGCCCACCTCGCATGTGCGGATTCTACGTTTTGTGGCGCCGACCTTGCCTGCAGTTCCGGTTTCAGCGATACGTTCAAGACTGTTGGGGGTCTTGCAGGAAAATTCCGATTCGAATCAAATTAAACGTGCCATTCAGGAGTTTGTTCCAGAATATAGCCCGCACTTGGATTGAGTCTCTAAACACGATGTCCGATTTGCAGAATAGTGACAAAAAAGTACTACTGACCAGTGCGTACCCGATAGGTCGCATCAACTTTGGTCCGATTTGGTTGAAGGATACCACCGGGCCACTTCAGGGGTATCAACTGACGGAAGATCCTGAAGCGGCCGATATTATTCTTTTTGTTGAGAACCATCCGGCGCTCGACCCTTACTTTTTTTCACCGGCTCATCATGAGCTCAATCGGAAGTACCCTGAGAAATGTGTCTTGTATCACGATGCGGACCTTGCCGTGAACTGTATGCGGACCATTGCTCCTTGTGTCGAAAAGTGGCAATTCAACCCCAAAACCAAAGCGACCTTTCATTATATCGCGCGCTTTTGCGAGAACACCTATCTCAACCAAGTGACCGATTTCGGCACGGAGCGGAAGTATCTCTTCTCGTTTGACGGTTCGACCCGTACGAATCCGATTCGAGGTACTATTATGACTCTGGAGGAGCCGGACGCGCTTCTTATTGACCGGGGGCAGTCCAAAGCCTGGAAGATGACTCCGACGGAACTGGAACCCTATCAGCGCGCATTTGTTGAGGGGATGCTGGCGAGTCATTTTATACTTTGTCCCCGGGGCATCGGTCCGGCTTCCTTCCGGCTGTTTGAGGCGATGCAGCTTGCCCGGCCTCCCGTTATTATTGCGGATAACTGGGTTCCGATCGACGGGATTGATTGGGATGCCTGTTCGATCCGTATTGCCGAGGCGGATATTGCGAAATTGCCGGATATACTGCGTTCCAGGGTGTCGGATGCCGAGGCACTGGGCTTGCGAGCTCGTCAAGTCTGGGAGGCGCACTTCGCTCCCGAGGTGGCGTTGCAGCGCCTGTGTGAGGTTGCGGACCGTCTGGTTCAGCACCCTTACGGAGCGAAGGAAGGTATGATGGATATGTGGCAGTATCTGGCGCCCTTTCATCTCCGGGGTATCCTTCGCTATGTTTTCAAACAGCGCAGGCGACTGGAAGCATGGAAGGCGGAGATTGCCAAGCATCCCTACTGTAAGCCAGACGCCTAATCCGCAGGCCTGTTCAGTCAGGGCTTGCCATCTCCCCGGATTCTTACTTTTCTGCTCCACTTTTCCGGAGAAGTGGCAGAGTGGCCGATTGTGACTGACTCGAAATCAGTTGTCGTGGAAACGCGACCGGGGGTTCGAATCCCTCCTTCTCCGCCATTCGACGCGCTCCGCTTTGCTGCGCTTGCTCATGGCAGGCCGATGTGCCGGGGGAAGAAGCATTGGGCCGCCGGGTAAAGTAGCGTCGAATGCCCTGAGCCTGTCGAAGGGCTTTTTGCCTCCTGAATGGAGAGTCCCTGCTGTTGTGTGGTTCGACGCGATGAGTTGCCTGCTACTTGCATCCCGCTTTGTTGGGGCAGCCGCACGACTCAAGTTCGCGGATACGATGTGGTATGAGGCAAAGCCCCTGGTTTTTTCTTGGCGTATTCGGTATATTGTTGATCCGATGCCTAATTGTTCGCTATCGCTCCGGGGTAGACGGAAGATGCTAGCAAAGTGCATACTGGCTTCATTTTGAATTTCCAATGGGCAGGCGAAGACTCTATTCGCTGAGAATCCACATAAAGCTTTTGACACTAGACATTTACGCTTTTTCCATAGTGCATGCGCATCGATCGATACATCGCCCAATCCAGGGTCATTGATATCCAGAGTACGGATTTCAAGGATGCGATTGCTGAACTGCTTGATGTCTGCGATCTTACGAAAGAGAAGAAGCTGACGAAGAAGGCCTTGTTAGAGGACTTGCTCAACCGGGAGAAGCAGATGACGACTTACTTGGGCAACGGTGTGTGCCTGCCACATGCCCGTGTGCCGATGAAGCGGAGCTATCTGATTGCGGTCGGGCGTTGCCCCAATGGACTGATCTACGACGGACAAAAAGAGTATCAGGATATTCGATACTTGTTCCTCTTGCTCGCCGCCGAGAATGCGCGCAGTTACCTGTACGGTTTGGCCTCGTTGGCGCGCGTCTTTCAGGACCGCAGCCATATGGAACGGCTGGGGACGGCGAAATCGCTCCCGGAATTCAGGCGCGAATTGAAGGCTGTGTTTGCGGGGGAAGAAGCGGCGCCACGCCACCGCCACAACCGTTTCAACAACTTGATCCTGCGCGAGACGGCCAAGATCGCGAAGGGGGCGAACTGTTCCTGTATCCTTGTCTTTGGGGATACCTTTGGGGGTGGGGTCGAAATCGGTTCGGTTTTCAAGGACTTCAAAACCGTCCTGATCGCGCATGGCACTGCGGAGGTGGCTTCGGATCGGAAGGAGATCGATGCTGTTTTGCCGGTACGTTCTTTCAGTAGCCAGCGTTTTTCACAATTGAGGAGTGCGGTCCTGATTGGTCTGACCCGGGGTGTCTTCAGTAGTGCGGACCGCTTGTGCTGTGTGGGCGGGCTGCCTCAGAGTAACCAGTTCGACAGCATCACGGTGGTGGATATCGAGCGTGAATTCCAGACGGTCCTTCTGGAAAAGTCGGACATGCTCCCTTCGAGTGTGAAGCCAGAGGTTATCGAGCGTGTGCTGGCGATTGCGACGGAGTTGGCGGTGGAGGGCCGGGAAGGGCACCCTGTCGGCTGTCTCTTTGCCTTGGGCAATGCCGAGAAGATTTCCCAATACACCAAGCCGCTTATTCTGAACCCATTCCACGGCTATAAGGATGAGGACCGTAATATCCTCAATCCCTTCATGGATGAGACGGTCAAGGAGTTGTCCTCGATCGACGGGGCCTTTATCATTCGTGGGGACGGGGTGCTGGTTTCCGCCGGGTCCCTGATTCATGCCCCGGACTACACGCATAGCCTGCCCAGCGGTTTGGGGAGCCGGCATGCCGCGGCGGCTTCCATTACCCAGGCGGTTGACTGCCTCTGTATCGTTGTTTCCGGCAGTACCGGGCAAGTGACGCTCTTCCGGCGCGGCGAGATGCTGCCGCTGATTGAAAAGGCGCTGGTACGGCACGCCTAGGCGGCGTTGTTTGTTGAATGTTGACAGTTGCTGGTTGATTGCTGCGACTTGTGGCACTTGTATTTTAGCCTTCGGTTCCAACGAACAACCATCAACTTTCAACTTTGCCACTGAATTGAACGCATGAGCTCACGTATCGCCCAAGCCTTTGCCCGCGCGAAAGCGGAAAACAGAGCCGCCTTTGTCGCCTATCTATGCGCCGGGGACCCGGATTTTGAGACCTCTTTGGAGGCCTGCCGGAGCCTGATTGAATCAGGGGTGGATGTTCTTGAACTGGGCGTTCCCTTTTCGGATCCCCTGGCTGACGGCTTGACCAATCAGCTTGCCGCCCAGCGGGCGCTTGAGAGTGGGATGACCAGTGAGCGGGTCTTGGAACTGGTTCGTGCGATCCGTCGCTTCAGCGAGGTGCCGATTGTTTTCTACACCTACTACAATCTGGTTTTCGCCCAAGGCAGCGATCTCTACGCTGAGAAAGCCAAGGCGGCCGGCGTCGATGGCTTGCTGACTCTGGATTTGCCTCCGGAGGAAGCTGCGGAGCACTTGGCGGCGTGTGAAAAGCATGGGCTCGCCACCGTCTTTATTGTGGCTCCCACGACTCCGGACGAGCGTCTGGACATCATTTGCGGGGCAACCAGCGGTTTTGTCTATTATGTATCCCGTGAAGGCGTCACGGGCGAACAGGCTTCCATGTCGGCGGACATTGCCGGCCGGGTGGAAGCGATCAAGCAGCATACGGATCGTCCCGTCGTGGTCGGTTTCGGTATCTCCAATGCGCAGCACGTCAGCACGGTCGCCCAAGCGGCGGATGGTGTGGTTGTGGGGAGCGCAATTGTCAATTGCATCGCAGGAAATCTTGGCAAACCGGATCAAATTCAGGCAGCGCTGCGTGAAAAAATGGCGATGCTGACGGCGGACAATGCCTTGAAACAGTCGCGTAAATAATCGTTACAATTGGGCGTAAAGCTGTGTCAGTGTTACATCGGGGTGACGCTTCGGGGGCGCTATGTTACGCCCGTGTGATATTCAGGTGCGCGGTGGGAAATTGAATTGTGCCTCCCTCTAGGAGGGGCACAAGTGCGCGCTTCGACGCTGTGATTGCGGCCGGTTCGGGTTCAGTCGCATGCGGCGAGAGGCAATTCAAACCATCGACTCACCGTGAAATTTGTTTCAGAACGTATCCGCACCGCGATTTGCGCCCTGGCTGCTCTTGTGCTGGGCTTGCAGTCAGCATTCGCCATCAAGATTGAAATTCCAAAGGAGTTTCAGGACGAGGTTCAGCGTCTTAAATCCGAAGAAGAAAAGCGCCTGAATGAATCCCTGGAAAACGGTTCGCCTGCGGTTGAAAGCAGCGGGACTGAAAGTTCCGAAGCGAATGCGCCGATGTCGTTTTCCAATACAGCCGTTGCGGAAGAGCCGGTCGATGCTCAAGATGCCGATTCCGACCAGTCCGGCCACTTTCTCCTGGAGTCGGTGGACGAGGCGGAAGCTAGTGCCTCTGCCTTTTCGGATGACTTGCCTGCCGGCCATGGTTTGGTCTCCGGGCAGGTTCTGGACAAGGAGTCCGGGGCACCGGTGCCCGGTGTCGCGCTGCTACTGGAGGGAACCGATGTCGGGACAATTACGGACGCACAGGGACGCTATACGCTCGGCCCTGCGCCCGCAGGGAAATACACACTCACTTTCCTGAAGACTGGGTATATCGAGGCCAATATCACGGGCTATGAGGTCAATGCGGACCAAGTGAATGTCTTCCCCTTTGCCTTGCCTCCGCGTCCTGCCGAGATGTCCGATGAGGTTTACGAACTGCAGGACTTCACGGTCACCGCGGAGGAAGCGAATGACTTGATGATGAAGCTCGACCTGAAATTTGATAGTGATCGTGCATTGGATGTCTTTAGTAGTGAGGATTTTTCGAAGTTTGCTGCGAGTGATGTTGCTGATGCGGTCAAACGTATCGCTGGTGTTTCTGTAAATGATGGAAAATTCCCTTCTGTTCGAGGATTGAATGACCGTTACACGGTGACGACTCTTAATGGTATGCCATTGCCGAGTCCGGATCCTTTCCGAAAATCGCCACAATTCGATATCTTCCCCTCTGCTTTGCTTGATTCGATTCTAGTCAGTAAGTCAACCACTGCAGAACTGTCGGGTGAGTCGACTGCTGCCAACTTCGACCTGATTACGAAGCAGATGCCCGATGAATTCTTTCTGAAAGTCAGTTTTGGGACAGGGTGGCATAGTAATTCCGTGGATCAATTCAGGAGTTTTGACCGGGGCAATGATAGCTATCTCTATACGGATGGAGCCTCACGCTTGAATTCGGCTCCTCGGGGGAATCCTGGAGATGCGCTTGCAGACTCGAATTTTGAGAAGTCCGAGCAACTGGTATCTAATAATAAAAAGGCGTACCCTGACTCTTCAGTTTCAATTTCAATTGGTAATAAATTCGATCTCGGAAATGATCGGCGTTTTGGATTTGTATTTTCCGGTTATCATAAGAGGAAAACAACTGCCATTCTCGGGGCTGAAGATGTGCAAGGCTATGACTTTTCCGGTGCGGATCGTCTGGTAATCCAAGAGGTGCAATTGCCTCCTTTCCTTGGCGGAGGGACCATCGAAGTGCCGACTAATGTGTCGGTGCCCTATGGGGATGAAACGACTTACGAATATGACGAATATGAAGAGAGCGTGAAACTCGGGGCGCTTCTTGGAGGGGCTCTTGAGCTTGGGGAGAATAACACCCTGTTCGGCAATTTCTTTATAAGCCGTACCTCGGATACAACGGTGACACGCAACTATAGCGGTGTGAATTCGGGGGAGAATATTACACCTGAAGAAGATCTTTTCTTGATTCGTGAACGTCTGTATTATGTGGAGAGATCCCTGACTTTGGGGCAAGTCGGCGGGGAGCACTTGTTCCCCGATACGAAGCTGGAACCGGAATTGAATTGGGCTCTCCAACGAGCACGCACTACTCAGGATGAGCCCGATTATCGTGATACCACCGCATTGTTGCGCTATTCGGATTTTCCGGATGGATTTGAAAATCCTGCCGAGGCGACCGGTAATACAGAAACGTTTCCAGGTGGTGCGGTCCGTAATATAAATAGTGACGATAATATTTCACTCTCATCGAACTCATGGCGTTCGGTTCAGGAAGATGAAGACTCTGCCCGTATGGATCTGGCTGTGCATCCCTTTGAGATCTTGACCTTGGAAGGTGGAGGTTTGTTACGTCGGGCGGAACGTGTTTCTGATATCCAGTCCTATTTGGAGAATCGAGCGGATACAAATGCATCGGGCGAGACTGAAGGAGGATTTGGTGTTAGTCAGAATAACCTCGAAAATGGTGGCAATTCGATCCGGGGACGCTCCGAAGCGACCCGAGATATCGACGCGATTTATCTGATGGCGAAACTGGAGCCCGTTGAATGGGTGAAATTCAACCTGGGCTACCGATTCGAGGATTCTACTATCGCGGTGGATAGCGATACCCTTCTACCCAGTGCAAACTCACTTGCCAGTGTGTTCCGGGCTTATGATCAGGCGCGTATCGCTCCGGCGACGCCTGCCAATGTTGTTCGGGCAACTGAAGCAGATGTGCTCGGTGTGCCTGATGGATACCGGAATACCAGTGGAGACAGTATTTCTGAAACGCTTGAAGATCGGGTTTATCTCCCGAGTGCTGGACTCACGCTGGATCCCATTCCCGGGATCCAATTCAAGTTTGCGTACTATGAGACTATTAATCGTCCTTCCTTTCGGGAAATTACCAGCGATATCTTCATTGATATCGAGAACGGCGATGCATTGGCTGGGAATCCATTCTTGCAGTCCTCGCGTACGGATAATTTTGACTTCCGCTTCGAAATCTATCCGGCGCAGTTTGAGTTCGATTTACCGTTGGTTGATGTACTTTTCTCCGGCGATGATATGTTTGGAGTGAGTCTATTTCGAAAGGAAATCGAGTTGCCGATCGAATTCGTACGACCGACCGATCGGAATGTGGATGAAATCCCGTTCAACAACCCGGAAGGTGCTGTGGCAGAAGGGATTGAATTCGAGTTTCGTAAGAACTTTGAATTCACGGGTCTTCCCTGGGGAGAGTATTTCTCTATCGGCGGCAATTATGCCTTCACTTCGGCAGAGGCTGGTGTTTCTGAGGCGGAAGCGGCTCTCCTTGGGCTGAACCAGAATATTGATCCGGATGGAATCGATGACACGCGCCCATTAACGGAGCAGCCGGAACAGATTCTGAATCTAGATTTGAGCTTTCGTCACCCTGAGTGGGGAAGCAGTGTCACACTGGCTTATAATTATAAAAGCGAGATCCTCGAAAGTATCGGCTCTGAAGAGTCGTTCGATGCTTATCGTGGTGCAGTGGAGCGACTCGACCTTGTTGTTAGCCATGAATTTGAGAATGGGGTTACTGTGAGCTTTGCAGTAAAAAATCTTTTGGATGAGGGCTACGAGACCTATTTCAGAAACCGCGCCCCCGATATGAGCAATGGCAACATCTCTAATTTGGATAATCCAAGTTCCTATTCTGATGATAAGCCGCGTAAAACGGTGGATAGTGTCGGGCGCACTTATTCGCTATCGGTCAGCTACAATTTCTGAGTCGGCTTTACGGATTTGTAACATGAACTGCGCGGGATAGTTACAGTCGGCTGTTAGGATGCTGTCCTCCTCCAATAATGGAGGGCTTACCGCTTCATTTAAGCAGAAATCCTAAACAATGAATAAGATACTATCATCCACTCTTCTTGCCGGTCTTGCCGCAACCAGTGCGCAGGCCGCAATCGTTCAGGTGACGAGCGATATAACTGCGGACGCGACATGGTCTTCGTCCAATGAGTATATTCTCACCGATATTATTTACGTCAAAGGTGGTGCGACTCTCACCATCGAGGCTGGTACCATTATCCGTGGCGAGCCTTCCACGGGTATCGGTAATTACGATCCGGGTGCTCTCGTCATCACAACTGCTGGTCGCGTGAACGCGCAAGGCACTGCCTCGGATCCGATCATCTTCACGACGGCTGCGCTTGATAGTGACAGCGACGGCCAAGTCGACGGTTATGACTTTTTCGTTGATGACAACGGTACACCGTTGGATTTGGACGATGATGCCGACCGTGTGACGGCAACTCAGACGGTTGTCTCTGATGGCGTTTTGCAGAACGGTCCGTTCCTTGACGCTGATCCGAAGAACAATCCTCTGCCTCCCGCCATTTATGTCGGCACCGGGGAAACGGATGCAATTGCCACCTTCGTTGATGCGGACGGTGATACTGTTCCGAATGAATACCGCCAGCTTTGGGGCGGTGTGATCATTCTGGGGGAAGCCCCGATGAATGCGGACGTCACTTCTGCCGGTGGTTTGAATCGCCAGTTTATCGAAGGTCTTCCCGAAGGGGATGATTCCGCTTTCGGCGGTTTCAATCCGAACGACAACTCGGGTGTTTTCTCTTATGTTTCCATCCGTCACGGTGGTGCTGTGATTGGTTCTGCCAACGAAATTAACGGTCTTACCATGGGTGGCGTTGGTTTCGGCACCAAGATCGATCACATCGACGTTTACTGCAATGCGGATGATGGTTATGAGTGGTTCGGCGGTACTGTTAATACGAAGTACCTGACTTCGATTTTCAATAACGACGATGCATTTGACATCGATTCAGGCTTCACCGGTCTGGGGCAGTTCTGGTTCGCTCTCATGAATGCCGATACCGTGAATGGTGACAAGGGCGGCGAGCATGACGGTGAAACCGGTGATGGCAACGATGCGACTCTGGGGACTGACTTTTCGATTCCTAAGACATATGCAGTCGTTTATAACGCGACTTATATCGGTAATCCGAACAAGGCCACAGAGCCTTTCCGTATCCGTGACAACTGGGGCGGCGAGTACCATAACTCTATCTTCGCTGATTTCGGTGGATCGGATGGTATCGAACTTGAAAGCGACGGTGAGGCACGCTTTACCGCAGGTGAGGTGATCTTCTCCGGTAATACATTCTATGCCGCAGATGGAAGCACCACCGCTGCTGATTACGGCAAGGCTGTTACTGCCGGTGTCGAGACAATCCTCGATGCGACCTTCAGTTCAACTTTTGCCACTACCACCATGAATTTTCTGGCCAATCCGAGCTTCCCGTCGATGAACCGTCGTGAAGTTTCCGTGGATGCTTCGACTGGTGTCAATCCGGTTGCTCCGCTTGCACAGGCCACTGCCAACAACGGTCTCGGTGGCGCATTCGGTGTGCAGGAAACTGCTACCTTCTTTGACGATGTCGCCTACAAGGGTGCCTTCGATACCACGGCGGCAAGCACACTGTGGACAACCGGTTGGACGGCCCTGAACATTCGTGGAATTCTGGTCGATCGTGGTGACGGTCTGAGCCTCTAATACAATTCAAACTGATGGGAGTTTCCGGGGAAATCCCCGGGGCTTCCATCCATTCATCAAAATACTATAATGAAAAAATTAATTCTTCTGACTGCATCCCTGATGCTCGGTTTTGCCGGAGCCATGTCCGCGCAGGATTTGATTGCCGCATGGGATTTTAACTATACGAGTTCCTTCGGTGGGCTGGACGTGGACGGCGATTTTATCAATGACTCCTCCGCAACCGCCAATTTCGGTCTTCAGGCTGGAACAGCCACCTTCTCTTGGTTGAACCAAACCAGCAGTGGGCTTTCTAACAGTGCTGACCTCGATTCGAATCAATTGCTGCGCCCGCTGCAAATCGCTTCGATGAATGACGGATTCGGCTGGTTTGTTGATGCGAACGTAAGTTCGAGTGCCGAACTCTTCCTGACTGTCGATCTCTCCCTTTATGGTTCTTCGGAACTGACTTTTGCCGCTGGTAGCGACAATGGTCCCGTGGATCTCCTGGTGGATGTTGATGGCGCAGTGACTACGCTGAACCTTACCGCAGGGACAGATGCGCTGTATACGGTGGATCTATCCGCTCTTGCCGGCAGTTCTTCGGCTGTTGTTGGTTTGAGCTTCGATAACTTCACCGGTACGGATAACGTCTTCCTCGATAACTTCCAGATCACTGGGGTGGGTGTCGTTCCGGAACCTTCCACTTACGCTGCGATCTTTGGTGTGGTCGCTCTTTTGTTTGCCGCACACCGCCGTCGTAAGTAATTCTGGATACAATCATTTGATTGCGCAGGTGCGGTTGCTGAGCAGCCGCACCTTTTTTTGTTTCTATATTCTTTGGCCGGGATCTGGCTGGAGCTTGTGTGCCGTAATCTGTACGCAAATTCTCCGTCTGGCAATTGTGCCAGATGTCTCTACTGTAGGGAGGTGAAAGGACGAGTCGAACTTTGCATCTGTAGCCGGCTTTTTATGTGTGCAAGCGGGAGCCGTTAGGCTGCGGCGGCCTTTTCTTCTAATTTTGCTACGTGGCCCGGGAATGGACTCGCGTGTGATGTGCTGCCGCGAATCGAATGAATCCAGCGCAAGGGCTTCAGCCGTTTGTGGGCGTGCCTGTCGTTCCGGTTATAAGGCGGGCTTCGGTTTCGTTGTCGGGGTGGGCTAGCGGCTTAGCTCGCCCAATGCGGCCTTGAGGTCCTTGAACTGTCCTTCAAGCTTGCCGCTGCTTTGGACCCATAGCACGGGGTAGTCGATTTCTCTTTGGGAGTACACCGCCTGGATGAAGCCTTTCTGGAAAATAGGAACCACAACCGGATAGGTGAAATCTGTGCGTGTCACCTTCTCATAAAATTCGTTGTTCGGCATGAGGCTCTCAAAGATGACAATTGGTGTCACCTGCAGTCGTTTGAGTAGTGAAGACGCGCCGGCTAGTTGCTCCTTCAAGTCGATGAGGTCTGTATCTTCGCAGGGGGTCGTGAGGACCAGGAAGGAATCGAATTTGGCGAGTTCGGTCTCTGAGACCGCTTTGGATGCATCGAAGTCTAGATCGAATACACGGCGGCTGATCTGATTCAGGAAGATCTTTGAGTCCGTTTCCATGTGACTCGATTTTTCGAGGCGACCCAGGAAGTCGGTTTGGTCGTATGGGACGAGTTGAGCGCCTTCGCGGTCTACGACGGCCAACATTCCATCCGGATAGGCGCGAATGAATACCGCGGGGATTCCTTTTTCCAAGATTTTAAGTCCGCTCTCATTATAGGCGTTTTCAGTTGGTGTCACAAAGTCCGGCCAGGCATGGTCGAGCGTGTATGCATCGCTGTATTCCAGCGCGTCTAAAGAGACTGAGGTTAGTTGAAGAGTGGTCAGCAGAAGGGCCAGCGATGATCTTTTCATCAGTATGTATTCTGGTATTGGGCTTTCTTTATTTTTTCGAGCTCCTCGGTACTTGGGTTGGAGGCGATCAATTGCTCGATGTCTTTCAAGCTTATAGAATCCTTTATCTCCCAGCCGGGGGTATTCGATTTGTTCCTACTTTCGATCCCGGTCGGCAATTCGAGTTCAAGGAACTTCTTGAAATCGATGTCGTTCTGGTGGGTGGGATAGAGGAATTCGGTAAGTTCTGTGGGGCTCGGATTACCCAGTATGAATGCGCGTAGTTTCGTCGCGATCCGTTGGTCGATCAGCATTCGTTTGGATTCGCTGCTGTAGGTGGGTTTCAGCAAGTCCATGTAGGTGCGTAACAGTTTTTGGTTGAATGGGCTCAGGTCTTTGTCGGCCTCGCCGACGGAAGTTGTAATCGAAAAAGAGCTCCTGTCTGGTGTGACCAGCTTCAAGGTGTAGGCATCTTTTTCGAAGTGCACGGTGAGTTCCATTGCTTGTGGGTCGAATGTATCGACGTGCAAACGTCCTCTGCCCTGCCCCTCGGAGAGCCAGTAGGCTGTTCCGGTTTCGGTATCATGGATGCTGAAGCGTGCCTCGTTCCCGATTTTTAAATAACTCCTGAATTCGAGAAAGGACGGCTCATCCATTCTTGCCGCTAGCAAATCCCCATGGCTCAGCAAGCAGGTACAGGACTGAATGGTTAGCGCGAAAGCGATGGCCATGAAGCCGCGGCGGCCTAGGCGCAATGCCCGCACGCTATCCCGATTATGGCTGGTCTTCATGATCATCCGTCACATCTGCTCACTCGTTGCGGTCAACGCGACATCATTTGTGTGACATTTCTGCAACGCCTCGGACGCAGGCTTCACTTGTTGAAGGTGTATTCGGAACGACCGTGGAAATAGTCTTCATAGATGCCGACACCAAGCTCTACAGATTCGGTGCGCATGCTGGATTCTCCGGTTTTTTTCGAGTGGATTAGGCAGTGTGTCGGTAGCCGAATTCCGTCAATGCTTTGGTATTCTGAGAGTTCGGAGGTCGAGCTTTTGGAGCCGTCGATGATGGTGACATAGCGTCTCAATTCAAAAGTGTTTGCGGAAAGCTCGAAGAGGAATTCCTGCTTTCCGCCGTCCATTTTGGCCTGAATGACAAAACATGCTTCGCCCTTGGTTGTTTTAGGCTCCATCAATTCAAGTTCGGCGCCGCTCTGCCAGAGGTCGATCAGTTTGGGCAGGACGCCGGCATCGGCCAGCAGGTCTCTGGAAGCCGCCGGATCCAACAGCTCCTTTTCAATCTCCTGTGCACCGGCCAGGCGTGTGGCCGTCCAGGCTTCTTTGCCGTCATGGGCGCGGATGACCTGGACTTTCTCTTCCTCGTTGCCGGGAATAGGCAGGGTGATGGTGGCGCGTATCTGGTCGGGACGTTTCTTGACGATGACGAAGTCCACGCTCTGGCCGTCGCGTTTGATCGTTCCGGCCAAACGGATGCTTTCCACCTGGTTCCAGTTCTTCCATCCGCCCATGGCTTCCACGTGTTTTTGCAGGATCTTGTCGAGCTCCGGGTCGTCCACCGCAAATGCGGGCAGATGTGCGAGGCAGAGCAGTGCGAAGGAGAGGACAATGCGGTAATGTTTCACTCTACATTTATAGCGCATGGAGGTGAGAGCGACAAACGACATGCCTGTGACGTTGGTTAAGATTGGGGGGCAGGTGTCGCTCGGGTTACAATTAGGATTCAGGAACTTTGAGCTTCGAGGGCTCAATGGCCAGTAACGAGGCAAAGGATTGTAAAAGCTTGCTCCGGTCCATGTTTGGGATTCGGATGTGCCGCCATGCGCCGCTTAAGTTATTTTTTTCTTTTTGTTTTCTCGTGCTGCAGCGCGTTCGGCGCGGTGAAGCGTCATGTGCCTGATGCGCCTGAAAAGGATCCGAATGTTCCGTATTCGGTGATTGCGGTCGTACCGGGGTTGAGCCCCAAGCAGGTGGAGGATAGCATCCTACGCGCCGCCAGCGGTCGTAAATGGACCGTCCAGGATGTGAAGCCGGGTGAGGTGACCATCCGGCTGATGCACCGCGGCTACGACGCGACGCTTGTTTTCAAGTATGACGGGGAGAAGGTCGAGGTCTTCTCGGATTCATGGCGGATTAACCGTGAGGGAGAGAAGACCCGGCGCAAGGACCCAGTGGGATGGATTGAGAATCTTGAAAAAGACATCCCCGTGTTCATGGTGCGTGTGCGCAGCGCAGGTTCCTGAGGTCTTGTCGAAACAGCTTCTGTGGCCGCCCTGGTTTTACCCGGGCGGCTTTTTGTTTTGTTCCGCGGACACCGCGGGGGCGGTTTGAGGCAGAACTTTGGGACAAGCGGGCTTTATTGTGCTTCGAGGTCGAAGCCGTCCTTGCGGTCCTTGACCACCCAGCCTTCGGCCAGCAGGGCGTCGCGAAGCTCGTCAGCCTTGGCCCAGTCCTTTGCCTGCTTGGCGTCCCAGCGTTGTTGAGCCATGGCCAGAATGTTCTCCGGGGCGTCAACCTTGGTCTCCTCTGCGGTGAAGAGATTGATCCCCAGTGCGTAAAGCAGGCTACCGAAGGCTTTGAGCAATTCCCGTGCGCCGTCCGCATCGAGTGAGGCGGCGGGGTTCGACCCGATCACTCCGAAAATGGCACCCAGGCAGGCTGCTGTGTTTAAATTATTGCGCAGCGCGTCCCAGGCCTTGGCCAGGCGGCCGAAGTCTGCCGGGGCGTCCTTGCTGGTATAGTTCGGCATGGCCGCTTTGTCCTCGCCGGTGACAGCCAGCAGGGATTCGGCAAAGCGTTCGAGCTTGAGCAGCGCGCTCTGTGAGGCGTGCAGCCCGTCGAAGGTGAAATTCAACTGCTGGCGGTAGCTTCCGGCGATCAGGGTGTAGCGGACCACCATGGGGCTGAAACCCTTTTCCCTTAGGTCGTCCAGAGTGTAGAGGTTCCCCAGACTCTTGGACATTTTGGCGCCTTCCACCATGAGGTGCGCGCTGTGGAACCAGTGGTTGCAGAAGGCGTGGCCATGGGCGCACTCCGATTGGGCAATCTCGTTCTCGTGGTGGGGGAAGCAGAGGTCGATGCCGCCGCCGTGCAAGTCGATGGTTTCCCCTTCAAAGGCGCTATCTACCATGGCCGAGCACTCCAGGTGCCAGCCAGGACGTCCCTCGCCCCATGGACTCTGCCAGTAGTTGTCGCCATCCTCCGGTTTGCGGCTCTTCCATAGGGCAAAGTCGGTGACGGATTCGCGGTCGTACTCGTCCGCATCGTTCAGTTCGCCGGCGGAATTCTCGTTCTGGGTCTGTAGTTCGCGCTGCTTCAGCTTGGAGAGGCTGCCGTAGTTGTCAAAGGAGCTGACCCGGAAATACACGGAACCGTCTTCGGTGGCATAGGCGTGCCCCTTGGCGACGAGTTGTTCCACCAGTGCGATTTGCTGAGGAATGTGATCCACGGCGCTGGGTTCCACGCTGGGGGGAAGCATGTTCAGGGCGGTGCAGTCCGCATGAAACTTGTCTGTCCACTTGGCGGTGAACTTGTTTAAAGGCAGGCCTTCCTCCTGGGAGCGGCGGATCGTCTTGTCGTCGACATCGGTGATATTCCGCACGTGCTTGACCGTATAACCGTCCACCTCCAGGACGCGGCGCAGGGTGTCCTGGATCAGGAAGGTGCGGAAATTTCCGATATGTGCGGGGCCGTAGACCGTCGGGCCGCAACAGTAGAAACGAAGCGGGTGGTCGCTTTCGGAGGGAAGCGCTTGGACGGATCGGCTGTGCGTATCGTAGAGCTGGACGGACATTTGTGAGTTGCGAGTTTTGGGTTCTAGGTTGAAAGTTGTGCGCCTTAGGCACTGTGTGCCAATAGAAATTATCGAAGATATGTCAGCAGCTACCAATTTTCGCCTCGATCTGACCCGCCGTCCGCGCCGTATGCGCCGTACTGCCTCCCTGCGCGCCCTGGCCCAGGAGACGGATCTGCATCCGCACAATTTGATCCAGCCGGTCTTTGTGATCGACGGGGACGGGGCCCCGGAGCCCATCGAGTCGATGCCGGGCATCTCGAGGATGACAATTCCCCAACTGATCGAGGAGGCCCGTGCCTTGCTTGGGCTGGGAATTCCAGCGATTGCGCTTTTTCCCAAGCTCGATGCCTCTCTGAAATCGGACGATGGGCGTGAGGCTCTGAATCCGGATACCTTGGTGCTTCGGGCCATCCGTGCCTTGAAGGCGGAATTGCCCGAAATGGCGGTGATTACCGATTTGGCTCTGGACCCCTATACCACGCATGGCCACGACGGTCTCTACGATGTGAGTTGCGGCGACTTGGCCAATGATGCGACGGTCGAGGTTTTGGCCGAGATGGCCGTTCTCGCGGCTGAAGCCGGAGTCGATCTGGTCGCCCCTTCCGATATGATGGATGGGCGGGTCGGCGCGATTCGTGAGGCGCTGGACGGAAATGGTTTCGATAAGACCGGAATCATGGCCTATTCTGCAAAATTCGCATCGGCCTTCTATGGCCCCTTCCGTGACGCGGTGGGGAGTGCCGGCAGCGCGGGTACGCATCATTTGGACAAGCGGACTTACCAGTTGAATCCGGGCAACCGGCGCGAAGCCCTTATGGAAGCGGCGCTGGACGAGGCCGAAGGCGCGGATATCCTCATGGTGAAGCCCGCCGGGCCTTATCTCGATATCATCCGCGAGGTGCGGGAGGAGACGGAATTGCCCCTGGCGGCCTATCAGGTTTCAGGCGAATATGCGCAGATTATGGCCGCCGCCGAGCGAGGATGGCTGGATCTGGAGCGTTGCCGGGACGAATCGCTGCTGGCCATCCGCCGGGCGGGGGCGGACATGATCCTGACGTATTTCGCCAAGGATTTCGCCCTGGGTTCTCGCTAGAGGCCGCCGTTCGAGCGTTTGCGGGCCTTCCGTTTCTCGGCGTATTGCCGGTGACGTGCAAATTCCCGCATGTCGACCGCCGGATCGTCATCCTCGAAGATTTCCTGGCCGATGATGTGTTCGATGACGTCTTCCATCGTGATCACACCGGACATGGAGCCAAACTCGTCGACCGCAATGGCCA
The DNA here is from genome assembly GCF_027257905.1 of Coraliomargarita parva. Taxonomy (NCBI): domain Bacteria; kingdom Pseudomonadati; phylum Verrucomicrobiota; class Opitutia; order Puniceicoccales; family Coraliomargaritaceae; genus Coraliomargarita; species Coraliomargarita parva. Next base: position 254,714 of record NZ_JAPZEI010000006.1, read on the forward strand.
GTTGCTGGTGATGTTTGAGGAAGGTCTGGAGCGCATCCGAGGCCGCCGCATTGTCGGGTACGAAAATGGGCTCCTGGGCTAAGTCCGTGATCATCAAGTGGTCCCGGTCCTCGGCTTTGGCCGTAAGGAGGTCGCGTCGACGCACGATGCCGGTGATATTGTCGATTTTCTCATGATAGACCGGGATCCGGGCAAATGGGATGTTGCGAGTCGTGTCAAAGAGGGAGCCGATGGTTTCGGTGTCCTCGATGGCGTGCACCACGGTACGGGGTGTCATGATCTCATTGACCAGCAACTCGTCCAAGCTGAGGGCATTGTTGATCATATCGCGCTCATTCGAGGTCAAGGTGCCGTCTTTGGCGCTTTTTTCAGCCAAGAGCAGGATTTCTTCGTCGGAATCGGTCGAGGGTTCGGTGGGTTTGAGAAGGAAACGAACCAGGAAGCCGATGACCCGGGAAAGCGGCATCATCACGGCACAGACCCAGGCGAGGGGGAACACGAGGATTGGTTGCAGGGCCGGGCGGTAGAGCACCCCCACGTTTTTAGGGATGATCTCTGAGAAAAAGAGGATGGCGATCGCCATGACCGAAGAAATCTTCATCAGGACATTGCTGTCCTCCGGCCAGATTTGGACCGCCAGGCCACCGACCATGGTGGCTCCCAGCGTGTTGGCAATGGTGTTGAGGCTGAGGATCGCCGAGCTGGTTTCTTCCAGGCTGGATTTGTATTTCTCCAGAAGCTGGCCCCGCTTCGGGTAACGCTTTTTCAGGCTTTCAGTCTCCGCCGTGCTGGTGCTGAGAATCATCGCTTCCAGTACCGAACAAAGTGCGGACACGCCGATAGTAAAAGCGATGGCAAGAATGAATGTGAGTATCATTAGTGGGGTGCCGCGCGCCCATGAGCAGTGGGGCTCACGGATAAATGGAACTGCGTTAACGGCACGTGGCTATCCAAGAAAGCTTTGCCGCGGATACAAGCACTTTGTTAAAAGACATCCTTCGCTCTGGCTATAGTCTTGACCGAGGGTCCCTAGCGGGATTACTTATCATACTTACTTATTTTATACCCAGATATGAAAGCTTGTTTATCTTTATTCTCCGCTCTTGCCCTGGTTGTCTTTTTCTCCGGTTGCTCCTCTTTTCAGACTGGGGTTGCGCAGGAAGTCGTTATTCTTTCCTTCCCCTCTGAAGCGAGTGTTTACATCAATGGCGAACCCGCAGGGATCACCCCCTTGACAACCAAACTGCCCCGCAAGCTGACCCATGAAATTCGTCTCGAAAAGCAAGGCTACAACCCATCGGTGAAGTATTTTACCCCGGTTCCGAATGCTAAGAGCGAGAATTTCATCCGCTTCGGCCTGCAGCAGGATCTCGGGTACTATGTGGATCTGGAGCCGGGTACGATGAAGACCGAAATGAAGAGCGATCTGGTGCCGGCCTCGACCGGGGCTGATCCCTTTGCCAAAATGGCTCAACAAGCCCTTGAAGCGGACCGCAAGCTGGAAGCTGGCGAGATTACACCGCTTGAGCACAAATACATCATTGAGCAGATCATTGCCTTCTTTGAAGAGACCAGCATGTAAGCCTGCTCTCTGCTGATTTTAATGAGCCAAGTTCCAAGCGACCTCCTCTATACCAAAGACCATGAATGGCTGCTCGTCCACGAGGACGGCACTGCAACCGTCGGTATTACCGACTATGCCCAGGAAAGTCTTGGCGATATTACCTTTGTTGAATTTCCCGAAGTCGGTGCCGAGTTTTCGGCTGAAGACACCTTCGGGGTTGTCGAGTCCGTCAAAGCGGCTTCAGACCTCTATATGCCGGTGGCGGCCGAGGTTCTCGAAGTGAACGAAGCGGTCGATAGCGCTCCGGAACTGGTCAATCAAGACCCGTTCGGCGAAGGCTGGATCCTTAAGGTCCGCATCAAAGACAGCTCCGAGCTGGATGGCCTGATGAAGGCGGAGGATTACTCCGCGATCATCTAATCGCGGTCCCCCCCGCTTGCGGTCCAGAGCGCGTCGCCCAAGGCGTCGTATTTGCTTTGATCGACGAGTCCTTCGACCCAGTGTCCGGGAATGACTTCGCAGCCGCCTGCTGCACCCAGCAAGCTGCCCAGGGCGGCTCCACGGTTGCAGTTGTCGCCGCCGAGATGGCAATTCTGGATCAGCCCTGATTCGAAAGAGTCCGCGTATTTCAGCGCAAGGTAGTAGGTTGCCGGCTGCGCGTCTTCCAGATGGCTGCCTGAACCGACGAGCCGCCCGACGACTTCCTCGTCGGAATGGTTGCTCATCCAGCGGCGATAAGGGAAGGTGAGGACCTGGTAATGGTCGCGGCCAATGGTTTCGAAAAGTGCCTGTTCCAAGGGTTGGCCTTCGATCAGGCAGCACAGGGTCTCTGCGAAGAGCTCACCGGCGCGCGCAGCGGTTTCGCCTTTCTGGATGAGGCTGAGGTGCTGGCGTACGACCCTGAGGAGGTAGTCGTGGTCCTTGTGGTAGAAGAGTACCAGGGGAACCACCGCACTCAGGCTGCTGATGAAGCAATCCTCGCCGCCGCAGCGTTCCAGGGCTTTGCCCATCCCGTGGTTCTTGAAGAATGTGCGGTGGCACTCCTCCACATAAGTGTCCTTGTGGGCGCCCGGCCGGAGCATGAAATCGATATAGCGCTTGGCGAAATCGGTTTGGTCGTAGCCATTGTTCTCGACGAGTGACTCCGCCAAGAGGCGAGCGATCTGGATATTCAGGGTATTCTCGCCGGCTTTCAGATGCTGGTGGTAATGGACTCCCGGCCGTTTCCAGTCGGCTGCTTGGTCGTGCAAGATGTCGTCTTCCGGGCAGGAGGACACATAATTTTCCCGCCAGAGGGTGCTTTCCGGATGCGGGCTTTTGGGACTGAGGTAATGTGTGATGACGCCGTAGTCTCGCTCAATGAGATTGGCCTTGTAGTAGAAATGGCAAGGCATCGCGAGTGCATCACCGATGAAAGTGCCCCACCAGGAGGCAAGGAAACGTGAATATTTGGAGACGGATTCAGTGGTTCCGGGGACCGGGGGTTCGGCAGTATGGCTCACTTGGATAATGTAGTTTGGGGTGGAGTTGGAGCAAAGAGCTCGGAAGAGACGACAAAGGTCTTATAGAGTAAATGCTCCAGTGATTCAAGATGATTTAACGATGTTTTGACGTCGTGTGGTGCTGCGGCAGGATATTTTTGATATCTTGCCGCGGGTTTACTCTTGGCTGCCAGCCTCGCGTTTTTTCTTTCGTTGTGCAGGCGGATTCGTCATCTTTCGCGACTCTCCACCCGCCAAGTCAATATTGCATATGGATATGAAAGCTGAGCCCACATGGACCGTGAATGATGCCGAGGAATACTACGGCCTGAAGCGCTGGGGGGGCGGCCACTTTCAAGTGGATGCGGAGGGCTATATGTGTGTCCGGCCACTCCGGAATGAGCGTACCATCCGGATCCACGATATTATCAAGGAAGCGAAGAGCAAGGGGCTCAGCTTGCCGTTGACGATCCGTATTCAGGATATGCTGCGCACACGTGTTACGGAACTGAACGAGCACTTCCGTAATGCGATCCAGGATGAGGGGTATGCGGGTAAATACCGCGGGGTCTTTCCCATCAAGGTGAATCAACTGCGCGAGGTCATCGAAGAGATTCAGGATGCGGGCAAGACCTACAACTATGGTCTCGAGTGCGGCAGCAAGCCGGAGCTGATGATTGCCCTGGCCATGCATAAGGATCCAAAGGCGCTCGTTATCTGCAACGGTTACAAGGATGACGACTTTATCCGTTTGGCGCTCTATGGCCGGAAGTTGGGCAAGGAAATCTTTCTGGTGGTGGAGCAGCTGAGCGAGGTGCCCCGCATTATTGCGATCAGCAAGAAGCTGGATGTGCGTCCCTTGATCGGCTTGCGCATCAAGCTCTCGACCGCCGGAGAAGGCAAATGGGCCAGTTCCTCGGGTGAAGGGGCCAAGTTCGGTCTGACCAGCCCCGAAATTGTGGATGCGGCCCGCCGGCTCAAACGTGCCGGGATGTCGGACTGCCTCCAGTTGATACACTTTCATATCGGTTCGCAGGTGCCGAATATCCAGACGATCAAGAAGGCCACGGTGGAAGCCACGCGTTTCTATTGTGAGTTGACCCGTATGGGCTTTCCCATGCGCTTGATTGACGTCGGCGGCGGTCTCGGGGTGGACTATGACGGTTCACGCAGCAACTACGAGAGCTCCATGAATTACACCATGCGGGAATATGCCCGGGACGTGGTCTACAATATCAAGAATGTGTGTACCGATGAGGAAATCGCCGTTCCGGATATCGTGACCGAAAGCGGCCGGGCTATCGTGGCGCCACATTCCATTTTGGTCACAGAAGTGTGCGACCGAATTTCCAAAAACTCGGTGGATTTCAAGCCCGGCAAAAAGAAGAAGCGCAATGTCATCCTGCGGGACCTCGAAGCGATTTTGGAGAACGCACACAACTCGACACCGCTGGAGCGTTACCACGATGCGCTTCAGAAGAAGGAAGAGGTGAACAACCTCTTTAGCCTGGGGTATTTGAACCTGTCGGAGCGGGCGGAGGCCGATGCGCTGTATTGGCAGATTTGCCAGCAACTCGCGGAGATTGGAAAAGCCGCCAACTATACGCCCGAAGAGTTGGAGAACCTGCCAAAGATGATGGCGGAGCAATACGTATGCAACTTCTCGGTCTTCCAGTCCTTGATCGACCACTGGGCCTGCGACCAGTTGTTTCCCGTTGCGCCACTTCACCGCATGAACGAGCGGCCGGACGTCGATGCGACGCTCGTGGATATCACCTGTGACAGCGAGGGTAAGATCGACGAGTTTACCGATGTGGAGGATGTACGTTCTTCGATACGCCTGCACGGACTGAAGGACAAGCAGCCTTACTACCTCGGAGTGTTTCTGGTTGGAGCCTATCAGGACATTATGGGGGACCTGCATAACCTCTTTGGCCGGGTGAACGAAGTGCACGTTTTTCTCGAGGATGATGAAGAGGATGATTTCTACATCGAGGACAGCATTCAGGGATTTACCGTGAATCAGGTGCTGGGCTTTACCCAGTATGACGGACATCTCCTGACGCGCCAAATGAAGAAGCAGGTGGATCGCGCGACCAAGGCCGACCGGATCAAGCCGCGTGAGGGGACCCGCATGCTGGATGACTACGCGAAGCTTTTGACCGGCGGGACTTATTTATCGACCTGAGCGAGGGCTTCCCGGGCCAGCATGGCGGTTTTTCGTGTGCGACCCCAGCGATAGCCCCCGAGTGCTCCGGTCTCCCGTATGACCCTGTGGCAGGGGATGAGGTAAGCGATCGGATTGCTGCCAATTGCATTGCCGACCGCCCGTGCCGCACCTTCCTTGCCGATCGCATGGGCGATCCGGCCGTAGGTACTGAGGGCGCCTTCCGGAACTGCGAGTAGTGCTTGCCAGACTCGTATCTGAAAGGGAGTGGCACGCACATGGGCCCGCAGGCTTTGTTCGGGGCGTACGGTCCCTGTAGGATGGAAGATCCGGTTGGCCCATGCCTGCGCCATCTCGTCGTCGCGGACAAATCCGGCATTCGGCCATAGTTCCCTGATGGTGGTGTTGAGGGATGTTTCGGTGGGCGATGTTTCGAAGGCCAGCGCGCAGAGTCCGCGCGGGCTTTGCGCGATGCGGGCTGTTCCGAAAGGCGTGTCCGCATAGCCGACCTTCAAGGTCCAGCCGGCGCCGCCGGAACGTATTTCGCCGGGGCTGGCCGCCTCCAGTTTCAAGCAAAGGTCGTGGAGCCGGCCGGGGCCCGAAAGTCCCGAATCGAGGGCAGTTTCGAGAAGAGGGTGCCCGTCTGCGAGTCGCTTTCGGGAGTGGGCAAAGGTCAGCGCCTGAAGGAATTCCTTCGGCGTTGCGCCGGCCCATCGGGTAAATAAACGGTGGAAGTGGTGCGGACTCAAGCCGGCCATCGACGCCAGTTCGGTTAAGTCCGGTTGTCGCGTGTGATGGCTGTCCAGGTACTCGATAATTCGGGCGATCCGGTCGTAGTCGTTCATGTGGGCATTATACCTATTCGATTTAATTATGGCGTCTCTTAAATCCGTCATCGGCGTAACCGCCGATGCTACGAATCCGCGCGGATGTAGCCTCCGGCGTGAGCCGGATGACGGCGATACCGCCAGAATTATTTAGAATTGGCATTATATGCGGATCGGGTTGCGGACGCCACCCGATCCTTGCTCCTTGTTTTGTCGCGGGCAAATGCATCTTATGTTTGAGGGTAAGTTGTATCGATATTTTAAATACCACCCATGCACATGTACTTGATCTCGATGTAGTCATCGATGCCGTACCTCGAGCCCTCGCGCCCGTGGCCGGATTGCTTGACGCCGCCGAAGGGAGCCATCGCATTGGAAACCAGCCCTTCGTTGATGCCGACGATGCCGAATTCCAGCGCTTCGCCGACCCGCCAGATGCGACTGTGATCGAGCGTGTAGAAATACGCGGCCAGCCCGTATTCCGTGTTGTTGGCCAGCTCGATCGCTTCAGCTTCCGTGTCGAATTTGAAAACAGCAGCGACCGGGCCGAAGATTTCCTCGCGGAAGCAGCGCATGGCCGGGGTGCATCCGCTTAGGATCGTCGGCTCGTAAAAGCAGGGGCCCAGTTCGGAAACTTTGCCTCCGGCGTTTGCTTGCGCGCCTAAGGACAGTGCGTCCTGGACGATTGCGTCGACCTCTTTCGCCGCCTGCTTGTGAATGAGCGGGCCCATGTCGACCGCCGGATCGGTGCCTGCGCCCATCTGGAGCCGTGATACCTCTGTATGAAGCCGTTCGACGAAGCGGTCATGGATGCCTGATTGAACCAGAATCCGGTTGGCACAGATGCAGGTCTGGCCGGCATTTCTGTATTTGGACGCCATGGCACCTGCGATGGCCGCATTCAGGTCGGCATCATCAAAGACGATGAAGGGGGCGTTCCCTCCGAGTTCCATGGAGGTCTTCTTGACTGTGGCTGTGCACTGTTCCTGCAATAGTTTGCCGACTGCCGTGGAACCGGTGAATGTGAGTTTTCGGACCAGCGGGTTCTTCGTGAGTTCCTGGCCAATGACTGCGGAATTGCTGCCGCAGACAACGTTGAATACACCGGGAGGGATGCCTGCCTCCTCAGAGAGGGCGGCGAGGGCGAGGGCCGAGAGCGGTGTTTCGTGTGCGGGTTTTGCCACGAAGGTGCAGCCAGCTGCCAGGGCGGGCGCCGCTTTACGGGCGAGCATGGCATTGGGGAAATTCCAGGGAGTGATCGACGCGACCACGCCGACGGCTTGCTTGATGACGACGATGCGCTTGTCGTTCGCGGGCGGTGGGATCATGTCGCCGTAGATGCGCTTGGCCTCCTCGGCAAACCATTGGATGTAGCTGCCCCCGTAGGCGATCTCTCCGGCGGCTTCACTCAGGGGCTTGCCTTGTTCCGATGTGAGAATGCTTGCCAGGGCATCCTTATGTTGGAGCACCAGCCCATGCCAGCGGCGCAGGAGTTCCGAACGCTCCTGCGCGGTCTTTGCCCGCCAGACGGGGAGGGTCGCTTCGGCCGCTTCGATGGCCTGGCGGGTCTCTTCCGCGCCGCAGTCGGCGACTTGAGCGATGCTTTCACCGCTGGCCGGATTGCTGACGTTGAATTTTAGGCCGCTCTGTGCGTCAAGCCACTGGCCGTTAATGTAGGCTTGTGTACGGGTGAGGGAATGGGGTGTCAAAGTCATGGGATTTTTCAGAGCCGATCGATGGAATATGACACTTTCTCTAGTCGTGGGCAACCGCATCAGGGAATATCAATCTTGATCGGCTTGCTTGCTGCCAAAGTGTGGAAAATGCGACCGTGGCTTGAAAACGGAGGTTGTGCGCGTTCTTCATTTGAAACAATTGTTTCATTATGTCCGAACGACCTTCATCCGCCGCACGACTCACTCAGCGACCAGTGCTCACCACGCTATTGCGCATGGCGGTGCCGATGCTCGGCGGGACCTTTGCGATGAATGCCTTCAATCTGGCGGATACCTGGTTTGTCGCGCAGCTCGGAACCCTTCCGCTTGCGGCGATGGGCTTCAGCTTCCCGGTGGTTATGTTTCTGATCTCGCTTTCAGCTGGCCTGGGGATGGGAGCCACGGCTGTGGTTTCGCACGCCCTCGGGGCGGACCGGCATGAGGAGGCGAGGGTTCTTACCACGCATACGCTGATCCTGAGCGTTTCGATCGTCGCCGTGATCTCGGTTGCCGGGTGGCTGACAATAGATCCGCTTTTCAGCCTACTGGGGGCGGGGGATGACGTCATGCCTCTGGTGCGTGAATACATGACGGTCTGGTATTCCGGGGTGGTCTTTATGGTCTTGCCGATGACCGCCGCCAATATCGTCCGGGCTACCGGTGACACCGTCCGGCCGAGCATGATCATGATGGGAAGTTCCATCCTGAACATCATTCTCGATCCGATCATGATCTTCGGCTTTGCCTTTGTCCCGGCCATGGGAATCAAGGGAGCCGCACTCGCGACCCTGATCACCCGGGCCTTTTCCTGCACTGCGGTGCTTTATGTTCTGGGGCGGAAGCATCATCTCATCAGTCTTCGCCATTGGTCGCCGCGCTCCATGTTGCGCTCTTGGGGTGAAGTCTTGAAGATCGGTTTGCCCAGTTGCCTGAGTAGTGTGCTCATGCCGATTTCCGGAGCGGTGATCACGTGGCTGGTGGCGCAGCATGGGCCGGAGGCCGTGGCGGCCTGCGGCGCTGCGGGGCGTGTGGAAATGTTCGCCTTCATGGTCCCCATGGCGCTCGGTATTTCGCTGGTGCCCTTTGTCGGGCAAAATTTCGGTGCCGGCCGGCTCGACCGGGTTCGTGATGCCCAGCGCTACAGTTACCTCTTTGCTTTCGGATTCGGTTTGTTCATGGCGGTGGTGTTTGCGATCTTCGCCGGTCCCATCGCGAGAATCTTCAGCGAAGACGAGACGGTGATTCGTATCCTGAGTCGCTATATGTGGATCATGCCGGCAGGCTACGGTATGATGGAGGTGCATCGCTACTGCGGCTTCTTTCTCAATGGGATCAAGCAACCCCTTCATTCCTTCGGAGTGAACCTTGTGCGCGTGTTGGTGCTGCTGTTGCCGCTTTCGCTCGCCGGCAATTTATGGTTCGGGCTTTACGGGATCTTCTTTGCCAGAGTCTTGACAGACCTTCTTTCCGGGGGTGTCGGTGTTCTTTGGTCGGTGCGCGTCTTGAATGGCCTGATTCGTGCAAAGCTCTCACGAGAGCCGGTGCCGCTTGCCTAAAGATGGGGGCGTGTTTGGGGGCAGCTTGGATGCTTTGCGTGCATACTTAAGTAAGTGCTTACTTATTTGCGTGGCTTGGCATTGCGAATGCTGCCGGAGGGCTGGTACTTCCTTTCAATCAACGATTCAACCCATCCAATCCATGCCGACACGTTTCTCCGTTCCACCCCTATCTTCAGTCTCCCGCCAACTGGCGGACGTCGCGTCGGCTCGCAGTGCGCCGGATCTGGTCATCACCGGGGGGCGCGTGTTGTCGCCCTACAGCGAGCGTTTTCTTCCGGACAAGGAAATCTGGGTGACGGCGGGCCGGATTGCCGCGGTGAAGGCTGCGGGAAGCTACAAGGCGTCGGGCCTGTCCGGCGCAAACGTTTACGATGTGAACGGAGGCATTCTGGCACCGGGCGGGGTCGATCCGCACGTGCACATCGAAAGCAGCATGATGACGGTCTGCGCCTATGCAGAGGCCGCACTCTTGAATGGAACGACCACACTATTCTGCGACAGTCATGAGATCGGGAATGTGAGCGATGTAGCAGGTATCGAGTGGATGTTGGAGGATGCACGGCATGCGCCGCTTTCGGTTTTTTTGACGGTCCCGAGTACGGTCCCCGCGGCCGGTGCCCAATTTGAAACGGCGGGAGGTGACCTGACCCCGGACAAGATCGGTGAGATCTTTGACCAGTGGCCGGAAGCGGTCGCACTGGGAGAAAAAATGGACCATGTAGCGGTCACGCTGGGGGATCCCCGGAGCCATGCGATTCTGGCGGAAGCCCACAAACGGGGCCGTCCGGTGTGCGGGCATTGCTATGGGCAGGAGTTCGTGGCGGCCTATGCCGCCAGCGGCATTACCGATACGCACGAGGCGATTGATGAGGCTATTGCGGAGGAATTCCTGGAGTCCGGTCTCTGGTTGTTCATGAGGGCGGGGAATCCCCGGACGGCCTGGCATGCCTTGCCGGACATCATCACTCTGGTGACGAAGTTGGGGGCCAATACCAAGCGACTTTGCCTCTGCACGGATGACCGCGATGCCGAGGATCTCTTTCTTTTCGGTTTGGACTGGTGCGCACGTGAGACGATGCGCAGCGGCTTGAATCCTCTGCAGGCCTGGAGCATGATTTCGCTGCACCCGGCGACACGTTACGCAATGGATCATGAGATTGGTGCCCTGGGGCATTCACGTCGCGCTGATATAGTACTTCTGGACGATGCATTTGTGCCCCAAAATACCTGGTACGGCGGCGAGCTCCTGATTGAAGGGCGTAAGCCCACGCCGCAATTGGAGGAGCAATTGACGCACAAACGCTGGCCTTATCCGCAGGCTGCCTATGAGACTGTCCGTCTCCCCGGACAGGTGGAGTTGATTCCCGAACTCCCGGATGCGCCCTGCGTTGCGAATGTGATGGAAGTCAAGCTGCCGGGGGTGGCTTGTTTCCATCAGCCGATGGAACTGGAGGCCTACCCGGATTGGACGTCTTTGCTCGGCGCTCACGATCTCTGTCATGTGGCTGTCGTTGAACGCCATGGCCTTACCGGCACTGTTGGGCACGGGCTGATGGCTGGCTTTAAGCTGAGCTCCGGAGCCGTGGCTTCCAGTGTCGGGCATGATGCGCACAATATCGTCATTGCCGGTGCGGATGAAGCGTCCATGGAGATTGCCCTGCGTGCAATTGAGACCATGCGGGGTGGAATCGTGATGGTGGAGGATGGAGAAGTGATTGCCTCCGTGCCCCTGCCGCTTTCCGGCTTGCTCTCGGACAAGCGGGCGACGGACGTGCAGGCTGAAACGGAAGTATTCAAGCGGGCATGGGAGGCGAAGGGACTGGGGATTCCATATATGGGCTTCAACCTGATTCCGCTTTCCGTGATTCCTGATATCCGTCTGACCGACAAGGGGCTGATCATCGTGAAGGAACTCCGCCAGATTCCGCTGTTTGAGCCTGTGGACTCTGAAAGCTAAAGGCTTGCCGCTTGAGTTGCAGCCTCCTTCATTGAGTTGATGGCAGACACAAAGAAGCGCAGGTTATCCGCGGAAGCGCGCAAGGAGGCGATCCTCTCCGCGGTGCTTCCACTTTTTGCGGAGAAGGGCTTGAGCGGGGTTTCCACGCGCGAGTTGGCGAAGGCCTGCGATGTGTCCGAGGCCTTGATCTTCCGTTATTTCCCGACCAAGGAAGCGCTCTTTGAGGAGATTCTGACGCGCTATGAGCACCGTATCGAGCCGGTAGTCGTACGCTTGGCTCGCAAGTTGGAGCCGGGGACCGGGGCTTTGGTACAGCTGGTCTTCATGTTCATCCGGCTGGTGGTGATACATGAGCCCTCGCTGGGCGATCCCACGGTTCGGCTTTTCTATCGCAGCTTTACCGAGGACGGCGTCTTTGCCCGTCGCTTCCTCAAGCGTTGGGTGCCTCCGATCAAGCGTTTCTTCGATGATTCCCTCAACGTGGCGCAAGAATGTGGTGATGTTCGCCTGCCGGATATCCCCGCGGAGAACCTCTTTCATTTCGTCCAGCACCTGGCGAGTGCCTCCGGCCTGGTACGTCTGCAATCACCGCCTGTCGTACGATACCGGGGCCGCATTGATTCGGTGGCGGTGCAGATGACCCGTTTTGCGCTCACCGGTCTTGGAATGAAAGAAGCTGCGATCCAGCGCTATCTCACGGAAGAGGCCATGACGGTCTGGGTCGAGCTGGAGCAGCAGGCGCTGTAGCTCCTGCGATCAGCCCCACTCCGGCGGGTTCTGCAATTCCGGCTTGAGAACCCCGATGCAGGGCAATTGGCGGTAGCGTTCGGCAAAGTCCAAACCGTAGCCGACGACGAATTCATCGGGCACGACAAAGCCCACGTAGTCGGCTTCGAAGTCCACCTTGCGGGGAGTCTGCTTGTCCAGCAGGACGCAGGTCTTCAGGCTGGCGGGCCCCATCTTCCGGATGACCTCCACGATTTTGGAGAGCGTGTTACCGGTATCGAGTATGTCGTCGATGAGCAAGACGTGGACGTCCTGCAGATCCAGCCGGATGCGGTCGATGATCTCCGGTGTACGCACGGGTTTCGCTTCGTCGTGGTAGCTGGAGACACGGACGCAGTCCAGTTGGAGCGGCAGATTGATTTGGCGGATCAGGTCGGCTACGAAAATGACGGCACCATTGATAATGGCGATTACGGCAATTTCCTGGCCCTTGTAGTCCGCTGAAATTTGCCGTCCGAGCTCATGCAGCCGGGACTTCAGGGCAGTCTCGTCGACCAGAATGGTGTCCAGGTCTTCCAGTGGTGATTCGATATCAAGGTCGTCGTTCAGCATCGTAGCAACTTATCGATGCAGTTTGAGCACTTTTCAAGCCGATCCTTACATCCGCGCCCCGACGCCAGCCTGTCGTCTACATGCCTGGCATGCCCGGCATGCCGCCGTTTTCGTCCATTTGAGCCTTCATGGCCTTCATCATCTTCCGGCCTTTGCCGCCCCGCATCATCTTCATCATTTTCTGCATCTGGCCGAACTGCTTGAGCAGCGCGTTGACCTCCTTGACCTGGACGCCCGAGCCATCGGCTACCCGTTTCAAGCGGCTGCCGCGGAGGAGGCGCGGTTGCTGGCGCTCCTGCTTCGTCATCGAAAGGATGATGGCTTCGGTGCGGGCCATTTTCTTTTCTTCCTCGTCCCCGATCTGCAGGCCACTGGCTCCGGGCAGCATGCCCACGATCGAGCCGAGCGAACCCATTTTCTTGACTTGTTGCATCTGGGCGAGGAAGTCCTCCAGGTTGAAGTCGGCCTTGCGCAGCTTTTCCGCCATCCGCTCGGCGTCCTTCTGGTCGATGGTCTCCTGGGCTTTCTCGACCAGGGAGACCACGTCGCCCATGCCGAGGATCCGCGAAGCCATCCGGTCGGGGTGGAAGACCTCGAATTCGTCCGGCTTTTCCCCGATCCCCATGAACTTGATGGGCGTATCGGTGATCGTCTTCATTGAGAGGGCGGCACCCCCGCGCGCATCGCCGTCCAACTTGGTCAGGATGATGCCGGTGATATTGACGGCTTCATGGAAATGCTTGGCCACGTTGACTGCTTCCTGACCGAGCGCGGCGTCTGCCACCAGCAGGATTTCGTCGGGCTGTACCGCATTTTTCAGGTCCTTGATTTCTTCGATCAGGTCATGGTCGATCTGGAGCCGGCCGGCAGTGTCGAAAATGATAAGGTTCGCCTCGGCATTTTTGGCGGCATCCAGGCCGCGCTTGCCGATTTTCACCACATTCTTTTCCTCCCGGTCGCCGTAGAAAAAGCAGTTTTCGGCCTTGGCCAATGTTTCGAGCTGGTCAATCGCGGCCGGGCGGTAGACGTCGCAGGCTACCAGTGCGGGCCGGTAGTCCCGCTTTTTGGCCAAATAGCGGGCCAGTTTGCCCGAACTTGTGGTTTTACCGGAGCCATGCAGGCCCACCATCATGATGCGCAGCGGCTTCTTGTCCTCCAGCTCGGTCGCACCTTCGCCGAGGAGTTTGACCAGTTCATCGTGGATGATCTTGATCACCTGCTGGCCGGGTGTCACCGATTTGAGCACTTCCTGACCGACGCATTGCTCCTGGACGTTGCTGACAAATTCGCGGGCGACCTTGAAGTGGACATCCGCTGAAAGCAGCGCCTTGCGCACCTCTTTCAGCGCCTCTTCCATGTTCTCTTCGGTCAGTTTACCGACACCACGGAGGTTGCGGAGGGCTTGGCCGAGCTTGTCTGTCAGGTTTTCGAGCATGATTGGGATACGGGATACGGGATACGGGACAGGGCTTGCAACGGGAAAGTTGCTTACTTCTTCCGAGATGTAGGGTGACCTGCGCTGAATGGCACGCACTAAAGGCGACAGTTCCGGTCATCTAGCGCTTGAGGCGAAGCGCTCGGCGACTTGCTTCAGCCGGAAGGCAGGTCTGGACCCTGCCCAGTTGATCTACGGGCTAAAAACTGCGGCGCAGGGAGAAGTAAACGTTGGTGTTGTTTTCGAACTGGCCGAAGAAGGTATGCTTGTGCTCGCCGAAGAACACGTTTGCGCCGACCGTGCTCTGCCATTGGTCGTTGATCTTATAGAGCAGGTTCGGTCGGAGGTAGGTATCCTCGTCTGTCGGCGAGTAGAAGACAAAGATCGAGAGGCGCAGGTCTTGCATCATGAGCAACTTCGTGAGTTGGACAGTGAGCAGGTGGCGCGTTTCATCCCTTGCGGCGGCTCCTTCGGGAAGCGTGTCCAGATAGTCGTCATAATGGTCCATGTGCTCGACATACCATTGGAAAGACCCGGTCAACTCGCTCGCGAGTTCGTGTTCATAACCCACGAGGAAGCGGTATTCGGAGTTCCGGATGAGCGGATCGTCGCCGCCCGAATCGTCCCCGCTATAGTAGTACCCGAACTCGGCTTTGGCGATTCCTCCGGCGATGGGTTTGAGTGCACTGGCACCACCGACGGTCAGACGGGGAAAGATGGCTTTGCCTTTTGTGTTTTGGCCGGCCGGACTCTTCCAATAGCCGTGGTAGGCGTAGAGTGCGACTTCCGTGCTTCCGATAAGTCGATGCAGGCGGGCTGCGATTTCGCCGGAATCGGGCAGCTCTGTCCTTACCTCCTGATCTTCCCCGCCGATCACACCGGTGGCATCGCTGTAATAGGACAAGCGTTCCCCGCTGATGTAGCGATCGGGGGCGAAACGGGGCGTGTAGACGATGTCGAGGTTGGCCGGCTCGCTATAGTAATTCAGCCGAAGCGCGTTGCCGGGAGCCTTCAGGTATTCATCGTCTCGGCCGAGTAGGAAGGATTGCCAATCTTTGGGAAAGAGGTCGTTGATGAATAGGTAGTCGCCTGTGCCCCAAGTGTTGACTTGGCGTCCGGCCTTGAGGTCGATCCGGTCCGAAAGCGGGCTACTGATCCATAGTTCACGCACATCCATCCAGCCTTTGCCTCGACGCAGGTCAATCGATCGCTCGTCGGAAAATGCATCGCCGATGAGGTCGACAGTGGCCTGCCCGGAGGTCGATTTGTAGTGTGCGCTGAGGTCGAGTTGCCAGCGTAGCTCGGCCAGTGAAGCTTCAGGCTCTACCGGATTCTCCTGTGTCCAGGCGCCTGCCCTCAGTTCAGCGAAGCCGTTCAGGTCCCAACGGATTGGGCCGGGTGAGTTTGCCTCGGGTATTGCCGTTTCGCCTGGGGAGGCTGGGGGCTCCCCGAGACCGACGGGCAGACTGGGTTCATCGCCGCCCAATCCTTCCGGCAAGGCAGGCGCCTCGCCAGAGAGCCCGGCCGGCAGGGCTGGTTCGTCCGATCCGAGCCCCAAAGGCAGGGGTGGCTCCTCTGCGAGGCATGTGGCTGCGGTTAGCAGGAAGATCAACGACGATTTCAGCATGAGCGTGGGGACGGAGGCTTGCTTTTAGGGGGGGGCTAATTGAGGTACTGGTGAGGCGGAGTTCGGAGGTAACGCTCCGTAAATATATCGGCCTCGATGCCGAGGTCATATTGCACCTTACTGTAAGTCAAGGTGGTGCTGCCTCCGCGGTCGAGATCCGTCATTTTGGACACCATGACGGTTGGCTGCCCTTGGATCGTTTCAACTTTTAGGGCCTGATAGTTGCGGTAGACCTTGCCTTGCTTGTTCGTGTATTCGGTTTTGACCGGCAGGAAGCTACTTTTGTGGATCCAGGTCTTGTAGCTGGCGAACTCGACCTTGTCCGGCTGCTTCGGTTTGCTGAGCAGAACGTAATAGTTGTCAGTGGTTTCCAGCAATTCATGTTCGTCCTCGGTGGGGGAACGTCCGGAGACATCTTCATAGTAGAAGTGACTGCCGACGAAGCTGGTGCGCTCGTCACTGGCCGCGATGCGGCGGACCAAGTCAAGCGCAGGCAGGTAAAGCCAGCGGTCGTCATCGCCATCCGGATGCTTGTAGACGAGAAAGACCGTATCGGCAACATCGGCCGGTTCCTGGAAATACACGTAGAAGCGCTGGTCGCCCAAGTCGGTTTCATCGTGACGCAGGATGGTCAACTCGCGGCTGCGTTCCCGGTTCTGGGCGTCGGTAATCGTCATGGTCACGTGGGCGCGGCCGTCTTGTCCCGTGTAATAGGACGCTGCGGCTGCCTTGTTGGCGACCTCCTGCGCGGTGATGGCAAAGGCGTGGCTTGCCAGGATAAGAAATAGACTGGGGAGGATACGTTTCATGATGTGTAAGGTTGCGGGAATGAGTGCTGAGTCATTCGGTGGGTGCGTTTTTGAACAGTTGCTTTTCGAAGACCGTTATCAGTGCCGGAAGTACGAGGAGTGAGACCAAGCCTGCGATCAGCAGGATTGCGGAGATGAGCATGCCGACTGTCTGGTAAGGCACCAAAGGGGCGAGCAGCAGTGGGGTGAATCCCACGCCGATGACGATGATGTTGCGGGTGATCGCACGTGCCGGCTCGCCGAACATTTCCGGAAGGGTGGATTTCCAGTCCGGGTGACGCAGCCTCGTCACGCGGCTGCGCGCGAGGAAGTGGATGGCGTAGTCGACGGCCAGTCCGAGGCTGAGCGAGGAAAGCACGGCGACGGGCATGTCATAGGACTTCCCGACCAGACCGATGATGCCGTAGATGATGGCGATGCTCAGGGTCAAAGGAATCATGGAGAGCGTGCCCCACCAGACGGAGCGGAAGAGCACGATCATCAGAACCAGGACGATGGCGAAGGAGGAGAGCAGGGCTTCCAGCATGCCGGCGACCATCTTTTCCTGCCAGATGACATTGATATAGGTGAGGCCGAACCAGTCGGATGTGGCTTCCGAGGGGATCGGATGGTCTTTCATGTATTGGTCGGCGTACTTGACCACGCTGCTCATCTCGCGGTTGTCGCCGCTGTTGAGCTGTAGCCAGACGACGGCTTTGGAGAAGTCGGGTGTGACGAAGTGGTAGAGGTCACTCGGGCGGTGGCTGCTTTCAAAGGTCAACAGGGTCTGGGCGACCGCCCGGTTGCTCCCGGGGATCCGGTAATAGTCGGAGTTGCCCTCCATCATCTCGCGGTAGACCGTTTGCACGATCGCGGTGACGGATGTGGTCTTTCCGACATTCGGATGGGCTTCGAGCTCCGCCTGGAACTTATTCAGGTAATTGAGCATCTCCGGGTCCTTGAAGGCGTTTTCCTGGCCTGCATCGATCAGGATGTAAGCGGGGTAGGTTCCGGAAAAGCGTTCGTTGAGGATCTTGTCGGCGACCCGTATCCGGTGCTTCGGCTCAAACCATTTGACCGGATTGTCGTTGATCTGGATGCGGCTGATGCCGTAGGCGGAAATGCCCAGAAGTAACAGGGCAAGTGCCAGGATCATTTTGGGGAAGGAGCCGGTCAGGCGTGCCATGCCTCGAAGGAGCCCGCTGCTGTGGTCGCCGTCCTGATGCTTGAGCCCGAAGTTGTTCAAGGACTTTTCCGGCAGCATCAAGATATAGGCTGGGATGAAGGTAACCGTGAGTAACCAGGCCAACATCACGCCGGTTGCGATAAACCCCCCGAAAATCTGGACTGGCGGAATCGGAGCCAGCATGAGTGAGCCAAAACCGGCCGTCGTGGTCAGGGAGGTGAAAAACATCGGTTTCCACAGTTCATGCATCACTTGGCGGATGGTGTCCCGCTTGTTGCCGATCAGGTGATAGCGGTCGTAGAATTCCGAGAGAATATGTACCGCATCCAGGACGGCGATCGGCATGATGAAAATCGGAATCATGGACGACATGATGTGGATCGTCTGTCCGCTCGCGATCAATGCTCCCATCGTGATGATCACGGTCATCATGGCCACCAGCATCGGTGAGAGGATCAGGCCGAAACGCTTGAAGAAGAGCAGCATGAGCGCGAAGATCAGTGCCATCGCCATGGGCGCGGAGATCGCCATTTGGACGAACATCTGCACCCCGAAAGTGTCGTTGGCGACCGGCAGGCCGGTGATGTGGTAGGCTTCGCCGTCGGCTTTGTCCAGACTGTCGATTTTCTGCAGGAGTGCCGTCGAGATCCGGTTGCTCATGTCTTTGCTTTGGATCGGGATATAGAGCATCAGTGATTTGCCGTTCTCGTCGATCAACGATCCGCGCATCATGGGCAGCCGCAGCATTGCATCGCGGATCTGTGTGGCCTCGGCTTCGGTCTGGGGAGGCTTGGGCATCAGCCAGTTGAAGGACACCGCACCGATGCCAGCCTGCTCGATATTGTCGACGGTGGAGGGGGCGATCAACTCGGGGGCGATCACGCCTTCGAGCGATTTGGCGTATTCGGTCAACGCGTAGATATTGCCCAGTGTCTTGGTGTTAAAGACCCCGTCGGGGTTGACGTCGTTGACCACGCCAAGCACGATCTGGTCGTAGAGCGTGAATTCGGTTTTCTCCGCGCGGTGGAGGATCCTCGCAGGGTTATCCGAGGCCAGCATATTTTCCGGGTCCGTGTCGACCTTCACTCCGTTCAGGTAGGGGAAGGTCTTTGGGGAAATACTGGGAAGAGCCGCCAGTAAGAGCATGGCAAGTGTTATGACTGCGCTGACGGCTATAATTGTCCGTGGCCTTCGCAGAGTGAATTCGACGAACGGTTTCATAGGCGGGGGATGTCGGGGATGGAGGATTGGGCTATTCTGAATCAGCCTGATTCTTGCCCTTGAAAGCGCAGCCGGCGGGGATGCCGAATGCACGGAGTAGATAGACGATGGGACAGAAGCCGGTGAAGGCTGCCTGGATCATGTTGCAACCAGCAAAGACGGTGAGCAGTAGCCACCAGTTGCTGATGAAAAAAGCGAGGGCGACGCTCGTCAGAACGACGCATCCTGCGAAGATCATGACTGCTTTATCGAGGTTCATAGCCTGCCTTTATTTTGATTGTTCGGTATTGTTCTCTTGTTCGACAGTGCCGAGGGTGCACTGGAAATTGTGGCAAAAACTGCGGAGAGCATCGCAGTTTATTGAGTAGCAAGTCTTAGGACCCTTGTTTTGACGCTGAAGCAAGCCGACCTTTACGAGCACTTGCAGGTGTTGCGAAATCGTTGCCTGGGCCAGTGGAAGCATCGCCACGATTTCACCGCAGGAGGCTGCGCCTTTCTCCTGAAGCAGGTTGATGATCGCAATTCGCGCGGGATGCGCCATCGCTCCGGCGAAAGCGGCGAGTTCGCTATATTCGGCCGAAAAGCGGTCTGTATGGTTCAGTGCCATCATTTCTTTATCGTAATATTGCGATATGCGATAAGGAAGTCAAATGAACGGAGGTAATATTCCTTATTATTCAGGAATGGGACCTGCGGAATGGCGGCACGGAGCCAAAACGGATGCTTTACATGTTCGTGACAAGTCCTAGCTTGGGGCATTTCCACTAGCTGTGCTCCATTCCGGACCCAGCCCAACGTGTCTTATTACCAATTTCATGAAGCAGCGCACCATCTTGAGGGAAGTCTCCATTAGCGGGAAGTCCTTGCACACGGGCGAAGAAGTCCATCTCACGCTTAAACCGGCACCGGTGAATCACGGGATTGTCTTTAAGCGCATGGACCTTTACGGCAAGCCGGAGCTCAAAACGCTGATCGACTTGGTTGACGATCTGGTGCGGAGTACCACCATTGCGGACGGTCATGCCAAGGTGCATACTGTCGAGCACGTACTGAGCGCTCTGAATGGCTGCGGGGTCGATAACGTGCTGATCGAGATGGATGCCAGTGAGCCCCCTATCCTGGATGGTTCAGCCAAGCATTTTGTCAACTTGGTCCAACAGGCGGAACCGGTCGAACAGGATGCGGAACGTGAATATTTCGTCCTCGACGAGCCGATTTCTGTGACCCGTGGCAGCAGTTCCATTATTGCCCTGCCGCATGACGGTTTCCGTATCACCTGCACCTCGGCGGATGACCGCGGCATCCATACCCAGCACCTGATGCTTGATGTGGATCCCGAGACCTACATCGCGCAGATTGCTCCGGCACGTACGTTCACCATCTACGAGGACATTGAGGAGTTGCTCAAGCTGGGCAAGATCAAGGGCGGCAGTCTCGACAGTGCCATCGTTATCAAAGGAGATAAAATCGTTTCCAAGGAACCGCTGCGTTTCAAGGACGAGTTTGTCCGTCACAAGATGCTCGATATCATCGGTGACATCGTTCTTGTGGGGATGCCGATCAAGGCGCACATCATCGGGGTGCGGCCCGGCCACGCCCTGAATGCCGAGCTTTCCAAGGCGCTGCGCAAGAAGATGCTGGATAAGGCCAAGGGGGCGAAAAAGGAGGCGGCAGCCAAGGACCGACCGAGAATGGTGGAAGCACACGAAAGCAGCCTTGATATTCGCCGTGTGCTGGACCTGCTCCCGCATCGCTATCCCTTTGTCATGATCGACCGTGTGTTGGAGATCATCGACGAAAACGAGTTGGTGGCCCTCAAGAACGTGACCATCAATGAACCTTACTTTCAAGGGCACTATCCGGGACGTCCTGTCATGCCGGGGGTCCTGCAGATTGAAGCCATGGCCCAGGCGGCCGGTGTGCTCCTGCTCCGGCGCATTCCCGTAGGGGAGAACAAAATCGCCTTTTTCATGAGCACGGACAAGGTGAAGTTCCGTCAGGCCGTCGAGCCCGGAGATTCCCTTGAGGTGCATGTGAAGCTGAACAAGGTTCGTGGCAACAAGTTGGCCAATGCCAGTGCCGAGTGCAAGGTTGGCGGCAAGGTCGTCTCTAGCGCCGAACTGATGTTCATGTTGGCGGATACTCAGGACTAAGGAGCACGCACATGTCGACGGAAATACATTCCACCGCTGTCATCGAAGACGGGGCTGAATTGGACGACGGCGTCCGCGTCGGGCCCTACGCCTACATCGGCCCCATGGCCAAAATCGGCAAGGGCACACATGTGATGCACCATGCCACCGTGGATGGAGCTACGACCATGGGCGAAAACAACGAGGTGCATCCCTATGCCTATGTCGGGGGCAAGACTCATGATTTGAAGTACCGTGGCGGTTCGCCGGGGCTGCGGATCGGATCGGGCAATGTCTTCCGCGAATTTACCACTGTGCACTGCGCGACAACGGAGGAAACCGAGACCGTACTGGGTGACCACAATCTCATTCTGTCATACAGTCATGTGGCCCACGAATGTATTGTCGGGAATCACTTGGTCATGAGTAGCCATGCGGCTTTGGGAGGCCATGTGGAGGTCGGAGACCACGTCAATATCGGATGGGGTTCCGGCGTGCACCAGTTCTGCCGGATCGGCGACTACGCGATGGCGGGTGCAGCCTCCAAGGTTGTTCAGGACATTCCACCTTACATGATCGGGGACGGCAATCCCGCCATGGTTCGGACCACCAATAAGGTTGGTATGGAGCGTTCGGGATTTACCCCGGATCAGGTCTCTTTGGTGCGGCGCATCTTTAAGGTTTTCTACAAGGAAGGGCTCAATCGTAGCCAAGCCATCGAGAAACTCGTGGCGACGGAGGATGCGGAAGATCCCGTGGTCCGGGCCTTCCTTGAATTCGTCCAAGGCAGCCAGCGGGGCTTGGCTTAAGCTAGGCCGGGCGTTGTCCTTCGGATTAGCGGCGTCTCAGGTCCTGGAGACGTTCGTCCTGTTTTGAGCTGCTGCTTGTGTCGATCGGTTCGATTTGGAGCAAGGTGTATGGCTGCCCATTGACACGCATCGTGATACAGCCGATCCGGCAGTGTATGGTCTGGTTGCTGTATTCAAGTTGGATGTGGCAGTTCTTCACCGCGACGCGGCCGGACTGGCTTGCCATGTACGCGCGCAAGGCCTGGCAAAAACGGCAATGCCAGGAGGTGCCGCAGCCATTGGAGTCCTCGGTGGCATGGCAACAGTGCATGACCTCGCCCGGGCGGCACCCGTAGGCTTTGGCCGGATCGTCCAAGCCCAACATTCGCAGGCAGGTTGGATTCAGGTACACGATTTGCCGGTGCTGGTTCAGCAGCATTAGGTTTTCATCCAGCTGGTCGTACAGGTCGACGAGGCTACTGCAGGACTTGATGGAGGTGATTTGCTGGTAGAGTTCTTCCCAGCTGGACCGTTCGGCCGATGCAAATTCGGTATAGAGCCTCATAGATACCTCCTTACGGTTAATCTAGGGCAATCGACGTAAAGGTCTAACGTAAATACGACTTTGCTGCTGCCTATAAGGATGGCTTATTTACGAGATAAGCATACCGGCAATTGCAGCGCTTGAGAGGTTGGCCAGAGTGCCGGCGAGGACTGTTTTCATGCCGAGTTCCGCGATTTCCGGTCGGCGACTGGGTGCGAGGTTGCCCAATCCACCCAGAAGGATGGCAATCGAGGAGAAATTGGCGAAGCCGCACAGTGCGAAGGTGATGATGGCCTGGCTGCGCGGGGCCAGATCCGGAAGGACCGGCTTCAGTTCCGAGAAGGCGACAAACTCGTTGAGTACGAGCTTTTGACCGATAAAGGAGCCGCCCGTGACCGCATCCTGCCAGGGGAGTCCGATGAGCCAGGCGAGCGGGCTGAAGAGATAGCCGAGGACGAGCTGGAGGCTCAGGTCCTCGAATCCGAAAAGAGTGCCGACCAGTGAGAGCGCACCATTGATCAATGCGATGAGGCCGATAAAAGCCAGAAGCATGGCGCCGACGTTGAGTGCGAGTTTCAGTCCGTCGCTGGCACCGTGGGCGGCGGCATCGAAGAGGTTGACCGGCGCGCCTTCCTTGTCTTCCTCCAGCTTGCTGTTATCGGGGGTCTCGGTTTCCGGCAGGAGCAGCTTGGCAAAGAGCAGGCCGGAGGGCGCGGCCATGAAGCAGGCCGCCAGCAGGTACTTCAATTCGATGCCCATGGAGGCATACCCGGCCATCACGCTGCCGGCGATGGAGGCCATGCCGCCGACCATGACGGCAAAGAATTCCGAGCGGGTCATGCGGAGCAGGTAAGGCTTGATCGCGAGCGGCGCCTCGGTTTGCCCGACGAAAATATTGGCGGTGGCGCTGAGTGATTCCGCGCGGCTGGTGCCCAGTACGAAACGGATGCCGCCGCCGATGACCTGGACGATGAGCGGCATGACCCGGATGTAGTAGAGTACTGAGATCAGTGATGAAAAGAAAATGATGACCGGTAGGACCTTGAAGGCGAAGAGAAAGCCGAAGCTCTGGGACGGGTCACTCAGGCTCCCGAAGACAAAGGAGATGCCGTCGTCACCGAAGGCAATCACAGCAGATACGAAAGTGGCCAACCACTCCAGTGCGACCTTACCGAAGGGAACATACAGGACCAGGGCGCCGAACCCGAACTGAATCGCGACGGCGCCGAAGACCGTACGCCAGTTGATGTGGCTGCGCGAGGAGGAGCAAAGCCACGCGACAAGTATAAGGAAGGAGTAACCGGCAAGACTGATAACCATGGTTGTGCTTAAAGCATTTTCAGGGCCAGTGGGCAATCCCCGCTCGCGTCGCGTCTAGCGAAGCCATGCTCAGACACTCGTGTGCAGGCCTTCTTTTGGCATTCGCTCTGCTCAATTGCGGCCATGAAAATCACCGCTGCTCTCTCTACCATTGGCATCCTCATGGCTGCGGGCGTCTCGCTCCCGGCCGAACCTTCCAAAGTCGCGGTGGCGACTCCGCTGGAGAAGGACCGGCCTTTTGACTTCAATGAAGAAGCGACCGCCCGACAACAGGCGACCTTGGTGGCTTTAGGGAAGAAGCAGGCGGATCTCCTGCTCAGTAATGTGACGCTTCTAAACGTGCACTTGGGAATATGGGAGGAGAACCAGGATATCGTGGTCTCCGGAGAGCGTATTGCCTGGGTCGGGGATCATGGCACTTATCCGGGGACGGCGAAGGAGACGGTGGACCTGACGGGGCGTTGGGCGGTGCCGGGTTTTGGTGAGTCGCACAAGCATATTGAAAGCAGCCACGTGACGCCCGAGTATGAGGCCCCCATGGTTTTGTCGGACGGCAATACCTGGACGGTCGAAGGATCGCATGAGATGTCCAATGTGATCGGCATGGACAACCATGAGTTCTGGTTGCTGGCCGAGGAGGCGGGGAGTCCGCAAAAGGTGTTTGTCGGAGTCGGTTCGGCCACGCCCCCGACCGCATTTGAAATGGGAGGAGGTTATTACGGCTACGAGGAAATGAAGCATTTCATGGAAGACGATTTGCGCGTTCTCGGACTCGACGAGGTGATGGACTGGTCCAGTGTGTGGAATCCGGAGATGCCGGGCTATCGCCGCCTGTGGGAAATGATGCAGGCGACCTGGGAAAGCCGGGGTGTGGTGGAAGGTCACGGTTCGGGGCTGGTGGCGCCGGATGCGATCAATGCCTTTGCCGCAGCGGGATTGTCCAGCGACCACGGTGTGACCTTGGCTGAAGAAGGATGGGAGAAACTGAGCCGCGGGGTCTTTTTGCAGTTGAAGCCGGATGCCTTGCCGAAGGTGATACCGTATCTGATCGAGCAGGGCTTGAAGGATTGGTCGCATACGAGCGTGTCGACGGACGACCGCGATGTGGCGGCTTCTCTGGAGCTCGGCACCATGGATTACAATGTGCGCATGGCGATCGATTCCGGCGCACCCATCGAAACCGCTTATGCGATGGCTTCGCTCTATCCGGCCCGCCATTGGCACGTCGAGCACCTGGTCGGGAGTCTCGCTCCGGGGCGTTACGCTGATGTGGTCGTCCTTTCCGATCCGGCTACCGTCGCGATCGAGGAGGTCTATGTGAACGGTGTGCTGGCGTATGACGACGGCAAGTACCTCTTGGGGATTCCTGAGGTTACGTATCCGGAATGGGCCTACAATACTGTGAACATCGGTCGTGAACTCACCGCGGACGATTTTGTGATTCCGGCTCCGGAGGATGGCGGGGATACCGCGACCGCAGCCTTACTTGAGATGTTCTACTTCGAGGAGGACTTTAAGACCGCGGAACTGCCGATCGTGGACGGCGCGGTGCAGCGCGACAGCGAGGCGGGCATTACCAAGTGCGCACTGGTGGATCGCTATCACGGCAACGCCCAGGTCGGCAAAATGTTCTGGCGCGGCGTGGGGCCGAAGACCCCGAATTCGGCGGTCGCCTGTTCCATTTCGCACGACCTGCATAATGTCTGGTCCTTGGGTTCCAGTGACGAGGCGATGGCCAAAGCCGTCAATGCGGTGGCCGAGCTGGGCGGCGGCTGGGCGCTCGTGCGTGAGGGCGAAGTGGTGGCTACTGTGAAGTACGAAGTCGGCGGATTGATGTCGCAACGCAGTGCCGAAGCAGTCGCAGCCGAGCTCGAAGTCTTGTACGAGGAAGCCGACCAGATGGAGTGGTTGGGTGCACCGGGTTTGCCCAAGCGCATGATCTTTGCCTACCTGACCTGCACGCCATGGAAATGGGTGCTGGTGGCGCCTTATGAAGGAAACGAACAGGGTCTGGTCAATGTCACGACAGGTGCGACACACCCGGTTGTCTGGTAAGGCGTCCTAATCCAGGACCGACAGCGGGAACGGAGGTGGCCTGAGGCCCTCCTCCCCGAAAAAGGGAGGCGGTGGCATCTCGAAAAGCCAATCTGTTTCCCAGTCGGTCGGCGGTGGCGGTGGTCGAGGGATTTCACCTTGAAGTCCGGGTGCCTGGTTCACAGATAATCCGGCAAGGCTGAACGGAGCCTTGCTTTCGGGGCTGGCTGCTTTAGCTGACAGGGGCGCTGAGTTGGAACGAAATAGTGCCGTGGCAAGTAGGAGCGAACAGGCGAGGAATCCGGTGAGCATGACTTGGCTGCGGCGCGCGAGCATGTTTATGGCGGAATCTGAACTGCGGTATCGCTGGAACATTTGATTTAGTACGAGTAAGTGCCTTGCTTGCCACCACCGGTATCGAGCAGAAGCATCGGCGTACGTTTATCTTCCAGTCCCAGCCACATGCTGTAGGGCATCATTTTCATGGCTTGGCGGCGGTAGCGGTGGAAATTTTCGATGCTGTCCGGATAGACGAAAAGAAAGAGCCTGCAGTCCTCTGCCTCGATGAAGCCATGTGTCTGGTCAACGGCTCTCAGTAGTTCCTCAAGGCTGCGGGAAAGGTCGAGGCCCTTGCCCTCAACCGGTCGAATCCAGAGACGGTTTGCTTCGACCTCAAAGGCCAGTCCTCTGGGTGGAGAGACCGATCCGGTCAATGCCTTCGATGTGTCCAGCACGCCGCTGTAGACCTTGTTTTCTTTGAAGACCACCACATAGGCGTTTTGTGTTCGCTTGCTGGAGCGTAGTTCCGGGATTCGGTAGCTTGCTTGGCCCTGCCTCTTTTCTTTGTTTTGGCGAGTCAGTTCGGCCTTTTCGCTTTCCAAGGCCTCGACTGTGCTCTGGCTCGGACTGGGGGGGAGTTCCGTGTTTCGGTACTTTTCGAGGGCGGATTTGTAGTCGGCTATCTTTTCCTCGATTACACGCATCGCTGGGAGTGTCTCCAATTCCTTGTGCATGGCGTTGACCTCTTTCTCGCTGAATGCGAGTTTCGCTTCATTCAGGCCATCCAGTACCGGGGACTGGTAAGCGAGGAGTGCCACCAGCAAGGCGATGAAGATGATGCCGCCCAGTGCATTGGTCAGTGTGTCGAGCAGCAGGTTCGAGCTCGTGGGCGCTGTGCGTCGCCGGCGCATCAGAGGACGACCTCCCAGTCTTCCTCGATGATGTCAAAGCAGTAGGGAAACTGGAGCTTTCCGTTTTTGAGTCCGAAGGCGGACAGCTTATCGTAATGGGCAAAAGCGGATGGTTTGACCAGAATCAAGAGTCCGTTTTCGGAGGAGACCAGGTCTGACATTCTCGCTTGGAGCTGGCTGAGCGGACGCTTTAGATTCAGGTCGAGGACCACGATGCCGTCGGCATTTTTGATGGTGAGGCTGTCCGCATGCGCGATTGCCAGAGTGGGGTGTTGCAGCCCCTTTGCGCGAGGTGGCAGGATCCGGCGGTATTGCGTGCTGGGATCCGCTTGGTCCAGCAGATATTTCAAGTGGTCGACTTCGGTTTGGAGGTAGCCGGCCAGCTGGCTTTGCTCCGCTTCCAGTTCGGCCAGTGCCTCCTGTCGGGCCTGTAGCTCCGTCTGCAGGATTCGCGAGGCCTTGTTTGCCTCCAGAATGTGTTCGGCCTCTCCGGCCTTTGCCTTGCGCGAATCCAGTGCGCGGTTGATCCGGTTGGCTCCGATGCTCAGGGACAGTAAAAGCGTGATGACGATTAGGATACCGGTTGTTCCTGTCACAATGTCCTGAAAGGCAAAGAAATCAAAGCGTGGAGTCTGCCGTCGCATGGCGAATCAGGTTCCGAGCGGTTGCCAAGGCGCGGTTTCCTCCGGATTGGCGCAGGGGCGAAGGTTCGGGTAGAATTCATTCTGGATGAAGAAATTACAGTCCTCCAGAAATGCGCTTTCCTGGGCGCGTTCGAAGGATGTGTAGATCTGTAGGATCAGGCTGGCGATCAAGGCCAGGAGTGTGGTGTCAAAGGCCACGGAGAGACCGCCCGCCACGGCTTGCAGCGATTCGATCAGGCCGTTCAGGTTTTCCGTGCCGGCCGAAAGCGTGTGGCCGAAACCGCCAATTGCATTGCCCAGCCCCAGTACCGTGCCGATAAAGCCGAGCACCGGTATGGCATAGAGCAGCGTTTGGATGAGACTGTAGCTGCTTTCAATTTGCAGCTCGTCGGACTCCGCGTGATGATTGAGAATTTCCGGCAAACCGCCGGGATCCCGCATGTTGGCCAGTGAGGCGAACGCGACACGCAGCCGGTTCAGCAGCATGTACTTCTGCGGCTTGTCAGCAAGACGGTTGACCCATGTGTGCCATTGCTCGGCGTTGTCCGGTGCGAAGCGGTAACAACCGAAGTTCTTGTTCAGCAGGATGCGGAGTGCGGAGGACTGTACTTCCGCTTTTCTTGACTTGAGCCAGACCAGAATCAGGCCCCAGAGAAAAGCGTAGCTTGTGATGTACTGGATGCTTCCGCGCTCCGTGAAGATGCTGACCAGCCGGTGGCTACGGATCTCCGGCGGCAGGAAGTGAAGGGCGGTGTAGAATGCGAACCAGAGCACTCCGGCGATGAGGAATGCCAGTGTCTTGTTCGGGTTTGTGTACTTCCCCGGTTGGAACCCGAGGCGGGCCTCGAGTTCCTGCTCCTCGAATACCAGGCGGTGCGGGTTTGTTATTTCCATGGCGTCTTCACTACCTTGTATCCGTCCGGAGTCTTGCGGAAGAAGATGTCGTCCGACTCGAAGTATTCAATTTCCTGATACCAGATGCTCTTGGCGTCGGAAGGCAGGATTTTGGTCGTGGCTCCGAGCGGTGCTTCCACCCAGGATAACCCGTTTGGTGTGTTGACGAAGAATTGTCCGTCCTTGAATAGGTATTCCCTTTCGTTTAGCCAGACCGAGTGGTACTCCTCGGCCGGTGTCACCGGGGTCTTGGAAACGCTCACCGGTATTTCCACGATGATGTAGCCGCCGCGTGCTTCGCGGTAGCAGACATCCCCGTAGCGGAAATAAACGACACCGCCCGAGTAGAAGCGCACGCAACCCGGAGGCAGGGCTGGCACGACTGCGCCGACCGGAGGCTTCGCGACATGGTAGCCGTGGGGGCCCTTTTGATAGAAGGTGCCGCGGTGCTCGTAGTATTTGCTGTCTCCGACCGCGATCTCAATCGAGCCGTTTGGCAGGGAGATTCCGAACGAGAAGAAGCTGCTGCTTTCAGATTCCGGTTTCTTCTCCTTTTGCTTGTAGACCGGACTCGGTTCCCCCCGCTCCGGACCGGGCTTGTGTTGTGCGGACAGTGGAATGCCGGCCGAGAGGATGGCTCCGATAATGAGCGTGCTGGCTTTGGTATAGGTTTTCATGGTCGATTGGTTTTGAAGTTTATACGCATACTTTAGCAGACCGGACCTTAAGTTAGGGTTAAGGAATGCGTTTTTTCAGGCTGGGTGGAGACGCTGTTGACGTATCCGGTTTCCACGCAAAGCTGGCTCGGACCGACCCTCTACCATGTGGAAAATTACCAGCTTTGACGCTCCGGGAGCCACGCAGCTTTATGCCTGCGACGGCGAACCGGCTCTCAATTATGAACGCGACACCCCGGGTGTCCTGATACGCATCGTAGTCGCGCCCTACGGCTATCTGGACTTCAGCTATACCGAGCAGCACAATGGCGGCTTGATTTACAATCTGCTGATGATCAACGGTCTGCAGTTGGTCTGTGGGGCTGT
This sequence comes from Coraliomargarita parva, assembly GCF_027257905.1. NCBI lineage: Bacteria > Pseudomonadati > Verrucomicrobiota > Opitutia > Puniceicoccales > Coraliomargaritaceae > Coraliomargarita > Coraliomargarita parva. Next base: position 284,168 of record NZ_JAPZEI010000006.1, read on the forward strand.
ATGTGAATTGCAGATAGAGGTGGAGCCGTCCGGCGGTTTTTCGGTTAACCAGAATGGCGCGGAGGTTCAAGGGGCGCTGCAGCCATTGCCAGTGTTGACTGGGGAGACGATTGAGGCCTTCCGTGAGATGATCCGGCTGAAGATTGTGCCGTACCAGGACCCGCCCAGCGGCACGCCCAAGTCGGATGCCGAGCTGCAAGCTCTGGCGGACAGCTACTTTCCGGGTAACCCCTTTGGTTTCGACCTCGCCATGTCGCTCTACGACTGGACCTCTGCGAGTTTTATCAGGCAGGACCTTTTTCACCAACTGGAATATACCGGAGTCGAGGGCAAGCCGCTGGACCTGCCGACCATTGCGCGCGTGATCTGGGGCTGCAACTACCCCGGTTATACCGCTCAGGATGCCAATTTTATGAATCAGTTCATGATGCAGCCGGCCAACTCGGAACAGGATGTGTCTGCGCAACTGCAAACCGTCTATGCGAAGGTTAAGCCGCTCGCTGCCGCGGAGATGGATGTCTTTGCCAATGCCGTCCTGTCCTTGCCGCCGGTTTCCGTGGCCGACTATCCGCAGCTTTACCGCGGGGCCATGCCGATGTCCGGCGGCTATGATACCGGCGATTTCTCGCCCTCCATGTTCGAGTATCCCGGTAACAATGGCCCGACGACGACGCCCCTCTACCAGGCCTTGAGCGATGCCCTGAACGGTTGCCTGGCCACCGGCAATGTCATTACAACCAAGGGGCCATGGAGTTTCTCCAACGACCTCGAGGGGGCCAAGGTTTGGCAGAACGGGATCCTCATCACCTTGAACCCGCCGCCGGGTGCCACCATCTGGCCGGGCAGTGCGGATATTACCGGTTTCTCACTCAATCCCGGCACTTTCGAGATCAATATGCCGCCGCCTTCCCGCTACCGTATCGACGGCTACGAGTGGACGACCATTAACGATAAGCCGGTCTGCCACTTTACCATGACGCACTTGGGCTATTGCGTGGAGCCGCTGTAAATTGGCAGGGCTCTTTCTGGCGTGGAGGCTGGCAATGGCTGTAGCGCGGAGCGCGAAAGACATTGGCTATGCCGACTCGATCAGTCTTTCTTGCTTTCCGTTGTATCTACTTCGCGGTTCTTGTAGGGGGACCATGGAGCCCATGTTATATCCATAAATCTAATAGGGTCCACATAACCTTTCGGAGCCAAAACAACTGTTAGTTTTCGACCGTCTACTTTAATTCGATATACTAGGTCTGCATTCTCTTTTTCTCTTATCTCAATTGAATCCAGTTCGCCGTCTTTTCTTGATGTTGTTACATAGTAGAGATTGTTGGGGGGGATAACACTCATCTCTTTCTTTTCGTTTCTATAGTAGCCAAAAATTTCCTGTCTGTTGAGATTTAATTGGAAGTATATAGTAGATGTTGGAGCTTCTATTGGTAGCGCCCTCGAAATAAACAGCGCATCCCAATCGAGCTTATCCGCCTTCGTATCGGCATCGATAAAACCCTCGGAACTTAGGAAATCGTTAATTACGATTTCGCCATTAGTTGATGCGAGAAATACGACTGTGGTCGCTGCCAATATAGAGACTGATTTCATTTCCTTTCTGAAAAATTAGCCTCTGGGGGCCTAGTTCGTCAATGTTTCAGGCTAACCGTCGTGAGCTTTTCGAAATGTAAAATTCCCTTTTTCTATGACAAATCCTTCCCACTACTTGTCAGCCGTCACCTCTTATGACTAGCTTAGGTCAATGGAAAAAAGACGTTTAGGACGCAGTGGACTGGTGGTTTCGGAAATTTGCATGGGGACCATGACTTTTGGTTCCCAGTTGGAAGAGAAGGCCTCTTTCGAGGTGATGGACTATGCCTACGACCACGGAGTGGACTTCTTTGACACTGCGGAGATCTATCCGGTGCCGCCCAAGGCGGAATGGGTACACCGTACGGAGACGATCGTCGGCAAGTGGCTGAAGGGTAAAGACCGCGATTCCATTCTTTTGGCCACGAAGGTGGTCGGCCCCGGGCATGGCTGGTTTGTGCCGCCGGTGCGCAAGGGCAAGACGGCACTGGACCGTCATCATATCCGGACGGCGATCGAAGGCAGCCTGTGCCGCCTGCAGACGGACTACGTCGATTTGTATCAGACGCACTGGCCGGACCATGATTTCGGTTATGAGGAAACTCTGGAGGTGCTTACCGAGCTGGTCGAGGAAGGAAAGGTCCGTGTGATCGGTAGTTCCAACGAGACGGAATGGGGCACCATGAAGGCCAATCAGACCGCGAAGGAGCTCGGTTTGGCCCGCTATCAGACCATCCAGAACAATTTCTCGATCAACAACCGGCGCTTCGAGGATGCACTGGCCGATATCTGCCGCCGTGAAGGCATCAGCCTGTTGCCATACTCGCCGATCGCGGGCGGCGTGCTCAGCGGCAAGTACAATGATGGGCAGCTTCCTGAAGGTGCACGCTTTACCGACTACCTGAAGGGGGATGGCGAGCGCCAGAAGATCATGGCCAAGCGCTTCGTCAACGAGAAGAGCCTGGCCACGACCGCGGCGCTGATGCAGTTGGCCGAGTCGCACGGCATGGATGTCGTGACCCTCGCCGTCGCCTGGAGCAAGCAGCATGACTTCGTTGCTTCCACCATCATCGGCGCGAATTCCATCGAGCAGCTCAAGCCCAGCCTCGCGGCCGCGGACCTGAAGCTCAGTGATGAGATTCTGCAGGCCATCGATGCGATCTCGGCGGATTACCCCTACCCGATGGGCTAGGGGATTTGATGATTTCTGTGGTAGCGCAGCACCGCATGCCTCGAATGGCACTACTTTAAGGACAAATTGAAGGGTTCCTATTGCAACAAAGCGTCGCTCGTAGTGGCTGCTTTAGCTGCCATATTCAGCATCCTAAGCCACCTCGGCTCGATGGCGACTGAAGTCGCCACTACGATAAGAAGCTTAAAGTAGTGCCATTCCCGCATGCCTCGGCGTAGCTTTAGCGGAGACGGGTCCCCGGTGCGCAATGCGTCGTGCTTGCTAAGCGTTTCGGCCATTCGGGACGCACCTGCGCTACCTTACTCACCAAAAGGATTAAAAAGCGGCACGTCCGTGCCTTCGAAGTCTTTCGTGTTTCGCGTGGCCAAGGTCAGCTTATGAGCCCAGGCCGTAGCAGCAATCAGCATGTCGGGTTGGGATCGTGCGATTCCTTTGGATGCGAACTGCCCACGCACTTGTCCTGCCCGGAGCGCTACTTCATTGTCGACTGGAAGGACCGTGCAGTTGTCTGCAATAAAACATTTAAACCAATTGATTCGATCAGTAAGATTCTGCCGGTGAAGTCCGTAGCCGATTTCGTCTATGGTTATTACGCTAATGGATAATTCATCGATTTGCCGGGACCAGGATCTCACGCATTCGTTTGGTTTTCGTCGCATCAGTTCGCTGATGATGTTGGCGTCGCAAAGATACTGCTTCATTCGTCATCCAAATCATCGAAATACGGAACTGGCCGACTCGTTCGCGGTGGTAGTTCATCCATCTCCGGTTCGCGCTGGTTGATCTCTTCCAGCTCGTCCAGCATTTCCGCGAGGCTCTTCTTTTTCGTGGACTTTTTGTATTCCAGAAAGGCTTCGTATTCCTTGATGTCGATCAAGGCGGCGACCGGTTTCTTCCGGTTATAGAGGATCTGTGGCTCCTCGGCGCAGGAGGCCACTGCTTCCGAGAAGCGCGCCTTCGCCTCGGCGATCTTTCATTCTTTCATGACTATAATTGAATCGAATATGACTATCTTTGCGAGCTTGGTTTATTTGCCCGCCAAGTGTCGCCAAGACACGTGAAGGTTTGGTTTCCCGCTTCGCGTGTCTTGGCGTCCCTTCGTGGGCAGGCACAAAAAAGCGGTCGCCTTTCGGCGACCGCTTGGTGAAACAGTTTTTAGAATTCCGGATCGCAGATCCCGCAACCCGTATCCCGCACTTACTCGGCGTTGGCCGGAGCTTCTTCTTCGGTGGCTTCCTTGGCGTCTTCAAGTGCGGCCTTGCGGGAGAGGCGAACCTTGCCCTTTTCCATGCCGATGCACTTGACCACCATTTCGTCGCCGAGCTTGCAGATGTCTTCGGTCTTCTTGACGCGGAAGTCGGCCAGTTCGGAGATGTGGACGAGGCCTTCCTTGCCGGGCAAGCATTCGACGAAGGCGCCGAATTCCTTGATGCCGCGGACGATGCCACGGTAGGTCTTGCCGACTTCGATCTCTGCGGTGCAGGCTTCGACTTCCTGGATCGCGCGATCCATGGAGGTCTTGTCCGTTGCGAAGATCAGGACGCGACCGCTGTTGTCCTCGTCGATGTCGATCTGGGCGCCGGAGACTTCGGTGATGCGGCGGATATTCTTACCACCCGGGCCGATGAGGGCGCCGATCTTTTCCGGATCGATCTTGATCGTGTGGATGCGCGGTGCGTGCTCGCGGAGGTCGCTGCGGGATTCCGGAAGGTGCTCACCCATGATGGCAAGAATCTTCAAGCGGGCCGCGGCGTTTTGCTTGATCGCTTCGAGTGTGATGTCGAAGGGCAGGCCTTGGATCTTGAGGTCGAGTTGGAAGCCGGTGATGCCGTCCTTCGTACCTGCGATCTTGAAGTCCATGTCACCGAAGTGGTCTTCCGCGCCGAGGATGTCGGTGAGGATGACGTGCTTGCTGATCTTGCCGCTGTCGTCACGCTCGGTGACCAGACCGACGGAGATGCCGGCGCAGGGTGCGGTGATCGGCACACCGGCATCCATGAGGGAGAGGCAACCGCCGCAGATGGAGGCCATGGAAGTGGAGCCGTTGGAGCTCATGACTTCGGAGACCACGCGGATGGCGTACGGGAACTCGTCTTCCGGCGGAAGGATCGGGAGGAGCGAACGCTCAGCAAGCGCACCGTGGCCGATTTCGCGACGGCCGGTAAATCCGAAACGTCCTGCTTCACCCGTGGAGAACGGGGGGAAGTTGTAGTGCAGGATGAAGGACTTGCTCTTGGCGCCACCGGTCAGGCCGTCGATGTCCTGCACGTCGCGGCTGGTGCCGAGGGTGCTGATGACGAGGGCTTGGGTTTCACCACGGTTGAAGACGGCGGAGCCGTGCACGCGGGGGAGCACGCCGGTATCGCAGGAGATCGCACGCAGATCGTTCGCACCGCGACCGTCCACGCGGCGGCCGGTTTCGAGGATGTTTTGGCGATACAGCTTTTCCTGGATTTCGTCGAAAGCGCGGGCGACGTCGTTGCCGTCCACGTTTTCAGCGCCGAGCTTCTCTTCGAGGGCGGCGGTGGTTTCCTTGGTGATGGCTTCCACTGCAAGCTTGCGCTCGGTGTAGCTGTCGAATGCGAGGGCATCCTTGACCTTGGCGGCAGCGAACTCTTCGCAGAATTCGGTGATGGCTTCCGGAGTGAGGACGAGCGGGAATTCCTTCTTTTCCTTGCCGGCCAGCTTGGCCAGTTCGCGCTGAGCGGCGATAATCGGCTGGATGGCTTCCTGGCCGTATTGAAGTGCTTCGTAGAAACGCTCGTCGGAGATGAACTCGGCGGAGCCTTCGATCATCATCATTTCGGTTTCGTTACCGACATAGATGAGGTCGAGGTCGGAATCGAGCATTTCGTCGTGGGTCGGGTTGGTGACGAACTCACCATCGATTTGACCGACGCGCACGCAGCCGACAGGACCGTTCCAGGGGATGTCGGAGATCAGGGTGGCGGCGGAGGCGGCATTCACCATGAGCACGTCCGGCTCGTGGGTGGTGTCAGTTGACAGCAGAAGGCCGATGACCTGCACTTCGTTCATGAAGCCCTTGGGGAAGAGCGGACGAAGCGGACGGTCGCAAAGGCGGGAAGTGAGGATTTCCTTTTCAGAGGGCTTGCCCTCGCGCTTGAAGTAACCACCGGGGAACTTGCCGCCGGCGGAGAATTTTTCGCGGTAGTCGACGGTGAGCGGGAAGAAATCCTGCCCGGGGCGGAGTGCGGAGGCGGCGGTGGCCGAAACGAAGAGTTCGGTTTCACCGGAGCGGATGGTAACAGCGCCGCTAGCGAGGCCTGCGAGGGTTCCAGTTGCGAACTCGATATCGAGTCCTTCAACTTTGACGTTATATTTTTGTTTCATTCTTTATCTATGTTTTGCTTTTTGCATTCCACGGCAGTTCTGGGATCGGACCTTCCATGCCGCCAGCCTCGGGAAAAGAGGCTTACGAAAGTGTTTTTGGGGGGGATGTTTTTCGGAAGAGGTGGAACTCGTCGGCAACTTGCTTTAGCCGGTTGACGCTTTGTCGGAGTAAATTGAGCTTTTCCGGGATTTGTCGCGCGGCTGAAGCAACGCGACTACGAGGTCTGGTTTGGTGTAAAAGTAAACTGCTTAAACAAAAATGCCGGACCCCGTGGTAACAAGGTCCGGCATCGATGGATTTGAAATTAGCGGCGCAGCTTGAGGCGCTCGAGGATCGCGGTGTAGCGGGTGAACTCGGTGCGCTTCAGATAGTCGAGAAGCTTACGACGGCGAGCGGTCAGGGCGATGAGGCCGCGACGGGAGTGGAAATCCTTGCGGTGCTCGCGAAGGTGCTCGGTCAGGTGCTTGATGCGCGCGGTCAGGAGCGCGATTTGGACTTCAGCGGAGCCGGTGTCGTTTTCGTTGGCACCGAATTCCTTGATGATAGCTGCTTTATCGACGATTGTTTCTTCAGACATGATTTGATTTGGATTGCACGACTTTCGGATCCCGGGTTTCCGGAACCGTCAGAGCCGCCACCAGGCCGCTCTGACCGCTGCACCCACCGAAGCGGGAAGCCGCGAAGTGGACCCTTCGCAGGGTGCACTCTAGCGCTAAGGGGCGGTACAATGGCTTCCCCCGTGTCGGGATCAAGCTAAAACTTCGCTTCCTTTACCCGCTTTTGAGAGGCCTAAACGCTAGTGGACTGTGCCGGAAAGCACTTCATTCAGTTGCCACAAGGCCAGTATGTATTCGGGCTGTTCCCTCAGGGGCTGGGAGACCGCAAGCCGCAGCAATTGCTCCGCCGTTGGCTTTTGATTCAGGGCGAGGGCATGCTGGGCCATCCAGAAGCTTGCTTCGCAGATCCGGACACGGGCTTCTTGGGCTGATTCCGCCACGCCCGCGGCGTCGATCACTTCCTTACGCGTGCTGCGTCCGCTACAATACCCGAGATACCAGGCAAGCTCCGCCCGCTTGCTGTTGTCCTTGAGGTATTCGAGAGCCGCTTCGGGATCTTCAGTGGCCTGCAGTACATAATGGAGGTAGATGGCACTCAAGTTCGGCTTGTCGGGCACCAGTGTGAAATAGCGGTTCAGGGCTTGTTCGGATTCCTCCTGCTGGCCGACCACATAAGCGAGCAGCGCGTGCATGAGCTGCAAGCCCGCGTTATCCGGGGCTTTGTCGGCGGCTAGTTCCAGGGACTGCCGGGCTTGGCGTACTTTTCCCAGTTGCAGCTGCAGCAGGCCCTGTGCGTAGGCCAGGGCGCCGTTCTCCGGTTCGATGCGAAGGGCTGAGGCAAAGTCGTTGGCAGCCCCTTCCATATCCCCCAGTTGTCGGAGGATTGCGCCCCGGAGGGCGAGCACATCGGCTTGGGATTCGTCCCATTCCAGAGATTGACGGTACGCGCTCAGGGCGAGTGGGGGATTGCCGGTCGCTTCGTGGGCTCGGCCCAGCATGGCCCAAATGCGGGCCGTGGCAACCGGCTTTCGGCCGGCGTCCGGGCTGAGGGCAAAGGCTTCGAGCAGGGGAATGGCCGCTGCGGCACCTTTCATTTGCAGGATGAGTTGCGAGGCTTGCAGTGCTTCGCCGCCGGTTTCCGGCCTGAAGCCTGACTCCAAGGCCTGATCCAGGGCCGTCTCCGCCTCTGGGTTGCGTCCGAGCCGGTCGAGGCAGACCGCACGGTAGAACTGCAGGCTGGGGCGTATGGGATGGGGGCCTTCCGGGAGTGTGTCCAACGCGGCTTCGAATTTAGCCCGGGCCGTGCCGACGCGCCCACGGGCGAGCGCGATGCGCCCATCAAAATATAGGAGTATGTCCTGCAGTCCCGGCCTGTTCTGAATCGGTTCCAGCAGCCCTTGTAGGGAGTCCCAGCGCTCATCGATCGCATAGAGGGAGGCCAGGGTGATTCGGGCTTCATTGTTCTCTGGTTGTTGGCCGACCAATTGTTGCAGCTCGACAATCGCTTCGGATATTCGCCCGAGTCCGGTGAGTGTGCGGGCGCGGAGCAAGCGCAGCTTGCTGATCTGTGCGTAGGACTCTTTGCCGCTGTTGTCCCGATAGAGCTCGATCGCCTGGTCGATCGCGGCCAGCGCACTGTTGACATCGTCCGATTTCATTGCGGTGCCGGCCTTCTCAAGATAGGCTTCGCTGGCCAGTTCGAGGTTCGCGGCCTGCTCTGCGGCGGACTGTCCGTAAATCGAACTCAAGGCTTCGGCGGCTTCATCCCATTTGCCTTCGGCCATGCGGAGCAGGCCGATAAGCTTGCCGGCGGCACGGGCATCGCGGCTGTCTGTGGGCGCTGCCGCCAGTACTTCATTCAGCAGGGCGATGGCTTCGGCCTTTCGGTCCATGCGGCCGAGGATCAAGGCCTTCAGGGTCTTCGCTTCCAGATCCTCCGGTGCGATGGAAATGGCGAGTTCCGAGGTGGCCAGGGCGTCGTCGCTTCGGTCCAGGTCGAGTTCGATCCGTGCGCGGAGCTTCAAGGCCGGGACATGCTCGGGTTCGATCCGGAGGATTTCATCGATGCCTTTGGCTGCGCCCTTCAGGTCGCCGATCAGGTAGTTGCCTTGGGCAATGCCGTAAAATAGCTCTGTGCGATCCTTGTTGACCTGGGCCGGTGCCTGGCAAACAAGAATGAGAATAAATGATAAAACTGGGAGTACCGTGCGCATGAGCTGGATTTTGGGGCGGCATGCCTGTAGTTTTAACCTGTGGGGCTTGCCAATGTTCCAGAAGGAACTGACTGTAATTCGTTTAAGAAGCCGTTAAATTCGTTTCAGAACAATGCGTAAATGGGGTATCATTTTAATTAGTACGTTTCTATGCTATGTGCTTGCCGGGTTCCTGCTCTTGCCCGCGCTGGTCAAGCATTTTGGAAACAAGGCGATTCACGAGCAACTAGGGGATACCTCGGGGATCCAGAAAGTCCGGGCCAACCCGTTCACCTTTGAACTCCGGGTGGAAGGCCTGCAGCTGCTCTCTACCGACCCGGAGTGGAGCGTGACAGCGGACCGGGCGGTTGCGAACCTGAGCGCCGCCACATTCTTCCGTTGGCATCCGGTTTTCGACGAGCTCAAGCTCGAGCAGCCCCGGGTTTATTTTCGCCGTACCAAGTCGGCCGAGGCCGAAGCCATCGAAGAGGAGCCGTTCACCAGCGAGGATTTACAGGCGGCCTTGTCCGGGTTGGAGCCGGCTATGATCCCAGAGGTTGAGGTGCGCCGACTTGAGGTCTCTGATGGCCATATTTTCTTTGTGGATGCCGCGAATCCCGTGCCCTTTGAACAGACCATGGAACCCATTAATTTTGTCCTCGAAGAGTTTACCACGGTTCGTGAGGGGGAGGATAACCGCTTCCAGTTCCATGCGGTCAGCGAAGGCGGTGGGGTCTTTTCCATCGAGGGCAACCTGGAAAGCGCCCGTCTCGCCAGCAAAGGGCACATCCGCCTGGAGAATATCGAAGTCAGCCGTTTCGCCCCATATTTCAGTTCCTTTACTCACTTCATCCTCGAGCATGCCAAGCTGGCCGTTGAGTTCGACTATCGGCTGAACTTGGCGGATTTTGAACACCTCTTCTCCATTTCCGGTGGGCAGGTGTTGCTACAGGATGTCGCCTGCCGGCCTTTGGATGACGAGGAGCGCCTGGTACAAGTCGATGAAGTGTCGGTTGAAAATCTGGCTTTCGATTATCCAGCCTTGGCTTTGGATGTGGGGCGTGTCCGGGTGGCGGATTCCGATTTGCTGGTAAAGCGCAATCGGGACGGACAGGTGAATGTGATCGAGGCGCTGAATCTCACGCCTCCGGAGAAAGAACTGGCTCATGCCATTATCGACGAATTGAAGCCCCCTCCGGATCAGGGAGTGCAGCCGGTGGTCCGGGTCTCGGAAGTGGATGTATCTAATTTTTCAATACGATTGCTGGATCAATACGGGACGGTTGAGGCCTCCGCTGTCATGTTGGTGGAGCACCTGAGCCTTACTGGTGTTGGGTCGGATTTGACTGTGCCGGTTGAACTGCAGATGGCGGGCCGTATTCAGGACTCCGGAACGCTTGAGGTCAAAGGCAGCTTTGCCCCGGATCTTTCCGTTGCGGCGATCGATGTACGGTTGGAGACCATGCCGCTGGCGCTGGGCGATGCCTACGCCCGCAATTACGCGGATGGTTCGATTACCTCAGGCCAGTTGTTCTTTGACGGTGCACTGAGCATCTCTGCCGAGTCTGGCCGGAAAGTGACCGGAGATGCGAGGGTAGCAGGCTTTGCCGCTTCTGTGGGTGAGGGCAGCCAGTTGGATGCCGCATTCGAATCGCTGAATTTGGATGGGATCAAGCTTCTTGCGGACCCCTTGTCGCTTACGGTGGAGAAGATCCAACTGATTCAACCGCATGCCGAGGTGGTTCAAGCCGCGCAGACTGGGCTGCCGGAGTCAACGGAGCCGCAGGCAGGTGAGACGGCTCTCAAACCGGGCCCTTCCGCCAATATGGATGTCGCCATTCAGGTGGGGGCTTTTGAAATGTCGGATGGCAGCATGAAGCTGGTGGACGAAAGTATTGAGCCCGCCACGACTCTGATGGTGGAGAAGATGGAGGCGACGATTGAGAATATCGCCTATCCCTCTTCGGTCGCATCCGAATTGAAATTCAACGCGGAGATGAACCAGACCCCGGTCGAGATGAGCGGTGTGCTCTATCCCATCGAGCCCTATCGTGCGACGGATTTGAATTTCAAGATGAGTGGTCTGCCGCTGCCCGGATTTTCGCCGTACTCCGGGAAGTTCGTGGGGCGCCGCATCAGCAAGGGCTGGTTTTCACTGGAAGGGGACTGGAAGATCACGGACAGCAAGCTGAAGGCGGGGAATCATATCCTGCTCGACCAGTTCGAACTGGGCGAATCGGTGGAGAGTGAGGATGCCATCCGTCTGCCGATGGATCTCGCGATCAGCTTGCTGAAGGGCCCTTCCGGTAAGATCGATGTAAAGCTTCCGCTCTCGGGCGACTTGAGTGACCCGAAGGCGGGCCTTGGCAATATCATCCTGTCCGCATGCATCAGCTTGATCACCAAGACGGCGACCGCGCCTTTCAGCTTGCTTTCTGGTTTGGTCGGTTCGGAAGAAGATCTGTCACAGGTTGAATTTGCGGCCGGTAGTTCCAAGTTGGATGACGCGCTTGTGGACCAGCTGAATGCGTTGGCAGAGGCCATGGAGAAAAGGCCGGAGCTTGCCCTTTCCCTTATTCCTTCCTACAGCGAGGCGGACTTGGACGCACTCAAACTGGACCGGCTACGCGCGCAAATCATGGCGGATGAGTCGACTCAGAGCGAAGCGGTCTTCCATAAGAAGCTGATGCGCGCCTATCGTGACTTGATGCGCTCGAGAGAGGAACCGGTGGTTGAATATTCGATCGATAATCCGGAGGATGTGCAGGCGGTTGAGGATATTCTTGCCCAGACCGTGGAGCTGCCGGAGGGAGCGCTGGATTCGCTCGCTTTGGAGCGAGTCCGCTTGGTGGAAGAGCAACTAATTGCTTCCCAAAACTTGGATGCTTCCCGTGTTTCGGTTCAAGCGATACGGGATGACTCCAACTTCTCCGGGGTTCGCTTCGAGCTGAAATAGCGGTTCGCATTAAGCGAATGCCATCACCAGCCAGGCCGTCAGTAGCAGCAGTCCAACCGAGAGCCAGCGGTAGTTCTGCCACCAGGGCTGTGTCCGCAGGCTGGCAGTTTCCTTCCGGAAGAAAACCGGTGTCCATACCAGTGCGCTTTGGTCGGGCCTTGGCGCGTCCCCTGCCATGCTTGCCAGAAGGAGGATCAGCACTGAAACGACGAATAGAATCGGGCCAACGTAGAGGAAGTGAAGATGTGTCCACCCGAAGATCACATTGGAGAGGAAGAGGATGATGCCGGCCACGGTTCCGCCTAGTATGCTGAGCCAGGCGCCGGCGGCGTTGGCCTGTTTCCAGAAAGCGCCGACCAGATAAATCGCCACAATGGGAGGCACGGTGTAGGACAGCACCATTTGCAGGTAATCGAAGAGCGAGCGGAAGTTTTCGATTTGTGGTGCCCAGACGGCGGCCAGGATCATGAAGATCCCGGTGACCCAGCGTCCGACCCGCATGAGCTTGGCGCTGTCCAGTCCCGGCTTGAATTTGTGCACGAAGTCCATGGTGACCAGGGTCGAGGCTGCATTTAGGGTTGAATCGATTTGCGACATCAGGGCGGCGATGAATCCGGCCATGACCAGTCCTAGCAGGCCGGTGGGGAGCAGGTCGAACATCAGGGTGGGATACACCAGATTGGCATCCGGCAAGTCCGGATAGAGGTGGATGGCAATGGTTCCAGGCAGGACCATGATGAAGAGAACCGGCAATTTCAACAAGGCCGCCAGCAGGACGCCCCAACGGCCCTGGTTGATGTCTTTCGCGCTGAGTACCCGTTGGGTCATGAACTGGTTCGCGCACCAGAAGTAGAAGCCGAGCAAGGGGACTCCCGTGATCAGTCCCAGCCAGGGGACGCCCGGATCGTTGAGGGGGCGGATCAGGCTGAGCTGATCGTGGCTGAGGCCTTCCATCATGCCGTCCCAGCCGCCGACCTTGATCAGGGAGACGACGGTGATCACGACCGCTCCGATGAGAAGCAATACCGTCTGGATGAAGTCGGTGTAGATCACGGCGGCGAGTCCGCCCGCGATGGTATAAAGTCCGGCGACGATCGCTAGGACCGCGATTGTTACCGAGATGTCCAGACCGGGAAAGATCAACTTGAGGAGCAAGCCACCGGCGAAGAGACTGCCCGCGGTATCTACTATGATGTTGAGGAAGAGGGTGAGGGCGGAGAAATAGATCCTTACCCGCCCGTCGTAGCGTTTCTCGAGAAACTCAGGCAGGGTGAAGACCTGCGAGTTCAATACGAACGGAAGGATAAAAATCGCAAAGAAGACGAGTACGACCGATGCCATCCACTCGTAGTTGAAGACGGAGATGCCGGTGGCATAGGCGGCGCCGGCCAAGCCTACCAGTGTGGTCGACGAGATATTCGAAGCGAACAGGGAGACCCCGATGAAGGGCCAGCGCATGCTGCGCCCTGCCAGGAAGTAGTCTACGGCATTGTGATGCTTGGAGGCCAGTTTTAGGCCGATCCAGACCACGACAATGCCGTAGATCGCGATGAGTGCATAGTCGAAAAGGGCGAGGCTGTAATCAATCTCCACGCAATAACCATATCATACGATGCAAATGCCCCGTGAAGTCTGCTTGGAACGTGTGTAATTACCGGCATGCGGTTGCTGCTGACCTACCACTCTCCCCTGTGCCTGCACTGTAATTGCCGACGCGGGAAGTTTGAGCGGGAGCGGGCCAAAATGCTCAGGCCCAGACGGCTGCGCCGTGTTCGATGAGGCACGGGTTGGGCATTACTTTTATAAAATTATCCAATTGCGGTGTCTTGTTCCAGCCGGTTCATTGGTGTGGAACCTCATTGTACGCCTTATGAACCTACGCCGCCACTTCGCTCACAGCCTCTGCATGCTGTCTTTGCTCCTGCTCCCGTCTGCGGCAACTGCCCAGACTTTCATCGTCGAGCAGGTCCGCCATGATTTGGATACCTTGGAAGCCCGGCGACTGAATCTCATCGAGAAGCAAGTCGGCATCTCTAGGCACGATTTCAAATTTGTTTGCGACATCGATTTTCAGGGGGTCGCCGAGGTGGTGCAGTTGCCTTCGGGAAATGTCATTATGAGTTCGAGGATCAATGGAACCCGGGCAAGTACTTACTTTGCCAGTGTGGTCACCATGAATCCCCAGCATGAGGACTCGCTCTATCGGGCAGATATTCAGTTCGAATGGTTCAGTGAGCGGACGCCGGCCGAGAATCAGGCGGTCCAGACGAGTGTCACCGGGCGCAAGGGCAAGAATGCGTACAGCAAGTTCGATTTTCCTCAAAAGTCGGATACGGACGGTGTCCGTGTCATTTGGGTATACAGCCTGAAGAATGCGGCGCAGAATTGGGCGCCGGCTTATTCCTTGCGGGTGAGGCCTTTGGTGGAGCCTTCGCCCTGATGGCTTGAGCCGCTTTGTTGGCTGCTTAATTTGGACAATGCATCGGATTTTTGAAAATGGAAATTACATACAGCTTAACGGAAGACGACTTTGTGGCTTTTCAAATGTATGCGTCCGGCGAGTCGAAGCAGCAGAGGAAGCGGAGGTTGAGAGGACGATTCCTCGTGCCTGTTATCTGGGGCCTGATTGCCCTCTATTTTGTTTCCGATTCGGATGTTGTGGTCGGCTCGGTCTTTTTGCTGGGTGCGGTCGTTTGGCTGCTCGGCTATCCGGCCTATGCTAAATGGCTCTATCGACGGCACTTCCGGAACCATCTCAAAGAAAACAACCGCGGACAGATGAATCAGGAAGTGACCCTGCGCCTTGAGACGGAGGGGGTGTTTTCGTCGGGCGTCGATAGTGAAGGGACTTTGAAATATTCAGGTTTCGATCAACTGATCGAACTGGAGACCCTGTATCTCATTCGACTGAAGCAGGGGATGACCTTGCTGCTGCCTAAAGAAAGGTTAGCTTCTGAAGAGTTGAGCTCCTTTATGGACGCAGTCTCAATGCGTACAGAACTGGAGATTCAAGACCACCGGGGACGTCCTTGGCGCTAGTATTCTGTACTGAGTTTCCGGCACTTGCTGTGGCACATGGATAAAGAGAAGAATGAAGCAAGTCATAAATATCTTGGGTTTTGTGGTAGGAGGGACGCCCACCGCCCTTCTGCTCTTCGCTAGCCTCATGCTTTCGGGCTGTACTGACTATGCCATTAATACCGCTGATACCGTTGCCAACCGGGATGGGTTCAAGGCGCACTTTGGCTTCGAACCAGGGCCGGATGTGAGTGCGCTTTACTACTATGCGGATGAGTTCGGAGCCGATGTCCGCTATCAACTGGCGTTTCGCTGTCCGAAGCCATTCGCGGATGAAATCATTCGTGAACTCAAATTGATGCCGTCACCTGCGAATTATTCGGGACTCAAGCCCCGTGATGATTTGGAGTGGTGGCTGCCGTCTTCTACGCGAGACCTTCCGATGTGGATCCATACACCGGAGAAGGCTCGGTATTTTCGGGAGTTCTGGTATTCCGAGGCCGAAGGACGTGCCTACTACCAGGAGTACTCCATCTAGCCTGCCGGCCTGTTCGGGCGGTGCGAGTCCGCCTTCCAGGGCTACTTATTGAGCGCTACTGACCGCTGCTGGAGCGGAGAGTGTTTCCGTTACGGTCTCAAAGGCGATCTCCCTTAGGGATTCGGCTTGTGCCTCGCCCATCCCGTTCGGCTTGTAGCTGATATTGCGTGGATCTTTGTCAAAGAAGAAGCGGTACCAGACCAATCCGCCGAGATACTCGCCATTTCTTCCGGCATGGAAGCCGTCATTGCCGACGTACCACTCGCCTTCCTTGTTCTTCTTCCAGAAGAAGATATTGTTCATGCTCTTGCTCTGGTCGGGGAGGTTGTTCTTGTCTTCCGGATATGTGAGGGTGCTGACGTCGATCGTGGTCGGCTCGTAGTGCCACATGTCGGTCGCACGGGCAGTTTGGAAGGCGGTGCCCACGGGAATGATAGGCAGGTTGAACTCCGCACCGATCTGTTTGTAGGCGGCGTGCAGTTTCTCGTACATATCATCGGGATCGAGGCCCCATTTTTTCGCCCGGTAGCTGTCCACGCTGTGCGACCAGGTCTCGTGAATCACGATCTTGGCCTGGGGTGCATATTGGCGGATGTAATCGATGAGCTCGCCGGCGTAGGGGTAGTAGGTCTCGATCTTGTAGCTCTTGGTGCTGACCTGCTGAATGGTCACATAGTCCCATTCTCGGTCCTGCAGGATATGCTTCAAGGAGACCTTCGAGCCCACGGTCTTGTTGTTGATCTTGTAGCTGTAGGCCAGTCCCTTTTCGGGATCCGCTTCGTTGGATTTGGCGAGATTGACATGCTTGTCCAGCGGGCAGCCACCGATGTAGGCCATCGCGAAATCCGCTTCCACTTCCGGATCGGATGCGACAATTTGAGGCAGGTATTTCTGCGAGTTCGCCGTAAAGCTGTTCCCGACTCCCAGAATCTGGATCGGTTCGGCAGTGGCCTGCAGGGCAGTGGCCACGTAAAGAAAGACGGTGAGGAGGAGTGACGGGTGCAACAGTCTCATGATATAAATGCTTCACGGGCATTCATCTGAATGTCCAGTGTAGAATGCGAAAACAAACGGTTGAGGCCTTATTCCTCGCTGGTGTCTTCGATTTCCGCGTAGCGCATGACCTCTTCGAGCGTGGTTAGGCCATTCTTGATATGCTCCCATCCGCTTTGCATCAGGGTCCGCATGCCTTGCTGTACCGCGGTTTGCCGGATGAGTCGGGATGAGGCGCGCTGCACGATGTGTTCGTGGATCTCGTCTGTCACACGGAGCGTCTCGAAAATGCCGATACGGCCGCGGAAGCCGAGGTTGCGGCAACGCTCGCAACCGGCGGCGGCTTTGAGCCGGCCGATATGCGCGGCTTCGCTGAGCGGGATGCGCATGGTGGCCAAGCAGCTTTCCAGATGTTTCAGCTCCTCTTGTGCGGGCTTTGCACAGTTCGGGCAGAGGCGGCGGACCAGGCGCTGGGCGATGATCATTTCGACCGAGGACGCGATGAGGAAAGGCTCAATGTCCATGTCGATCAGACGGGTCAGGGCGCCGGGCGCATCGTTGGTGTGCAAGGTGCTGAGCACCAAGTGACCGGTCAGCGACGCGCGGATCGCGATGTCGGCGGTTTCACGGTCACGGATTTCCCCCACCATGATCACATCCGGGTCCTGGCGCAGGACGGCACGAAGTGATTGGGCAAAGGTCAGGCCGATCTCCGGGTGGACCTGTGTCTGGTTCACGCCGGGGACCTCGTACTCGACCGGATCCTCCACCGTAATGATCCGGCGCTCCGGCTTGTTGATCAGGCGGATGAAGGCCGTCAAAGAGGTCGATTTGCCGGAACCGGTCGGGCCGGTGACCAGGATGATGCCGTGCGGGGATTCCAGCGTCCGGGTGGCCTTGTGCTCTTCGTCCGGTGCCAGTCCCAATTCACGCATGGAAAGCGGTTTGGACTTCTGGTTGAGCAAGCGCAGTGAAACGCTTTCCCCGTACATCGTCGGAAAGGTTGAAATACGAATGTCCAGTTCGCTGTCGCCTGCACCGAAAGAGATCCGGCCGTCCTGGGGGCGACGCTTCTCCGAGATGTTCAGCTTCGCCATGATCTTCAGGCGCGAAATAATCGCTCCCTGGAAGCGGATCAAATTGTCCGGTACGCGGACCGGTACGAGCTCGCCGTCGATCCGGTAGCGGATCTGCAGCGCGTCGCGGTGAGGTTCAAAGTGTATGTCCGTGGCGCGGTCACTCACCGCTTTGTGCACCACCTCGTTGACGAATCGGATCACCGCGGCGTCTTCATCTTCTTCCGCCTCCAGTTCCGCGTCATCGGTCACCAGGTCGGACTCATCGAGGCTTCCGGCGCCGACACCGAAGTGCTGGGTGATGGTGTTGATCACCTGCTCGGGATCGCCCAAGTGCCATTCCGGCTTGCGGCCGCAGACGGCGTAGATCCACCGGTCCATACGTTCATCCGGCGGCCACAGGGTCACGAGTGGAATGACCCTCTTGTCGGCGGCGTCTGTTTCCTCTTCGCTCTCTTCGGCTACTGTGCTCCGGACCGGTACACATTGATATTCATGAATCAGGCGCAGGGGCAGGGCGGCGGTTGGGTTTTCCACCAGTTCGATGGAATTGAGTACCGGAAGCTTCGAAAGGGAGGCCGCTTCATGGACGACGACGTTCGTGGGCTTGTTACGGGCCACTGCGATTTGATTGAGACGCTCGGCTCGGGGCAGTGCTTGCAGCTGCGCGCGCTGTTCGTCGTCAAGGTCGGCGTAGAGGGGATCGAGATTCATGTACACGAAGTCGTAAACGGAGGACGGTGGAAACCTGTAATCGTCGGAAAACCCTATGTGGTTTCAGCAGGTGGGCAAGTTCCGATATATTTCGGCATGGAGGACATTTTTGCCCTATACGGCTCATGCCGGCGCGCCCTGTATGCGCGGCTCGACCCGGCGGGAAGGCTCACTCCCAGTAGTCGTCGCCGTAGTTGAAGAAAATTTCCTCGCCGGGCTCGATCGTTCCCAGTGCTTCGAAACGGGCGCTTTTCCAGCGTGAGGACACGATGAGGAAGGCGTTGGGCGCATCGCTGTGGTTGATGAAGCGGGTGTAGTTGGATTCGGGGCCGACGCCGTCGATGATGTGGGTCCGGCAGACCCACAGGATGTAGGCGGAGAAGGGGCGCTCGGGGTCGTGAAACTCATCCTCGCTGATGATCTTGCCTGTGTAGTAGCCGATCGTGTCGCCTTCCTCGATGCGTACTTTGGAGAAGAGCCCCCGTCCCGCGCCCTCGATTGTCGAGGTGCGGATCTCAAAATGTTCTTCGTTCCAGGTCTTTAGTTTCGGCATTTGGAATGGAGTTGCTATTTACTCGGTCGTATCTAGGCAAGTCGACATATGCAAATTGCGAGCCGATTGCTTCGGCGCACCCTCAATCTAAGCCTCTTTTTCCTCCCTGTCTGGGCCTATGGACTGCAAATCGAGTCGACGGCTCCGGGAGCGGTCAGCCTTTCCTGGCAGTCGGTTTCCGATCTGCAATATCGTCTCTATACCACGGATGATTTGTCGCAACCCCGTGAGAACTGGGAACAGGTCGGTAACTGGTGGGCCGGCAACGGGGGCAGCTTTACAATGAATGAGTCAGCAGGTGGGCCATTCAAATTTTATACCCTCGAGTCGAGAACCGAGTTCCTGATCGATGCCTCCAGTGCGGGCTACAGTACGGTGGGCAATCGCTGGACTTACCTGGTGAATGACAGTCGTGAATCGGGTACCTATACGGCGACCTATGAGGTTGAGGGCATCCAGACTGCGCCTCCGGATGGGGATGATCGCGAAGTCATCCGTGTTCGGGCCACCCGGGCGGATGATCCGGATTGGGAGCAATTGCTCTATGTTCTGAACGATTTCTCGGGAGGGCTCTACCAGGTCGGTGGGGTCAGCCCACCGACTGAGTTCGGACCGACTGACTATTACAATTCCGATGCTGCCCCCTTGCTCTTGAACCAATTCGTGCCGGGCGCTGAAGTCGATGCGGATTACACGAGTACCTTTTACGGGGCCGTGGCTAATACGATCCGGCATGAGCCCACGACTTACCTCTTGCCCGGAGCGACTGAGCTTTCCCAGGCCATTCAAGTGACTTCGGTCTTTACCGCGCGGATTACGGTGCAAAAGAAGGTCGGTTTTTTGACCTTGAATCTCGCGGTGAATATCACTTCCACGACGGTCGATATCTATGTTGAGGGGGTGGGGCTGGTCAGTAAGGTCGTTGATGTCAATGCGGTGCCAGTCAAGTCGGACTACCGTGAATATGCCCAGTATATCGATGTCATTGCGACCCTGCAGAGCTACAGTATCAACGAGTAGGTCCTGGCTCTATTGCTACTGTACGCTCAATCGATCCGGCCTGTAGCCGTTACGGGGGACGGTCACGGGATCTGAATTTGCTCCCCGAGAGGGGAACTCCATTAGCTGCAGGTTGACCAGCAGTCGGGACCACCAGTTTTCGCCCCAGAGTTGGTCATGCCTGTTCTGGTGGACCAGATAGATGCCGTCGTCGAAATTCCAGAAGATGATGGTCTTGTTCGGCGGTTTGAATTTAAGCAGGTTTTCCAGATTGCGGAAATTGGCTACGTGGAGCATGAGGTAGTCGGCTTCGGACTCGCTGAAGTCCTTGTAGAGCCGTTGGGTCAGGCCTTCGAAATGGAGGTAGGTTGACGAGGTGATCCAATAGATCTGGCCGGTCGGGATTGTCGGGTAATTCACATTGATGTAATGGATGACCTCCGGTTCGATCGAGCTGACCATCACATCTTTCTCGCGACCGCGCGCACGGATGTCGGCAATCAATGCGTCAGCCAGGCGCTGGTCTTCCGCCGCGTCACCTTGGGACTTGATCTCGATGTTGAGCTTCTTGTGCAGGACATCCATGACTTCGGAGTAGCGTGCGATCTGCCCGTCAGTCAGAAAGGCGAGTTCCTCATAGGTCGAGTTGTTGATACTGCCAAGCTTGCGGAAGATCCGTAACAGCAACTGGTCATGGAAGACCACGATTTCACCGTCTTTTGTGTACTGGACGTCGAATTCAATGAAGGCATAGCGGGGGTCGGTTTCCGCCGCCTGAAGTGCGTCCAGGGTGTTTTCCAGATAGTCGAGCGATGCGCCGCGGTGGGCCCCGACGGTGCAGCGGTAGCGCGGGATACTTTCCGGATTTCGTCCTATTTCATGCTCCATGACCTCGCTGAGCGGGCGCAGGTACACCGGCATCGGGGTGGCCAGCGCAATTGCGGCGAAGAGTAGCAGACAGGCGCAAGCAAACAGCAGGGACCTGTTGCCCTGTGCCCTCTGATTCGTTGTCCGTGTGTCCGTTTGCATGTTTGTGGCAGGCAAAATGTATCTGTTTCCTTTAATTAAGCGTACTCAGGGCAGTTAAATCAAACCGCCTTTAGCTTTTGGACGTCAGTTTTATGCGGATTTGTTGCCGTTGGCCAGTAGTTCCCGGATCCATCGACGGTGCGGGCCGGACAAAGTGATGGTTTCGACTGCCTCAATCGGGACCCATTGGTGCTCGCTTGTGAGCGTGACGCCTTCGGCCGGCAAGCGGAATATCTTTTCCCGTATGCGGCGGTGGGTGATCGAACGTGTTTTGGTGGCAAGCGGTTTACCTGACGGAGCGAGGCCCAGGTCGAAGGCCTTGGGCAGCTCGTATTGACCCGCCAGTTGCTTGGCATCCTCGGGAATGCGGTGGAGAAGCACTTGACCCTCATGACAGATCCAAACGCGCTCGATTTCGACCTGTTCGGTGGCTTTGCGCTGGATTTTCGGGAGGCTGTCCTGGTTGCCCCGTGCTGCGGATTCGCAGAACCGGAACACCGGGCAGACCGTGCACATCGGCTTTTGCTTCAGGCAGACGGTGGCTCCCAATTCCATCATGGACTGGTTGTGGTCGCCCGGATTCTCCGAGTTGAGGACGGCCTCGGCCAGTTCGGTGAAAGCCTTGACCGCCTCGCCGTTGTTTTTGAAGACGCGTTCGTCGTTCGTAAGCCTCGCGAGTATCCGGACCACATTGCCGTCCACCACCGCAGTCGGATGGTTGTGGGCGATCGAGCTGATTGCGGCCGAGGTGTAGGGGCCGATGCCCGGCAGTTGGCGCCATTCTTCGGCGCTCACCGGTTTCGGGTCCATCGCCACGTAGTCCTTCGCCAGTTGGTGGAGGTTGCGGGCGCGGCTGTAGTAGCCCAGTCCTTCCCAGTGTTTCAAGACCGCTTCGGACGGGGCGTCGGCCAGGCTTTCGAAATCGGGAAAACGCTTCATCCAGCGTTCGAAGTAGGGCAGCATCGTCTTGATCTGCGTCTGTTGTGCCATCAACTCGGATACGACCGTGCGGTACAGGCTCGGTTGGGTCCGCCAGGGCAGGGGGCGCCGGGCTTCGGCGTACCACGCAGCCATGGCGTTTTGAAAGGCGTCTCTGTCGCTGCGGATGCGCATCGTCCTGCAAGCTGTCCAGTCGCTCGCGCTTGTCCACTCCGAATCAGACTTGCTTCATCCATTTGGGGAAGGCGGCTTGGACTTAGTTTGGGATTCGACCTCCGGCGTGTTTTGAGCTATCTCTCTGGACAAGCTAGCTAATATGGAACTCTCGCCTTCTGAAATTCTGCGCTACCAACGCCACCTGAGCCTGCCCGGATTCGGGGAGACGGCCCAGTTGAAACTGAAGTCGGCCAGCGTGCTGGTTGTCGGTGCCGGCGGTCTGGGCTGTCCGGCACTCCAATACCTGGCAGCCGCAGGTGTGGGCACCCTCGGCATTGTGGATGACGACCGTGTCAGCCGTTCCAACCTCCAGCGGCAGATTTTATTTGCCGACGCGGATGTGGGCCTACCCAAGGCCGAGGTGGCCGCAGCACGGATCAAGGCGATGAACCCTGATATCGAAGCGGTGCCGCAGGTCCTGCGCTTGAGCGAGGCAAATGCCATGGAACTGGTGCAAGCCTACGATCTGGTCCTGGACGGTTCGGATAATTTTCCCACGCGCTACCTCGTCAACGATGCCTGTGTGCTTGCGGGCAAGCCATTGGTCTATGGCGCGCTCTACACCTTTCAGGGACAGGTCAGTGTCTTTAACCATGAGGGCGGACCGACGTATCGCTGCCTCTTCCCTGAACCGCCGAATCCGGAGGATGCTCCGAATTGCTCGGAGATCGGTGTCCTCGGTGTCTTGCCCGGCCTGGTCGGGACCATTCAGGCGACAGAGGCGATCAAGGTACTCACCGGCATCGGTCAGCCCTTGTCGGGCAAGTTGTTGATCTTTGACGCGCTCAAGATGGAACAGACGGTGGTCCGCTTTCAACGTGTGCCGGAGCAGGCCGAAGTGCACACATTGAAGGCGATCGAGTATGCGAACATTTGTACGCCGGACGTACCTGAGCCGCTCATCTCGGCCTCCGAGCTGGCGGCGCGTCTTCAATCTGGCGGCCTGCAATTGATCGATGTGCGCGAAGGCTGGGAACGCGATCTTTGTCAGATTGGTCCTTCGGTCCACCTCCCGCTGGCGGAAGTCCTCGACGGTCTGGCCGATCCCGCTGTGGCGGGTCTGGATCCCTCGCAGCCGACCTGTGTGTACTGCAAGGGCGGTGTGCGCAGCATGAAGGCCTTGTCTGTTTTACAGGAGCGGTACGGCTTTCGCGAGATCCTCAGCCTCGACGGTGGCATCCTCGCTTGGGCCGAGTCGGCCGATCCGTCGATGGCGCGTTATTGAGCGTGTTGTGGCTCTGGCAGGTCTATTTGCCGGTGCGCAGCATCAATTTCTCCAGCCCGTGGAAATGGTAGAGGTTGGCATAGCGGGGGGCCTCGGCCAGTGCCAGGTTTGGGCAGCGTTGGAAGAGGATGGGCAGCGCGATCCGCAATTCGAGGCGGGCCAAGGGCGCGCCGATGCAGAAATGCGCGCCGGAGCCAAACGAAAGGTTGGTTTTGACCGGGCGTGACGGGTCGAAGCGGTCCGGGTGCTCCCATCCTTCAGGATCGTGGTTCGCCGATCCCAGCAGGCAGGCCACCGGATCGCCGCGCTTGAATGTGCGTCCGGCGATCTCCGCTTCCTCATGCGCGTAGCGGACAAAGAAGTGCAGCGGGGGATCGTAGCGCAGGATTTCTTCAACCGTGCCTTCCACCCGTTCCGGGGTGAGCCAGTGCGCCGGATCGCCGTGGCGGAGCAGCGCGAGCACGCCGTTGCCGAGGGTATGCACCGTGGCCTCATGTCCGGCATTCAGCAGCAGGATGCAGGTGGTGATCAACTCAGCCATGCTGAGTTTCTCCCCGGCTTCTTCCGCCGCCAGCAGCTCCGAGATCAGGTCGTCGGCTGGACTCTGACGCCGTTCGTCCGCGTAGCTGCGGATATAGTCGGCGAAGTCTGCTGTCGCCTGGGCTGCGGCGTCTTCGATCTGTCGGTCCCTTCGGGCCTGATACATCGCAACCATGGTGTTGGACCAGTCGAGCAATTGAGGCGCCATGGCTTCGGGGATACCGAGCAGGCGTGTAATGATGATGACGGGCAGTTGGGCCGCGTAGCTGTGGATCAGGTCGAACGGGGCATCTGCCGGAATGGCGTCGATCAACTTGTGCGCCACGGCTTCGATCTCGGGGGCCAGGCCGGCGATGCGGCGGGAGGTGAAGGCCCTCAAGACCAGCCCGCGCAGGCGCTTGTGCACGTCGCCGTCGAGTTCGAGCATGGAGTGGGCCTCCACTTCGTAGAACGGCGCGAGATGTTCCGGGATCTCCGGCACCAGTTCCGGGGGACACTGGCGCCCGAAACGCCGGTCCCGAAGGAGCGCGTTAACCAGTTCGTAGGAAAACGCCGCCGGCATGCCGTATTCGGTCCAGTCGTGGAGCGGCCCTTCCCGCCGTAGTGCCGCATATCTGGGATATGGATTTTGCACAAAACCGGGATCGGTCGGTGATTGAGAGATCGTTGCCATGATTGTTTCGGCATTTCAGCAAGTCGGGGACCGTTTCGGGCGGACCAGGCAGAATTCGTTTCCTGACTTGTCGCCAGTGGCATAAGCGTATGGACTGCTGCGCTTCCGCTCTTAACACCAATGCCCAAGAAGAAAAAACAACAGTCCGAAGACGAAGGTCCCAAGCAGAAGTCCATGTACACCATCAAGCTCGACGATGAGCAGATGGACAAGTTGGCGGACTATCTGGAAGCGGGAAACAAGGGGCCTTGGTTCCATTACGACGTGGCCTATTCACTTTTCGCCTTCAAGGGGGAGAAGGTCAATGTGGTCGGTTACCAGAGTGGAAAGTTGGTGGTGTCCGGGAAAAAGACGGAAGACTTCGTGCGTGATATTCTGGAAGCGGAAATCACCGGGGAGGCCAAGCTGGGCTACGACGAGGTGCACCATCCCGAATGGTTTGAGCTGCATGCCGGCTGTGATGAAAGCGGGAAGGGTGACTTGTTCGGACCGCTGGTCACGGCTTGCGTGGTGGCGGACGGAGATATGGTTAGGAAGTGGATGGAATTGGGAGTGGCCGATAGTAAGAAGCTGACCGACGGTAGCATCCTGAAGCTCGACAAGGAGATCCGTAAGACCAAGGGCGTGGTGCTCAAGACGGCCTTTGCCCGCATGCCGAAATACAACGAGCTCTACAATAAGTTCGACCGTAACCTGAACAAGCTACTGGCCTGGTACCACAGCAAGTCGCTGATCCAGGCCCTTGACGAACGGCCCGCCCCCTGGGGGTTGCTGGACCAGTTCACCAAGGAGAAACTGGTCGATGCCTATGTGAAGGACCGGAAGGATTTCAAGCTGATCAGCCGTACCAAGGCTGAGTCCGATCCTGTGGTGGCTGCGGCCTCCATCGTGGCCCGGGCGGTCTATGTGCGCGAAATGAAACGCCTCTCGGAAGAGGCCGGTGAAGAACTGACGAAAGGCGCGAGTGGCAAGGTCCTCGCCCAGGCCAAGAAAATCGTCGAGGAAAAGGGTGCCGAGGCGCTCTCGAACTTTGCCAAGATGCATTTCAAAACCGCCTACGAGGCACAGGGCAAGGAACCGCCGGCCAAGCCGAGCTGGTATAAGTACTAGTCCTGCTTGAGGACGCCTCTCTGTATTGCGGAGCGGTAGGCTTCGCACTGCCTTGTGCGTTCCGATTCACTCGCCCAGGCATCCAGCGGGGTGTCCTCGGTACTTAAGGCACGGGCCACACGCACGCGGACTTGCAGGTCCCGGTGCAGGATGCCTTGAGCCAGTAAGCCGGGTGCTTGTTCGGCCAGTGCTTGGACTTGCCGGTCCAAGCTTGTCGACTGTGCTTCGGTCAGGCTTTCGCGCATCGCTAGAAGCGTGAACAATGCCTGCACGGCTGCCGCATTTTCCGGTTGGTCCCAATTGCCTGTCGCTTTCCTCAGCATCTGTTGGCTGGCCTCGTATTTCGCCTGGGTGGCGCGTTGGCGCGCCAGCTGGTCCATCGCCATCACCCGGGCGTCTTGCAGCCACTGCACCATCTGGTCGCCGTCCTTGAATCCGGAAGTGCGGACCAGGGCTTGTGTGCCTTCGCTGTCGCTGATGATGAATGTGGGGATGGAGCTGACCGACCATTTGCGCGCCGTTTCCTTTTCCGCGTCGATGTCGATCTTGGTCAATGTGTATTGTCTCAACTCGCTCTGAACCGCGGGGACCGGCCAGGTCTGTTGCTGCATTAGCTGGCAGGGACCGCACCAATCGGCCGTGAAATAAAGCAGGCGCAGTTTGGCTTCGCCGGTTTCGGCAACGAGCGGACAAAGCGCATGGAGGATGAGCAGCACAGCCAGGCAGGCGGTCAAATGAAGTTTTCGTGTCATTGCTTCCTTTCGTCGGTGACGGCAGTCAGGGAGAGTCGATCGGCTTGCCGTCCATGGGCGATGTCGGGCCAGAAGAGATCCCATTCAAAGGGGCGGCTGAATTCACCGTAGTGGCAGCTGCGGCAGTCTGCTTCGGCCAGCGGGCGGAAATGGAAAGTGACCGGCAGGTTCTTGCTGCGTTCCTCGACATGGCGGCTGCCCGGACCATGACAGCTCTCACAGCCGACGCTGACGAGTTTTTCGTGCCGGTAGGCACGGCGGTAGCCGGACTCGGTGCCGAAGCCCACGGTGTGGCAGCGAATACAGTTCGGGTCGGCATCCGCATTGTTGTGGACCAAAGTTTCCCATGCCTTTGCGTGCCCGCTTTTGCGCCAGACCGAATAGTCCTCTTGGTGGCACGCGATGCAGTTCTCCGTGCCGACGTATTCCGCGGCTTGCCGCACACCGGGGATGCGGTCTGCATCGAGCTTGCCGGGGTCGTCGATGTCGAGCTCCGCTGTGCGTACCAGATCCCGGTAGTTGTTGGCGAGCGAACGAATCTGTAGGGATTCCGGAATGTCCTCATAGAGCAGTTCCGGCTGTGCGTTCAGCACCTTTATGTCCGCACGTTGCCGCTCGGGGATGCGTTGGGTCGAAAAATCAATAAGCCCGATCGTGCGGGACTCGTTGGCCACGTAAAAGACCTGGGATTGGTTGATGTGGCGCGTGTTCCCGGAAGGTTGGCTTACATCGCCGCCGAGTATGAAGTCGGCTTCGTAGTATTCCTCAGCATAATGCCGTAGCCTGTTTTCGTTGGCGAAGGCGAGCAGGATTAGCAAGTCGCAGTCCTTACGTAGCTTCGGGAGCAGTTCGCGCAATATCTGGTCCGGGTCTTCCACTCGCAGGCCGGAACCCGAGGATTGGCCATGCATCGATGCCGGGTCAATGATTCCGGTAATGATGACTTTGGTTCCGGATAGATCGCTTACTCTATAGACCGGCAGGAGGGGGGAGTCGCTTTCCGTGTCAATCAGGTTGGCGCTGATCAGCGGCGCGTCCGTCCTATCGTGCAGCTCCTTGAGAACCTCGGCGGATAGCTGGGCTTCGCGGCCGCCGAGATTGAGTGCGTCGAACTGCATCAATTGGAATGCTTCGAGGATGTGAGCGTATTCCATTTGGTGGTAGTCCTCCGTGCCACGGATGGCATCGCCGACATCCAGTCGCAGCTCATTCTGTTTCTTGTTCGATCCGATTCGCGTATGCAAGCGGGTCATTCCGCCCAATTGCCCGGTGAAACACCCGCAGGGAACCAGTCGTCCGCGGATGTCTGCGGTCAGTACGATCCGGGCGAGCTTCGCTTGGTCGCCGCGCCCGCAACCTGAAACGAAGGCCAGCAGGAGCAGGCAGAGTAGAGCGAGTATGCGGGCAATCTGGAATGGGCTCTTGGAGCGCATCTAGTAAATGGTTGCGTAGGTGAAAATGTTGACGTTCACGAGGGCAGGATTGCGGATCTCATTGCCACCGCAGCAGCAACAGCCTTTCGCGTTTTTCACGTCGTTGAGACCTTCAACGGAATAGACCATCACCAGTCGGCCGTTGATATGCATGCCCTGCAGGAAGACCGGTTTGCCCTTCTTGTCCACGAGCTTGTCGATCTGGTTGATCATGGAAAAGATCGGATGGCTCATGGGGATTTGGGCCAGTTCTTCTTCCGGCAGGCAAAGTGCGATTTCACGACGCAGGGAACGGTCCCAGTCCGCATTTGAACAACTCGGGCTGGCTAGGATGAAGCCGCCGGATTTGAGATACGTGCGCAGGTTCTCACGTTCTTGCTCGCTCAGGTTGAAACTGCCTTCGCCGGAAAAGATACAGAAGGGGAGGTCGAAGAGGTCGGGAGACGAGAGATCGACCGGTACGAAACTGTTGCCAACCTCCAGATGCGTGGTCTCACGTATGGTCTTTAGAAAGCGGTCGGCAAAGCAAACGGAACTCTGTTGTTTCCCGTAGATCAGGTTGCCGACCTGAAGTTGAGCGAGGTCACTCGCTTTGGCCCGGGGTGCTTTGCCCCGGCACAGGAGGGGCATTAGGCTGAGGCAGACGATGAAGACGGCGCGGGTCAATCGGGTCATTGGTTTTCTTCGGTTATCTTTTTAAAGTAGGCATCGATGATCTGGTCCTTTTCCATGAAAAGGCTTTCCGATTGGGCACTGGAACTGCGACGTTCCGTCTCCTGCATTCCGGTGAGGGCTTCCGGGTCCTCGTAGGTATGGCTAATGACGGAGTCGCTGCTTCCGTTTCCGATACCGCCGCCTTGGCTATTCTGGCTCGCAGTGCTTTGGCCGTCGGCTGCAAGCGACTCGTTGCCGTGTAGTTCCGGGCCCTGGGGACTGGATACCGAATAGCCGCTGGCCAGACCGGAGCCTCTTTGTCCGCTGCCGGACTGTCCGAGCATGGAGCTGGGTATCGAATAACGCATTTGCATGTTTTCAAGCATCTGCTCGAAGGTGTTGCCCGCACCCCCATTGGGTCGTTGAGCCGATAGGGCGCGGTCGAGTTCCTGGCTCATTTCTCCCATCGAGCCGTTGCACTGGGAGAGCAGGCTTTGCATCGCCTCGGCGGTGGCCTGCGAAAGCGCGGCGCTTTTGGGGCCGGAGCCGGCGAGCATGGACTGTGTGGACTGCTTGCTGAGTTGAGGCAGCCGTACCTGCTCCATCGCATCGGCAAAGTCACGGGAGCTCTGTGCCGCTTTTGGAAAGTTCTCCGCGCCGGCCTCGGCATCCTCTCGCATCTTCTCCGCCAGCAGCTGGATCTCTTGGGAGATGCGTTCCTGTTCGGCGGCCAGGTCCCTCAATGCAAGTTGGTCGGCGCGGGAGAGACGTTCCCCTCGGTCGTAGGCGGCGACTTTTCCGGCCAGCTGCGCCTGCTCCCCGGCGAGTGCGGCAAAGCGATTGAAGTTCTTCACCATCTCGTGAAACCGGGCCATGTCCTGCATGGTCTGGCTGGCTGCTTCGGTGGACTCCTGCCCGGCGCCGAGTGCTTCCTGTTGGCGTTGCAAGGCCTCGGCAAAAGCCTGAAGGGCTTGCGCTTGCTCCTCCGGACTCATCCCCGCCGCTTCTTGCATTTGTTTGCTGATCTGCTGCCCTGCATACCGGTTGCGGGCCGCGGCATCGTAGAGCTTCTCGGATTCCCGTTTGAATTGCTCCTGGAAGTTGCGTTCCACATCATACAAGGGTTGGTCGCGTATCGCTTCGTTGAGCGATTTTGCCAGCTGGTCCAAGTTGCTATTCAGCGCTTCCTGTCGTGCCTGCAGTTGCTTGAACTGTTCCATGATGGCGTCGCGTTCCGCATCTGTCTTGGCCCCTTCGAGCTGCTTTTGCAGGGAGCTCAGCGCTTCCCGAATCGCAGCTTGTTCGGACATCAAGTTCTCGAACTCTGCCCGGATGCTTTCATACTTGCGGGCGATGCGTGCCATGTCCGCCTCGCGGCGTAGCATGTTGTTGTAGTCGGCGACCGTGATGGCGGCGATCTGCACCAGCCCGCTCCGGCTCATCTGTGGCTCGGGTGCATTGTCAATCACCTCGGCATAGACGGTGACCACATCGCCGGCTTGAACACCGACCTGACTGAAGTCGAGTTCCCATGTGTGCTTGAGGTTTCGCTGCTTGCCGCTATCCGCCGTGATGGTTTGGGGCGGACTGAAGATTCCGTTGATTGCGCGATGCACCCGCAATTCCTGCAGCCCGTAATCATCGTAGGCTTCAATTTGGACGTTCAGGGAGGCATCGAGTGCAAGAAAGGCGGATTGCTCGGGCTGCGTGACATTCACGGCGGGAGGCCGGTCTGTGAGGAGGAAGAGTGATCCTTTCGGGCTGGTGTCCGAGTCCAGCCCATCCTCATCCGTGATCTTGAAGTTGAATCCGATGCTCGCCTCGGCGGTAAATTGAGCGATGGCTTCGTGCTCCTTCCCGGGGCGCATTTGGATGGTCTTCTCGCTCGAGCTATCGAGTGGGCGGGAGAGGGTGAGGCTGCCGCCGGCCAGGGGCCGGTTGGAATGCGCGATGATCTCGATGCTCGATCCGGCCAGCGCTTTCAATTCGGTGAACCGGTAGGGGCGGCGCAGGGCGGGCAGTTTCGTGTAGGCCGGGGGCGTGACGATGACTTCGGTTTCAAGCAACTGCGGTGTGAGGTGCACTTGGACCTGGCGTTCCTTGGTTCGCGCCCGGCCGGTTGCAGTTTCCGCCACGAGTGTGAGCGCTTCGGTCACTTCCGGGATCTGTTGGACGTAGCCGTCTTTGCCACGGTCCAGCATGCTGATTTGGTACACTTCCTCCGGTCGTTCGCTCGGCCAGTAGATCAGGTTGACTTGACCTGGGTTGTGACCCTTGACGCCGACCTGGACCTTGAGTGACTGCCCATAGACCACGGGTGCCGCATCTTCTCCTGGAAACTCGATGCGGAGTGCGGTCAGTGAAAAGGGCGGGTGGTCGCCGTAGGGATCCAGCAACCGGGGCAGCTGGGCTTTTACTACAGGCCAGGCCAGGATACAGGCGGCCACGCCAGCCAGACTGACGTAGGCAAAGCGTTCGAAACGCTTGGATAGCTGCGGCAGTTTGACGGTGCGCACCAGTTCGTGGCGGCTTGCGGTTCCGGCATGCGATTCGAGGGCCCGTTGCGCCAGCATGCGCGTTGTTTCCCGCGTATCCTCGTCGCTTGTGGTGGCTTGCAGGTCGAGGAAGTTGATCAGGCTCGAGCCCAGGGTGGGATCGCTTGTTTCCAAGTGACGAGCGATGCGACGTGAATTGACCTTCCGGATACCGCCGTACCAAAGCCCCCAACATGCCAGTACGAATCCCAGCCCGATGGCTGCCAGCAGCATGGCCAGGCGTGTGGACGGGCCGAAGCGGAAAATAAGATCCAGCAGTAGGAACAGGCAGACCAGTAGCGCATACAGCGGAGTGATGCGCAGGCCCAGGCAATAGGCTTCCAGACGTCGCAGCTTTGCCCCGGCGCGTTCCAGATTGTGAAGGACCATCCGTTCGTTATTCAACATAAGCCCCAGCGTCTCCTTAGCAGCCAATCCATACCCAATAGTCCTGTAATCAAGAGTGCAAGCCAGGGACTGTCCCATGTCGGTTCACGCTGCTTGAGCGGTTCGGGTTCCTCCCGTACGAGGAGTTCCTTGACCAGGGCCTCGAGCTCGTCCGGTCGGATGATGCGCCCTCCGCTCAATTGGGCCAGGCGTTCGAGATACGGCCGGTCGACCGAGACCTCGCTGCGCTCCTGGTCGTCTTGGTAGACGGCGAAGCGTAATTCCTTGGCTTCGCCGTTTGGCAAGGTGAGTGCCGCACGGTAGAGCCCGGGAACTTCGGGGGTATAACTGGCATTCAGTCGGTAGTCCTTGTCGGATGGCGCGAGGACGATCCGGTCGACCGGGTCCTTCTTGCCGGACTTGTAGATCTCGACTTCCAGGCCGGCGGGAAGCTTGTCCGCCTGCGAGGTCGTCATTCGCATGTGAAGGCTTTGTCCTAGGGAGAGGTTCGCGGTGTTCAGGAGGACTGCGTATTCGCTTCCTGAATACGCATTGCGGCCGGAGATCATCCAGAGGATGAGGTTGTCCCAGAACTGGTCGAAGATCGATGCGCTTTGGGGTATCTCGTCATGAAACCCGCTTCGCCACAAGCCGGTGCTGGAGATGGACATGACTTGGCCTGTTCCTGCGCGTCGGTGCGCCATGGCTACGAGAGGTTCGCTGCCGTTGTCGAGCTGCGTGCTGGCCAGGACGGTGGTGAGCTGCTTGGGCGCGCCTTCCTGGTTGGCGAAGAGCGCATGCAGTTCCCGCCCGCCGGCCTGCCGGTCCAGCAGTTCGAACGGAGGCAGGCTGCGCCCGGCGCGGACGACCGCCAGTTCGGCAAATCCGTGTACGGTTTCGCCCCAGTCGACAGGGGACAGGGCGTCGATGACCTTGGCATCCTGCATGGGTTGCCCCCGCGTGAAGATCAGGTTGCCGCCATAGTTCTGGACGTAGTCGGCGAGGGCTCCCTGTCGATCGTGGTCCAGCAGGCGTTCCACATGTCGTCCCAGTAGAATGCAGTCGTATGCGTCGAATTCCTGTGCGCTTCGGGGGAGCGTGAGTGGGCCCAGAGTGTTGTCTTTCCGCAAGGCGATCTGTTTGTCGCGAGCCACCGAAGCCATGCTGTCGATGTTGAATTTCTCGTTCGACCAGAGGGTGCGCTGGGTGAAGTTTGTATCCCAATAGGGGGAGCCTTCAAGGATGAGCAGGTTGATCTTCTTGTTGGAAACATTGAGGAAGGTGATTGCCTCGTTGTTCGCATCCGTGACCTCGTCCTGAACCTGCGACAGGCGGAACTCGTAGGCGTACTGCCCCGGATCCTTTTCCATAACTTCAAAGCTTTCGATTCGTTGCAGTTCGTCTCCGACCGCAACCTGGCGCTGGGCGATCTGCTTGCCGTCCCGGTAGAGCTCGAGAACGAAGTCCTCATACTCGCAGCCGATCAGGCGCAGTGCGACGTCGATCCGTGCGTGTTGGCCGGCGAAAACATAAGGCTTATAGCTGGCGATTTGGATCGAGGCGTCCCGGACGGTGTGCTCGCTGCCGACCGGAAGAATATAGAGGGGGCAATGGCGGGCCTTGGCCTCCAGTGCGGTTCGGGCCGGATTGACCAGTTCGAAGTCGTGCCCGTCGGTCAAGAGTATCAGGGCGGCGAGGGCCTGGCCTTTGTGTGCGGCGTTCAGCATCCCCCCCAGGCTGTTATGGAAGCGGGTGTCATTCCCGTCCGCATTCAGCGATGACAGCGCGGCGGCCGGTACCGCCCGGGCGGATTCGTCGAAGCAGTAAAAATCCAGCCCGGGATAGGCGGGCTCCTCGTCCACGATGAGCCTGGCACGGTCGATCTGCCGGCGTGCTTGGTCCAGGCGTGCCTCTTGGCCATCGTCCATGTGTTGCATGCTGGCGGAGGTGTCCAAGCCGATGACGACGCGTTGCTCCAGTAATTCGACCCGTTTGGCGACTTCCTTTTGAGGGTTGAGGAGCAGGTAAAAGACGGCACTTAGCCCCAACAGGCGAAAGAGGCAAAGGACGAGGCAGCGCGTACTGCCGGTGGTCCGGCGGTCCCGTGCATAGACTGCGAGTGTCGCCCCCGCGAGCAGCAGACCGAGCAGGAGCAGCAGCGCCGGCGGCAGTACCGGGTCGTAAAAGATCTGTGTTGTTTCGACCACCGGGTTCATTCTTTCGTGGTGACTCCGGGGGTGTGATGGCGGATCAAGGCCTGCAGGCAGATCTCTAAAAGCGCACAGGCAAGTGCGGCGGCTACGAACCAGTGAAAGACAGGGCGCCCCAGCGCGGCCGTCTGGTAGTCGGTACCGACGCGCTCCACAAAGGCTTCCGCTTCGGATGCATTATTGCGCTCCGGCAGGGTCGACATGTCAACCGGGCGCAGGTCCGCCTCTTCCGGGGGCAGGTTGACCGCAAAGGCTTCGGCCAATTGCCGGCGGTTTACCAGTTGATAGAGTCCGGGCTGGTTGGCCGGGAAGCTGACACTGGCACGGCTGCCAGTGACTGTTACCTGAGTCGAAACCGGTTGTCCGCCGGGATCTTGAAACTGGCTGTGGCTGATCTCTTCACGCCAGACTTCGGTGACGATCTGGTCGCCCACCTGGTAGTGGATCGGGGCGGAGCCGCCGCCATGGAAAGCCGCCAGGATGGACTGCGTCCAGACCGGGAAAAAGCGTTGCTTCACGAGGTTGCTGGCTTCCGGGGCGGGGGAGAAATTCACCAGGAGGATTTGCCCGAGTCCGTGTTCCTGCAAACTCAGGGCCGGGCTGCCGTCGTCGAAGTAGAGTAGAGTCTCGCCGGTCCCGGTGCGTGCGGCGGCAAAGTTGTCGTAGACTTCGAGCAGCCCCAGGTCCTGTCGCCGTGTTCCCGAAAACAGCTTGAGGAAAGGGGAGTCGAAGTTCCCGCGGATGACCCGTTTGGCCGCGCTTAACTGGTCGCTTTCCATCCAATCGCCCAGCTGCAGGGCCATACCTGCTTCACCGATCGCAGCTCCCAGTTCGCTCAGGCTTTGCGGATCGGCCGGACCGTTGAGGTACCAGACCAGATTGCCGCCGGCAAAGAGGAATTCGGCGATTTGCTTGGCCTGGTCGGGGTGGATCGGGCCGGAGTTGGAGATGAATAGTTTGCTGACGGAGGCCAGATCGGCTTCGGACAGTGTCTCGCTCGTGACTTGTCGCGGGCGGACCGATCCGGCGCTGCCGGGATAGGGGTTGAGGGCGGCTTCGAGGTAGCGGGCCGTTTGTAAGGCTCCTTCCTCGCCGGAGGTCACGAGCAGGATTTCCTCCTTTTCCTGAATATCGAGAACCGCGAAGAAATGGTCGTCGGCCGCAAGCGCATCGCCCGGGATTTGCAGTTCCAGCACATGCTTGCCGGTTTCGGGAAGTACCAGCGGAATCTCGAATTGGCTGACGGAGTTGGGAGCCACGTAGACCGGGTGCTGGCCGATCGGACGGCCGTCGAGCAGCAGGGTGACGGTTTCGTCCCGGGCTGTGCCGGAGTAGTTGGCCAGCTTCGCTTCGATCCGGGCCATGCTCCCGGACACTGATTCGCCCGTGAGCTGGAGTTCGATGAGCGCCCGGTTATCCCGTACCCTTGCACCGACATCGACAAAGAAGCTGCGTGATTGAGGGGGCAGGGGGCGAAAGTCGACATTCGACCAGTCCGAGCGTTGAAAATCGGAAAGGTAGTAAATTTCAATCTCGACGCCGTCTTCCGCCGGGATACCTGCGAAGCTTTGGTTGGCCAGGCTGAAATCCGCTCGGCCCACACCGGGAGGGGTGGACATTATGAATTCGCGGGCTTGCTGGATATCCAGCCCGGGCTGATGGAACGCCGGCTTTGACTCGTGGCCGACACGGATGACATTCACCCGGTCGCCCTCCCGAAGGGTTGCTAAAATTCGGGCCCCTTCGCTCATGGCTTGTTCACGTGCGGTCGTTCCGCCGTGCTTATGCTCCATGCTCACCGAATGGTCCAGCAGGATGAGCACGATGCGTTGCGCCTCATTGGGCACGGCGCCACGGCGGTGCAGCAGCGGTTGAAGGAAGGCGAGGAGGAGGCAGGCCAAGAGGCAGGTGCGGGTTAAGAGCAGGAGCCAGTGACGCCAGCGGTAGATTGCCGCGCTGCGGGTCAGGCTGACCTTGAGCAGCCGGATCGAGGGAAAACGGTAGGGTCTGGAAGAGCGGCGGCTGAGCAGGTGGATCAGCAGCGGCAGCGCCAGCATCGGGATTGCGAGTGCGAACAGGCCTGGGTTGAGAAAAGACATCAGGCGAGAATGCTGGGGGGGCGCTTGCCCGCGTTCAGGTAGGCTTCCAGTCCGGAATGCAGGGGGGAGTTCGGGTTGACCAGGTGGTGGAAAAAGTGCCGGCGCACGGATTCGTCGCCCAGGCGGCGGATCACATCCTGTATGCGCTGCATGTAGAGCTTTCGGATTTCATCGATGTCGGCGCGCACCCGTTCATGGTTCTCCATGTCGATAAACTCGACTGCGGCGGAACGTGGCAACTTGAGCTCGTCCGGGTCGAGTATCTGGTAGAGCTGGATCTCGAATCCACGGTGACGGAAATGCCCCAGCGCATCGAGCACGGCATCCAGGTCGTCATGGAAATCCGAGATCAGGACGAGGCGCCCGCGGCGGCGGAAGACTTCGGCGCAATTATGCAGCGCGGTTGCAAGGCTGGTACTCTGTGCCGGATAAACGCTTTCCAGCATCTGCAACAGATTCTGCAGGTGCAGTCGGCTGCCGCCTGCCTTGCAATAATTACGGAGTTCCTTGCCGACCAGTCCGAGCGCAACTTTGTCCCGCTGGCGGACTGCCAGGTAGGCGATCGCGGCGGCCAGTCGTGCGGCATGGATGAATTTGGGCATGCGTCCGGAGCCTCCGTAATTCATGGAGGCGCTGACGTCCACCAGTAGGTAGATGGCCATGTCCGTTTCTTCTTCGAACCGGCGGACATAGAGGCGCCGGGAACGGCCGTAGACACGCCAGTCGATGCGGCTCACATCCTGGCCCGGGGAGTATTCGTGGTAATCCGCGAAATCGCTGGATGACCCCTGGAAGGGGGACTTGTGTCGTCCGCTGAGATGGCCTTCCACTCGCATCTTGGTAAAGGTGTACAGGTTCTTGTAGCGTTCGAGCTCGGACGGGCTGAGGAGCGGAAAGCGTTTGCCGGGGGGCAGCGGTGGTGTCCGGACGCGCCGGCCGCCGGAGACCGTATGCAGGATGAGCTTGTTCGGGTTCATCACGAGAGGATGGCGCCGGTCTTAAGCGTAAGTCGGCTCTTTCACCGCTTCGACCAGGTGGGTAATGAGCTTACGGGCGCTCAGGCCCTCCCCGGTGGCTCGGTAGTTCGGTACGATACGGTGCTGCAGGACGGCATGGGCCACCGCGCGGACATCCTCCGTTTCCGGGGCGGCCCGACCTTGGAGGAGTGCGCGGGTCTTGGCACCGATGATCAAGTACTGCGAGGCGCGCGGTCCGGCGCCCCATTCGATGTAGTCTTTGGATAACTGGGGCGCGTTGGGCGAGGAAGCGCGGGTGCTGGCCGCCAGTTCGACGGCGTAGGCCAGCACGTGTTCACCGACCGGCATGGCGGCTGCCAACTCCTGGATCGCCACGATCTCCTCCCGACTGGCGACCGAGGCGACCGATTGAAACTGGCCGCAGGTCGTGCGTCGCACGATCTCTTTCTCATCCTCGAGCTCCGGATACTCGATGTAGAGGGAGAACATGAAGCGGTCGAGTTGCGCCTCCGGTAGAGGGTAAGTGCCTTCTTGCTCGATCGGGTTCTGGGTCGCAATGACGAGGAACGGGTCCGGCAGCGGGTGGGAGACTCCGGCCAGGGTGACACGCCGCTCCTGCATGGCTTCGAGCAGGGCGGATTGCGTCTTCGGTGGTGTGCGGTTGATTTCGTCGGCCAACAGCAAATTGGTGAAGATCGGACCTTTCTGGTGCTCGAAGCGCAGATGGCGGTTTTCGTCCTCTTGGATCAGCTCGGAGCCTAGGATGTCCGCAGGCATCAGGTCCGGGGTGAACTGGATACGTTTGAACTCAACTGCCAGCGCGTCGGCCACGCTCTTAGCCAAGAGGGTTTTGGCCAGGCCGGGAACGCCGATCAGGAGGCAGTGGCCTTTTGAAAAGAGGCTGACGAGTAGAAGCTCGATGATGGCATCTTGTCCCACGATGACGGGGGCAAAGGCTTCGCGGAGTCGTTTGTAGGTTTGGGTGGCAGTTTCAAGCGAGAGATCAGGCATGATTCGGAGCTAACGTACTCAAGAGAATGGGCAAGGCTTATCGGGGGCAACGGGTTGCTTTCACGCTTTACCGGGGCTATGGTCCGGTCAAGGGAGCTTGGTTGACATTCCTTTCGCTGAACATAAGAAGGTTTGAATGAAAAGCTTTGTTCTGATCCTCGCCCTGCTCTCGCTCACGATCTCCATGCCGGCTCAAACCTCGGACGGGGACTTTTCCTTTGCTTATGAGGGGAATGCTCAGAAGCGGGAGCGATTGGCTGACCTGCAGGGGAGTTCCCAGCCACCGGCGCTGGAGTTGTCCGCCTGGTTGAATTCCGAGGGCTTCTCCCTTGAGGATTTGAAAGGCAAAGTGGTGGTCTTGGACTTCTGGGCGACCTGGTGTGGCCCCTGCATCGCCAGTATACCCAAGAACAACAAGCTGCAGGAGCGCTTTAAGGATGAGCTGGTTTTGATCGGTATTTGCAATCCCCGCGGTGCGGAGAACATGGAGCAGGTCGTGCAATCAAAGGGGATCCGTTATCCGGTCGCGGTTGATCCTGAAGGTGCGACCATTGAGGCCTACGGTGTGAACGGCTTTCCCGACTACTATATCATTGACCCAAACGGTGTCCTGGTTGTTGCGGATTGTACCAACAGCCAAGTGGCGGCCGTGGTCGAGCGCTTGCTGGCGAAGGTACCGGAGCCGGCCTTGCCGCAAGCCGATGCATCGCAGGACGCTCAGTCCTCCAGTTCGACTTCCAGCTTGTAGAAGCGCTGGCTGGAGGCACTGGCATCGGGGTCCTGTACTTCGATGGTGCCGCCGGTGCCTGAGAGGTCTTCGGCGAGGATTTCCCAGCTGTCGGTCTCCAGTGATTCGCTCCAGAGCACCTGGTAGTTGCGCCCTTCCAGGCTGTTGATGTTGAGGCTGAATCCCTCGCTGCTGTAGCTGCTGCTTTCGATCCCCTTGTATTGGCTCGCGGTGGTGGCATCGGTCCCGACGATGAATTCCGCAAGGTTGCTCAAGCCGTCGCCGTCACTGTCGCCTGTGTCGTCGTTTTCCAGGCTGTCAAAGGCGTCCTGCTCCCACCAGTCCGGAAGGCTGTCGCCGTCGCTGTTGACCATGTCGGGTAGGTTCAAGATGCCGCCGGTGACGGACTTGCCGGAGTGGCTTGCGACGGTGGTGACCTTGTCCAGGATGCGGTCGATGCGCGCCGACATGCTCTCGTCCGGGAAATTCCATGCGGCCAGCGCAACGGCACCGGTGACGTGCGGCGTCGCCATCGAGGTGCCGCTCAGGTATTGGTAGGCTTGGCTGCTGTCGCTGTAATTGGCCACGCAGCCGCTCTCCGGCAAGCTGTCCAGAATGCTTTCCCCGTCCGATTGGGTCACCGCCACCGCCGGGATCCAATCAGCATCGGTATTCAGTGTCCAATAGCTGATCGGGCTGGCGAGCTCGTTGGTATTGTTGTAAATGATGGCGGCCACGGCTCCGGCATTCATGGCATTTGTCACTTTTGTGGAGAAGGTCAGGGTGCCTCGCTCGATCAGCGCAATATTGTCAGCGACCTCGTCGGGAAAGTCGGCTTCGTAGCCGAGTCCGCAGTCGTACACGGTCCCGCTGACTCCCTCCGTGCCGGTCTGACCGCTGTACTCGATTTCGGCGGCCGAGTAGCTCGTGCCGTCGATCGTCACCGTGCTTGTGGTGCTCAGTTGGTCCTCGGGCATGGTCGAATAGATGTTCACGCCGGGTGCTGCGAGGTCGACGGAGTCCGCGCCGTAGTTGCTGAAGGAGGCCAAGCCGTTGCTCTGGTTGCTGGCTGCGATGGAAAGGATGTTGCTCTGTGTGTAGGAGGCCGGGTAGCAGGGGGTGGTTTCCAGGTCTTCTCCGTCGTTGCCCGCAGCCGCGCACAGGATGATGCCGGCGGCCTCCATGGCGTCGATGGCTTCGCTTTCGGCGGTGGATGCGGTGCTGCCGCCCAGCGATGCGTTGATCGCGACGATGTTGACGCCGCTTTCCTTGAGCGCGACGGCATATTCGAGCGCTTCGACCAGATCGGAGGTGTACATGTTGCCCGCATCATCCTCGATTCGTAGCGGGAGTATCTGTGCGGGGTAGCAAACTCCGATGACTCCTGTCGTGTTGTTCCCGACCGCGGCGATTGTGCCGGCGACATGCGTGCCGTGACCGTCATTATCGGAGACGTCATTGCTCTCGTCGGCAAAGTTGTAGCCATTTACGTCGTCGATATAGCCATTGCCGTCGTCGTCGATGTCGTTGTCTGCGATCTCACCGGAATTCGTCCAGATGTTGTCTGCCAGGTCGGGGTGCGTGATATCCACGCCGGTATCGACCACGCCGACGACGATGCTTTCGGATTCGTAGCGGGAGAGCGTCCAGGCCTCCGGAAAGCCGATGTCGGCCCCGCTGGTTCCGGTCGTGCCGTTGACCGTCTGGCCTGTGTTTTGCAGCGCCCATAGCTTTTCGAAGTCGCTGTCGTCGGGGCTGAGGAAGGGCCTGCGTATGTAATTGGGCTCTACATAGAGGACATTCTCCTGGGAACCGAGGGCTTCGATGAGCTCTGCCGTGCTGCGGTTTGAGTCGCGTACGAGGGCGCAGACGGGGAGGGCGCTGTTGTCTTGCGCTCTGGGTTGATTGAGGTGTCTACTTAGTTCCAAGTCCTTGGTGATGAGTATATTACTCGCTTCAGTGACGCTGATTCCGTCCTTGAACCGGATGATGACTTCACCCTCGGCGTAAGGCGGGTTGCTGGCATTGAGTTCAATTCCGAAGGCTGCTTGGAGGGTGACGCTGATGCCCAGACAGAAGGCAGGGAGGCATGGTCGTTTACTGGCGAACATTTCATTCGTATCGTCCCGGATGCCTCCGAAGTTGCGAAAACGGGCTTGGAATCGGCGAAAAGGGGCTTGTCCTGGCGCTTCGGGCCGACTTTCTACATACATCTTGAACGCGCTGCAGCAACACGACCGGGCCTTGCTGGCTGAATGCGACTGGCTTGTCGGTATCGATGAAGCCGGGCGCGGTGCCTTGGCCGGGCCGGTCGTGGCGGGGGCCTGCGTGCTGGGACCGGGCTTTTTTGAGGATCCCTCCGTTCTGGAGCGCAGTGCCCGGATCAACGATTCCAAACAGTTGTCGGCGGCGGCACGCGAGTCGCAGTATGACCTTCTTCTGCAGCTGCGTGAGGAAGGGCGGCTTGATTTTGAAGTGGCTTCCGGGTCGGTCGGGGAGATCGCTACGCATAATATTCTGGGGGCTACGCGTCTGGCTATGCGCCGGGCGGTGGAGGCCCTTGCGGCCCGGGCCCGGGCCTGGTCGCTGCCGGAGGCCGCTGCGGCGGGTCCGCTCTTTGAGGGCTGTACCGGGGTCAAGCTCATCGTGGACGGCCGGCCTCTGAAGCCTTTTCCTTATGTCCACCAGGGGATTGTTAAGGGGGACGGGCGCTCGATCTCGATCGCCATGGCCAGTATTGCGGCCAAAGTGCTCCGGGATCGCGAGATGTGCTTGCTGGACCGTAAATTTCCGGCTTATGGTTTCGTTCAACATAAGGGCTATGGGACCACTTCCCACCGGCGTGCCTTGCTGGCTGAGGGCCCGTCCACAGTGCATCGTGAGGCCTTTCTCCGCAAAATATTATCCTAGTGCTCGGAGACGGGGGTGAGGCGTGCCGTTTCGGGCCCGTATTTTTTTTAAATAAGTATTGACTGACTCTGGGCCGAATATCACTTTCGCGGGCTTTCTCAAAATTCAACCCGCTTGCGACGTTGAAACCCGGCTCTTTACAGATTCTCCAATGCGCCCTTGTAGCTCAGTGGTAGAGCGCATCCTTGGTAAGGATGAGGTCGGCGGTTCAATCCCGCTCGAGGGCTCCATCTACCGTAAATCACATCAATCTCTCATAACTAAATAACACCAACCATGGCTAAGGAAACATTCGAAAGAACAAAGCCGCACGTTAACGTCGGCACGATCGGTCACATTGACCACGGTAAAACCACCACGACGACTGCGATCCTCAAGGTCCAGTCCGACAAGGGTCTTGCCCAGTTCAAGTCCTATGCGGATATCGCAAAGGGTGGTACGGTCCGTGACGCGACCAAGACTGTGACCATCGCTGTTGCTCACGTGGAATATGAGACCGAAAATCGCCACTACGCACACGTGGACTGCCCGGGTCACGCTGACTTCGTGAAGAACATGATCACTGGTGCTGCTCAAATGGACGGCGCTATTCTGGTTGTTTCCGCTGCTGACGGCCCCATGCCGCAGACTCGCGAGCACATCCTTCTTGCTCGTCAGGTTGGTGTTCCGACCATCGTCGTTTGGCTCAACAAGGTTGACCTTCTTGATGACGAAGAGCTCCTCGAGCTGGTCGAAATGGAAGTTCGTGACCTCCTTTCCAAGTACGAGTACCCGGGCGACGATATCACCATCGTTCGTGGTTCCGCTACTGCTGCCCTCGAAGGTAAGCCGGAAGGTGTTGAAGCGATCGGTAACCTGATGGCTGCTATCGACGCCGACATCGCCGAGCCGACCCGCGAGACTGACAAGCCTTTCCTCATGTCTGTGGAAGACGTCTTCTCCATCACCGGTCGTGGTACTGTTGCTACCGGCCGTATCGAGCGTGGCTTGATCAAGGTTGGTGAAGAAGTTGAGATCGTCGGTATGACCGACACTCAAAAGACCACTGTGACTGGTGTCGAAATGTTCCGTAAGCAACTCGACCAAGGTATGGCTGGTGACAATGTCGGTCTTCTTCTTCGTGGTGTTGACAAGGACGCTATCGAGCGTGGTCAAGTTCTGGCCAAGCCGGGCTCCATCACTCCGCACACCACTGCTAAGGCTGAGCTTTACGTCCTGAGCAAGGATGAAGGTGGTCGTCACACTCCGTTCTTCAACGGCTACCGTCCGCAGTTCTTCTTCGGTACTGCCGACGTGACTGGCATCATCAAGACTCCGGAAGGCGTCGAAATGGTCATGCCGGGTGACAACCTCACCGTTGAAATCGAGCTGGGCAAGTCCATCGCTATGGAGCCGGGCCAACGCTTCGCCATCCGTGAAGGTGGCCGCACCATCGGTGCCGGTCGTATCACTGAGGTCGTCAAGTAAGCCTCGACCAGCTTGTAATCCAGTTTTGCCGAGGGCCCCACGGGTCCTCGGCTTCACTGTCTTAAACAGAATTTCACTTAATCTTTTCACAGGAGAGTAGTTCAATTGGTAGAGCAGCGGTCTCCAAAACCGCAAGTTGTGGGTTCGAGTCCCTCCTCTCCTGCCATTTTTTCACATGAAGAACCCGTTCAGCAGTATTCGTCTCTTCTACAAGGAGACGTTGACCGAACTCAAGAAGGCCTCCTGGCCGAGCAAGATCGAATTGCGTGATTCCACCGCCGTGGTGCTCATCGCAACCGCGATCCTTGGTTCCTTTATCGCGCTGACGGACTTCTCCTTGCTGAACGGAGTCGAACTCCTCACTACCTGGGTGCGCTGAGGCCTTTGATGCCGGCCCGTCGCTCCCATTGATACCTCATCGGTTTACGTTACACATCTAATGTCGAACTCAACCTCAGTTTCCGGTCCCAATTGGTATGCCGTCCAGACGCTCTCCAACCAGGAGCAGAAGGCTAAGAAGTACCTCGATAAGTTTATTGCTATCGAGGAGATGGAAGACTTTGTGTTCGAAGTATTGATGCCGACCGAAACCATCACCGAGGTCAAGAACGGCAAGAAAAGCACCAAGACCCGCAAGTTCTATCCGGGCTATGTCTTCGTCAAAATGCGCCTCTACGATGACGACGGAAAGCTCCTGCAGAAGCCTTGGTATTTCGTGCGTGAAGCACAAGGCGTCATTAACTTTGTCGGCGGCGACCGTCCGCACCCGTTGAAGAAGAACGAGATTGATCGTATTCTCAACCAGGTCGAGGAAGCCGAGGGTAAGGAAAAGCCGAAGATCGAATACGAAGTCGGCGAAATGGTAAAGGTCAACGACGGTCCGTTCATGAACCTCGTTGGCAAAATCGAGGAAATCGATCCCGATAAGGGCAAACTCAAGGTTTCCGTATCTATTTTCGGGCGTTATACGCCTGTTGAACTTGAATACTGGCAGGTCCAGAGAACTGAAGAAAGCTAATTAGCCATGTCTAAGAAAGTCGTAGGATTAATCCGTTTGCAATTGCCTGCTGGCGCAGCCAATCCGGCCCCCCCGGTGGGTCCAGCTTTGGGTGCCCAAGGTGTTAACATCATGGGCTTCTGTAAGGAGTTCAACGCCAAGACCAAGGATCAGGCGGGTCTCATTCTTCCGGTGGTCATCACCGTCTATGCCGACCGTTCCTTCAGCTTCATCTTGAAGTCCCCCCCCGCTGCCGTCCTTCTTAAGAAGGCCGCTGGCATCGCCAAGGGCTCCGGTGTGCCGAACCGCGACAAGGTCGGTAAGGTCACCCGCAAGCAAGTCTTGGAAATCGTTGAAACCAAGAAGAAGGACCTCAACGCAAAGGACGAGGACGCAGCCTTCAACATCATCGCCGGTACCGCCCGCTCCATGGGCCTCGAAATCGTCGATTAGGATTTTTCACCTAAACAAGGAGTCAACAATGCCAACCCAGCAAATCAAGGGAAGCAAACGCTACCGTAAGGCGGTCGAAATGGCCGATCTTACGAAGACCTACTCGGTCGCCGAAGCGTCTGCGCTACTGAACACACTGCCGAAGGCGAAGTTCGACGAGACCGTCGAGCTCTACGCCCACCTCACTGTCGATCCTCGAAAGAGCGATCAGATGGTCCGTGGCACGCTGCAGCTTCCGAACGGAAGCGGTAAGACCGTGCGCGTTATCGTCTTCACCGAGAATCCGGATGAAGCTACTGCCGCTGGTGCCAATGAAGCCGGCCTCGACGACCTGATTGAAAAGGTCGAAGGGGGTTGGACTGATTTCGACGTCGCCATCGCCACCACCAGCGCCATGAAGAGCGTCCGTAAGGTCGCCCGTGTGCTCGGTCCCCGTGGCTTGATGCCGAACCCGAAGTCCGGTACCGTGACCGACGACATTCCCGCTGCCATCAAGGAAGTGATGGGGGGCCGTGTCGAATTCAAGATGGATAAGACCGCCAACGTCGCCATCGTGATCGGCAAGCGTTCCTTCACCGCCGAGCAAATCACCGAGAATGCCGAAGCTGCCATCGACGCGCTGGTTAAGGCCCGTCCGCAAGCAACCACTGGTAAGTTCATCAAGAGCATGACTCTGAGTGCCACGATGAGCCCGGGCATTACCTTGGACGCCGCTGGTTACA
The DNA here is from genome assembly GCF_027257905.1 of Coraliomargarita parva. Taxonomy (NCBI): domain Bacteria; kingdom Pseudomonadati; phylum Verrucomicrobiota; class Opitutia; order Puniceicoccales; family Coraliomargaritaceae; genus Coraliomargarita; species Coraliomargarita parva. Next base: position 328,948 of record NZ_JAPZEI010000006.1, read on the forward strand.
ACAAGAACTAAGGAGGACCACGAACATGAGACCCGAAAAGAAATATCTCGTCGACGAGGTCAGTCAGCACCTCGGCAAGTCCGATTATGTTTACCTCGCCAACTACGAGCGTATCACGGTGGAAGAAACCGCCGAGCTCCGCGCGTCCCTGGCCGAGCACGACGCTGAATTCCACGTCGTGAAGAACACCATCTTCAATGTTGCCGCCCAAGCCCGTGAATTCCCGGACGTGAGCGAGCACCTCAACGGTCCCACAGCCATCATCGTCGGCGGTAACAACCCCTCCGGTGTGGCCAAGGTCCTGGGTGAATTCTTCAAGAAGAAGGAAAAGGTCGACCTCAAGGTTGGCATCATGAACGACCGTGCCCTGAGCAAGGAAGAAATCGAAGTACTGGCCAAGCTGCCGGGGCTCGAAGTCCTTCGCGCTCAACTCCTCGGTTTGCTCACGCAACCGGGCACCAGCCTGGTCCGAGTCCTCAACGCCGTGCCGCAAAACGTCGTCAACGTTCTTCAAGCCAAGGTCCGCAAGGAAAACGGCGAAGGCTAATTCATTCATTCAATACTTTTACGCCGTCGCCTTTTGCCGGGCGGCGGCGTGAACTCAAAACAACCATATTAATCCGGTTAGGAGGGGATTTCCTCTTAAATGCCCCATCCGGGGCGCTAACCCATTGAAAGGTAAAACATCATGGCAGACATCACCAAAGAACAAGTCATCGAGTGGCTGAGCGCACAAACCGTGCTTGAAGTCGCTGACCTCGTCAAGGAACTCGAAGAGAAGTGGGGCGTCAGCGCCGCTGCTCCCGTTGCAGTTGCTGCTGCCGCCGGCCCCGCTGCCGCTGCAGAAGCTGCTGAAGAAAAAGACGAGTTCGACGTCATCCTGACTGAAACAGGTGGCAACAAGATCGCCGTCATTAAGGAAGTTCGCGCTATCACAGGTCTTGGCCTGAAGGAAGCGAAGGAACTGGTTGAAGGCGCTCCGAAGCCGGTCAAGGAAGGTGCCGCTAAGGACGAAGCAGAAGAGATCAAGAAGAAGCTCGAAGCTGCTGGCGCCAAGGCTGAACTCAAGTAATCCACTTCGATACTACGATCAAACTCCACAGTTTGCATTTTTAACACAGTTAGGTGAGTCCCGGTCGATGACCGGCCGGGACTTCGCCTAGCTGTTTTTGTCTTTCCGCCGTTTTACGGCACCCAGATTTTCTCATACTTCTCCATCCACATCGCCCTCCAGGACACCCGTTATGTCAAAGCGTAAAAACTTCGGTCAACTCAAGGAAGTCATCCAGCCACCCAATCTGATTGAGAATCAGATCAACTCCTTCAAGGAGTTTCTCCAAATGGAGATGTCTCCGAGCCAGCGCGATCCGCTTGGTTTGGAAGCCGTCTTTTCCGAAGTTTTCCCGATCGAAAGCTATGACAGCCGCTGCCATCTCGAGTATGTCAGCTATAACGTGACGCCGCCGAAGGAAACCGAGATCGAGGCGATCCGTGAAGGGGTGACCTATTCCGTCTCCCTCTACGTCAAGCTTCGCCTGCGCGAGGAAGACCACATCAAGGATGAGGAGATCTACATGGGCGAGCTGCCCATGATCACCGAGCGCGGCTCTTTCATTATCAATGGCGCGGAACGCGTCATCGTCAGCCAGCTCCACCGTTCTCCCGGTATCGCATTTGAAGAAAGCGTCCACACCAGCGGCAAGGTCCTGCATGCCTTCCGTATCATTCCGGACCGCGGTACCTGGCTCGAAGTCCAGTTCGACCAGAACGACCTGCTTTACGTCTATCTCGACCGCCGTCGCCGTCGCCGCAAGTTCCTGCTCACCACGCTCCTGCGTGCCATGGGCTACAGCTCCGACGCCGACATCCTCAACCTTTTCTACGAGCTCGAGGAAATCAGCGTGGAGGAAGCGCTCAAGCGCGACTCCGTGTCCAATCTTGTCCTCACCGAGGACATCGTCGACGCCGACAAGGGGGTCGTCCTGGCCCGTGCCTTCGAGCCGCTGACCAAGACCATCGTCCGTTCCTTCGAGAAGGCCGGTCTGCAAAAGGTCGTCGCGATCGACACCACGATCGACGATGGTGCCATCATCCGCTGCTTGAAGAAGGACCCGACTCAAAACGAGGAGGAAGCCCTCAAGGATATCTACAAGCGCCTGCGTCCCGGCGAGCCCCCCACAACGGCCAATGCCAAGGCGCTCCTCAAGCGTCTCTTCCAGGATCCGCGCCGTTACGACCTCGGCCGCGTTGGTCGCTACAAGCTCAACCAGAAGCTGCACATGGATACGGACCTCGATTTCCGTATCATCAATGCGCAGGACGTGGTTGAAGCCACCAAGTACCTGACCCGCCTCAAGCGTGGTGACGGTACGCTGGACGATATCGACCACTTGGGCAGCCGTCGTGTCCGTACCGTCGGCGAATTGTTGGCCAACCAGTGCCGCGTCGGCCTGGCCCGCACCGAGCGTTTGGTCAAGGAGCGCATGACCCTTTACGATCAAAGCGTCGATTCGATCACTCCGCAGAAGCTGATCAACCCGAAGGCCCTGAGCACGGTGATTCGTGACTTCTTTGCCCGGAGCCAGCTTTCACAGTTCATGGACCAGATCAACCCGCTGGCCGAGCTGACCCACAAGCGTCGTCTGTCCGCTCTGGGGCCCGGTGGTTTGAACCGTGAACGTGCCGGTTTCGAAGTGCGTGACGTGCACCCGTCCCACTACGGTCGTATCTGCCCGATTGAAACACCGGAAGGTCCGAACATCGGTCTGATCAACTCGCTTTCCCTGTACTCGCGCATTAATGAGTTCGGCTTCATCGAAACGCCTTACCGCAAGGTGATCGATGGCAAGGTCCTCGATGAGGTGGAATACCTCAACGCCGACCAGGAAGAGCCGTTCATGATCGCTCAGGCCAATTCCGAGCTGGACGAGAACAGCATGCTCGTCGGTCGCGTGACCTGCCGGAACCAGGATGAGGTGCTTGAATTGACACCCGACCAGGTCGACTACATGGACGTGTCGCCGAAGCAGCTGGTTTCGGTTGCTGCCGGTCTGATCCCCTTCCTCGAGCACGACGACGCCAACCGTGCGCTCATGGGCTCGAACATGCAACGTCAAGGTGTGCCGCTCCTTCAGTCCGAAGCTCCTTTCGTGGGTACCGGTATCGAAGGTCGCGTCGCCATCGACTCCAAGACTGTCGAGGTCGCGGATATCGATGGTATTATCGCCTCGGTGGATTCCCGCCGTATCATCCTGACAAAGGACGGCACCCTTCCGGCCCGTACCAAGGATCTGAAGACCGATGCGAAGAAAGACATTTACGTCTACAACCTGCGCAAGTTCATGCGCTCCAATGCCGGTACCTGCTTCAACCAGAAGCCGATCGTCAATCGCGGTCAGCCGGTCAAGGCGGGCGATGTCCTGGCGGACGGTGCTTCCACCGACGAGGGCGAACTTGCGATCGGCCGTAACATCCTCGTGGCCTTCATGCCCTGGAATGGTTACAACTTCGAAGACGCGATCCTGATCTCCGAGAAGATCGTCAAGGAGGACATCTTTACTTCCATCCACGTCGACGAGTTCGAAGTCACTGCACGCGACACCAAGCTCGGACCGGAAGAAATTACCCGTGACATTCCGAATGTTGGTGAAGAGGCCCTCAAGGACCTCAACCACGACGGTGTCATCCGCGTCGGAGCCGAAGTCAAGCCGGGCGATATCCTCGTCGGTAAGATCACGCCGAAGTCCGAAACCGAACTCGCTCCGGAAGAAAAGCTGCTCCGCGCGATCTTCGGTGAGAAGGCTGCCGATGTGAAGGATACCTCGCTGGTCGTTCCGTCCGGTGTCCATGGTATCGTGATGGACGTCAAGGTCTCCGCCCGCGTCGATGGCGAACCGGAGCAACTCTCCGCTTCCGACCGTCGCCGCCAGATCAAGAAGATCAACGAAGAGTACCGCTCCCAGAGCGACAAGCTTCGTGAAGACCTGACTGAGGCGCTGTCCAACATCCTCCTCGGTGAAAAGATTCCGCTCGACGTCAAGAACGGCGAGACCGACGAAGTGATCATCCCGGCAAACCGCAAGATCACCAAGACCCTGCTGCGCCGCCTGGCTGCCGTCTCCAAGCACATCGAGATCGATCCGTCCCCGGTGAAGATCAAGATCATGGAGATCGTCAACAACTACCAGAGCAAGTTCGACGAGCTCGACTATGACCGCGAGCGCAAGATCGAAAGCATCGAGTCCGGTGAAGACGCCGATCAGGGCGTGGTCAAGAGCGTGAAGGTGTACATCGCCAAGAAGCGCAAGATGCAAGTCGGTGACAAGATGGCCGGCCGCCACGGTAATAAGGGTGTGGTCGCCAAGATCGTTCCGGAGGAAGACATGCCTTACCTTCCGGATGGTACGCCGGTTGAAATCTGCTTGAATCCGCTGGGTGTGCCTTCGCGGATGAACGTGGGACAGGTTTTGGAAACCCACCTCGGTTGGGCCTGTAAGAAGCTCGGTATCACTGTGGCCACTCCGGTCTTCGACGGTATTCCCGAACAGCGCGTTCGTGGCTACCTCGACGAAGCCGGGCTGCCCACCACTGGTAAGAGCATCCTCTACGACGGTCGTTCCGGTGAGAAGCTTCACCAGGAAGTCGTGGTCGGCTACATGTACATGCTGAAGCTGAACCACCTTGTCGCCTCCAAGATCCACGCCCGTGCGGTCGGTCCTTACAGCCTCATCACCCAGCAGCCGCTTGGTGGTAAGGCCCAGTACGGTGGCCAGCGCTTCGGTGAGATGGAGGTGTGGGCACTGGAAGCTTACGGTGCCGCCTACACCCTACAGGAGTTGCTTACGGTCAAGTCTGACGACGTGGCCGGCCGGACCCGTATTTACGAGTCCCTGGTTAAGGGCGATAACAGTCTGCAAGCGGGAACGCCTCAGTCGTTCAACGTTTTGATGAAGGAAATTCAGAGCCTCTGCCTCGATGTTCGTCTGGGCAACGAAGGCAAGTTCGACGTCGCTGCCGCCTCGGCCATCGACGTTTAATCCTCACACGAACGAAATTTCTAAAAAAGGTTTAAGTAAATGAGCACTGAAGTAGCACGCGACGTCCTCGGCTATGAAGCCACCAAGTCGTTCGACCGGGTCAGCATCACTGTCGCTTCTCCCGAAGCCATTCGCGAATGGTCCCGCGGCGAGGTGAAGAATCCGGAGACGATCAACTACCGCACCTTCAAGCCCGAGCCGGGCGGTTTGTTCTGCCAACGCATCTTTGGTCCCGTCCGGGACTACGAGTGCGCTTGCGGCAAGTACAAGCGTATCAAGTACAAGGGTGTGATCTGTGACCGCTGCGGCGTCGAGGTGACCGTCTCCCGCGTCCGCCGCGACCGTATGGGCCACATCGAACTGGCCGTGCCGGTTTCCCACATCTGGTTCCTCAAGAGCATGCCGAGCCGCCTCGGCCTCCTCCTCGACATTACCGCCCGTAACCTCGAGCGCGTCATCTACTACGAGAACTACCTGGTCATCGATCCGGGCAAGACTCCGCTGGAAGAACGCCAGCTCCTGACCGAGCAGGAATACCTGCAGGCCCAGGACGAGTACGGTGAAGACTCTTTCGTTGCCCGCATGGGGGCCGAAGCGGTCCGCGACGCACTCGCCCGTGTCGATCTCGAAGGCACCGTGTCCGAGCTGCAGGAGCAGATGCACGCCACGCGTTCGAAGCAGATCAAGAAGAAGATCTCCAAGCGCCTCAAGACCATCCAGGGCTTCATCAATTCCGGCAGCCGTCCGGAGTGGATGGTGCTGGAAGTCCTTCCCGTCATCCCGCCGGACCTTCGTCCGCTGGTGCCGCTTGAAGGGGGCCGCTTCGCGACTTCCGACCTGAACGACCTCTACCGTCGTGTCATCAACCGGAACAACCGTCTGAAGAACCTGCTTCAACTCAAGACTCCGGACGTCATTATCCATAATGAAAAGCGCATGCTTCAGGAAGCTGTCGACGCGCTCTTCGACAATGGCCGTCATGGCCGCGCCGTTACCGGTGCCGGCAATCGTCCGCTCAAGTCCCTTTCCGATATGCTTAAGGGCAAGCAGGGCCGCTTCCGTCAGAACCTTCTCGGTAAGCGTGTCGACTATTCCGGCCGTTCTGTCATCGTTTCCGGTCCCGAGCTCAAGCTCAACCAGTGCGGTCTGCCTAAGAAGATGGCACTCGTCCTCTTCGAACCCTTCATCATTCGCCGCCTCAAGGAACTGGGCTTCGTCCACACCGTTCGTGGTGCGCGTAAGATGATCGAGAAGCAATCCCCTGAAGTTTGGGATATTCTTGAAGAAGTGACCAAGGGCCACCCTGTGCTCCTCAACCGTGCGCCGACCCTTCACCGTCTTTCCATCCAGGCCTTCGAGCCGGTCCTGATCGAAGGGGACGCCATCCGCGTTCACCCGCTCGTTTGTACCGCGTACAACGCCGACTTCGACGGCGACCAAATGGCCGTGCACGTCCCGCTTTCCCTTGAAGCGGTGATGGAAGCGAAGACCCTGATGATGGCGATCCACAACATCTTCTCGCCGTCTTCCGGTAAGCCGATTCTGACGCCGTCGCAGGACATCGTTCTCGGTTCTTACTTCCTCACGCTCGAGCCGCGTGTTCAGCCGGACAAGGACAAGCGTCTGCCCATGCTGATCGACGCGGATGAAGTTGATACCGCTGTGGCCGACGGCGCAATCGACGTCCACGACTGGATCAACTACATCAATCCGGACTACCAAAAGGAAGGCACCGTCTTTGGTAACTCCGAGAAGAAGGTGATCCGCACTACTGTGGGCCGCGTGATCTTCAACACAATCTGGCCGGACGAGCTGGGCTTCATCAACTTCCCTGTGCCGAAGGGCAAGCTGGGTGATATCATTCTCCAGACCTACAAGACCGTGGGTAAGCCGCGCACGGTGGAGACCCTGGACCGCCTGAAGGAAACCGGATTCAAGATCGCAACCCGTGCCGGTGTGTCCATCGGTATCGACGACATGATCATCCCGGGCAGCAAGCCGGAGATCGTGAAGAACGCCCGTAAGAAGATCGACGATGTCGAGAGCCAATACAAGAAGGGGATCATCACCGAAGGCGAGCGTTACAATAAGATCATCGACATCTGGACCGGTACGACCGACGAAATCGCCAAGGCCGTGTTCGAGGAACTCAAGGCCAACGGCGGCAAGCCGAACGTGAATCCGGTTTACCTGATGATGGACTCCGGTGCTCGTGGTAACAAGCAGCAGGTCCGCCAGCTTTGCGGCACCCGTGGCTTGATGGCCAAGCCCTCCGGTGAAATTATCGAACGTCCGATTCTTTCCTCCTTCCGTGAAGGTCTTTCCGTTCTCGAGTACTTCATCTCCACTCACGGTGCCCGTAAGGGTCTGGCCGATACCGCGCTCAAGACCGCGGACGCCGGTTACCTGACCCGTAAGCTCTGTGACGTGGCCATGGACTGCATCATCGAGACTTACGACGACGGCAACCGTGACGGTGTCTGGAAGCATGCGATTTACGAAGGTGACGACGAAATCGTCAGCCTCTATGACCGTATCGTCGGCCGTTGCTCTTCCAATGATATTAAGAACCCGCTCAATCCGGACGAACTGATCGTCAAGGGAGGCGAGCTGATTACTGAGGAAGCGGCCAAGAAGATCGAAGAAGTCGGTGTCGAGCGCGTTAAGGTGCTCTCCGCTCTGACCACCCGCCGCAAGGTTGGTATCGCCGCCCTGGAATACGGTATCAATCCGGCTACCAGCGCGATGGTCGAGCGTGGTGCTTCCGTTGGTATTATCGCCGCCCAGTCGATTGGTGAGCCCGGTACCCAGTTGACCATGCGTACCTTCCACATCGGTGGTATCGCCTCCGGTGTCCTGAAGAATCCGGAAATCAAGGTTCGTCACGGTGGTCGCGTCAAATACAAGGGCCTGCGCATCGTGCAGACAGCTGACGGCGCCAACATCGTTCTGAACAAGACCGGTTCCGTGCTGATCCTCGACGCCGATGATCGCGAAGTTGAAAACTACAAGATCGTGGTCGGTTCCGTGCTGACGGTGGCTGACGGTGGCAGCATCAGCAAGGGCGAGATCCTTGCCATGTGGGACCCGCATAACATTCCGATTCTCTCCGAGAAGGCCGGTCGTATCGGCTTCAGCGACATGATCCCGGGCGTGACCGTCAAGCGCGAGCTCGACGAATCCACCGGCCGTATCGCCACGGTCGTGATCGAGCACAAGGAAGACCTCAACCCGCAGGTCGAAATCCACGACGAAACCGACAAGATCATCGCCACTTACGCGATTCCGACCGGTGCCCAGGTGGCCGTCAACGAGGACGACGAAATTGCTCCGGGTACTATGTTGGCCAAGACTCCGCGTCAGGCCTCCAAGACCCAGGACATTACCGGTGGTCTTCCCCGTGTGGCCGAGCTCTTCGAAGCCCGCCGTCCGAAGGAAGCCGCTGAAATGGCCAAGATCGACGGTGTCGTTTCGCTCGACGGCACGGTTCGCGGTAAGAAGAAGCTTCTCGTGACCGATCCGGACACCGGCGAGGAAGAGGCACACCTCATCCCGCACGGCAAGCACCTCACCGTACAAGTGGGCGACCTCGTCCACAAGGGCCAGCACCTCACTGAAGGTGGCGCTGATCCGCACGAGCTGCTTGATATCCTTGGCCGCGACAAGGTCTGTGATTACCTCATCGAGGAAATTCAGAAGGTCTATCGTCTGCAGGGTGTGACCATTAACGATAAGCACATCGAGGTCATCATCGCCCAAATGCTCAAGAAGGTCCGTATCACCGATCCGGGTGACTCCGAGTTCTTCTGGGGTGAGCAGGTCGACCGCTTCGAGTTCATGAAGGCCAACGACGAGATCGAGGAAGCCGGTGGTAAGCCTGCCGAAGGCGAGCCTGTCCTCCTCGGTATCACCAAGGCCTCCATCGAAACCGAGTCCTTCATCTCCGCCGCTTCCTTCCAGGAAACCACCCGCGTGCTGACCGATGCGTCCACGCTGGGCAAGGTCGACGACCTCAAGGGCTTCAAGGAAAACGTCATTATGGGCCACCTGATCCCCGCTGGTACCGGTCTTCCGGCCTACCGCAAGCTTCGTATCGACACCCTTGGTGCCGAACTCGAGCGCCTCAGCCCGGAAGAAGCCGCCAAGCGTGTGGAAGGTGTCGCCATGCCGACCCCGGATCCGCTCGGTGAGAGCGCCGCGCCTGAAGAGCAGCTCGTGGCCGATGCCGGTGAGGATCTCGAAGGCGGTGACGACGATTCTTCCGAGGAAGAAGCCGGTTAAGCCGACAAGCTAAGTTTCTGACAAAAGCCCGTCTCCCCGAGACGGGCTTTTTTGTGTCCTGGGGGAGCCATGACCCCGGCCATGACCTATTTCCCGTCATGCAGCGGATCGCGGTGAGTCTGCTCTGATTCCAATTGGAACGTTGAAGGCATCGCGAAACACTCCGTTTGCCCGCCGTAGCTGTTCCCCTTTACGCAGGAAAGGTATATTCAGACTGCCTCTTTAGTAACTGTTTCTAAATGCATGACTTTCTTCGTGGATCGGAGTCTTTGCGCTTGCTCGGTAACGGGAGGATAGGCTTAGGCTAACCCCGCCTTGTAGTTGATTGACGACTACCGGGCACACAACAAACAACAAACAGCTATTCATTACAGAGTATGAAAAACAAGATTGTATTCGCGTCCGCATTGCTGGGCGCTGCAAGCTTTGCCACCGCTGAAATCGTGGTCAACGACGTGCTCTCCTTCGAGGGCTTTGTCGATATGTCCTACAGTCATGCGGATGCCGACTTGAAGGCATACGGTGAAGAATCGGATAACAGCTTCGCGATTGATCAGGTTGAAATTTCATGGCTCTTCAACTTCGAGCCCGTCACCGCGCGTGTCGATCTCCAGTATGAGGAAGCCGGCAGTGAAATGACTGTCGATCAGGCCTTCGTCGTTTACGACCTGGGCAATGGCCTCGCTGTTTCGGCTGGCCGGATTGATTCCATGCTCGGCTTCGAAGCCTTTGAGCCGACCGGTTTGTACCAGTACTCCTTCGCCTATGCGCTGCCTGTCAGTATTCCGACCTATGGTGACAACCTGGCTGATGCCAGCCTTCTGCCGGGAACGAACCATGCCGTGCGCCTGACCTACGGAAACGACCTGGTCCTCCTTGCCGCTTCGCTGCAGGACGGTGTCTACAACGGTGACAACCGCCTCGGCGGTTCCGGTGAAGATTCGAACTGCGGTGTCGAACTGGCTGCTTCCTTCAACCTGGGGAACGGTCTGACCTACTTCATCGGCGGTGCCTACGAAGATGTGGACGCCAGCGACTCGGACTCCTGGATCGTCAATTCCTATCTTGCCTATGAGACAGGCGCCTGGGTCTTCGCCCTTGAACTGAACTACGGCGAATCCGACGACGATATCTATGGCATCGATTCCGGCGAAGTGGACCACTTCAGCGGGCTGGTCATGGCGAACTTCGCATACTCGGAGCAGGGCGCCGTCACCGGTCGCCTGAGCTACGTTGACGTGGATTCCTTCTACGCAAACTTCCACTTCTACAAGGCCAGCCTGGCGCACAACTGGGCGTTTACCGACAACCTGCTGCTGGTCGCCGAGCTTAGCTACGTCGACGGGAACTACCACGATGTGGATATGTATCCCTACGACTTCAAGGAACTCTCCGCTGCACTCGAGCTGCTCTTCAGCTTCTAGTCACGGTTGACCCTTTTCTTCGAGGCCCTTTCCGCCCAACGGTGGAAAGGGCTTTTTTGTGCGCTCTTCATCTTTGAAAAGCGGAAATACGGGTAGGGGCGGCTGTCCCCACCGCTGTCTGGCGGAACCTTGTTCGAAGAGTGGGTATGCTCTTTTCATAAGCTACCGCTACGTTACCTATCGCATGCACTCGGTTGCCGCTTTTTGAGGCACAACGCTCGTATGAGCCGATTAGTGTCAGTGTCCGACTCATGTTGTGTAAGGGACAGCAGGCGGACTGGCCTCATTTTTGTTTCGATCTGAACTGGATCGAAGGGGACCTGCTTGTGTTTGCCGACAAGGCGGGGCGTAGCGCTCGCTATGAACTCAATCTCGGATGAGGCCTTTGTGTGGCTTTCGCGAATTTGGGGAACAGGTCGCCGGTTCAGTCTTCGCCGGCGAGAAGTGATTCCGCCGTTTGCACGTATCGGGTGATCTTGGGGGCGTCTTTGCGCAGGGCGCGAAAGTCGCACTCGACCTGTATGCCATGCCAGAAGGTTGCGGACTGGCCGAAGAACGCGCCGAAACGAATCGACATCTGCGGGGTGATCGAGCGCTTCCCGTGCACGATTTCATTGATGGCACGTGGTGCGACGCCGATGGCGCGGGCCATGGCATTTTGCGAGATACCCATTGGCTGGAGATACTCCTCCAAGAGGATTTCACCGGGTGTGATGGGTGGATTCATGCCTATAACGTATAACGTCATAGGGGTATTGTCAATGGTAGTCGCAGATCTGGACCTCTTCGGGGCCTTGTTCTGTCCAACGAAAGACAATACGCCACTGTTGGTTGATGCGGATTGAGTGGTAGCCGCTCAACGCCCCCTTTAAGGCTTCGAGTCGGTTACCGGGTGGTACTTTCAAATCCTCGAGGGCGCTTGCGCGGTTCATCTGGATGAGTTTTCGCAGCGCGACTCGGCTAATCGCATCAAAACGCCGGTTCTTCTCCGTCTGGAAGAGTTGCTCGGTCTCGGCGTCCTTGAATGATTGAATCATTCGGATTATCTTAATGTCCGAAAGGATTCCCCGATGTGCTCGGCCTTTTGGAGCGGCTCCGAACCTACAGCTTGGCCGGTTGTAGTTGGCTGGCTTCGATCGTGCGGTTCCAGAGCTCGGTGCCTTCCATGCTGTAGACCCGGATGGTCAGCGCGCGGCTCTCTTCCGGCCCGGTAAATTCAAGCATGGCAAAATGGCGCTCGAAGGTGCTGCTGCCCGGCATGCGGAAGTAGTTCAGCTCGTCCTCATTGCTCTTCGGATTGGCTGTGATTGGCCCGAGCGTGAGGTCGTAGAGGTTGTAGCTGTTGGCATGAACCAGGCGGGTCAGCTCCCCGTAGTATTTGCCGCCGCTGAGGAAGAAGAGCCCGCCGATCCGTTCGTCGCGCAGCATCTGCAGGAGTTGGGTCTGCTCGCGTTCGGCAAAACTGAGGTTGCCGGGATTCTTGGCCGGGTTCAGGACCGGTGTGCCGGCGATGATGACCTTGAAGGTGGCGGTGCTGCGCAGCAACTCGTTGCGCAGCCATTCGATTTGCGCGTTGCCCAGTATGCTCGGCAGCTCGTTGGAACCGGGACGCACGTCGCGGAAGCTTTGGCTGTCCAGCAGGAAGAATTCGACATCCGATCGGCGGAAGCTTGTGCACAGGCCGTCCAGGCCGGGGGCTTGGGCCGGCTGTGGCCAGAAGGCCCGGAAGCTGTCCTCGGCGATGCCGCGATAGCTGTAGTAGCGGCCTGCGTCACCCGCTCCGTAGTCGGCGCTGCCCCAGGTGGCGTATTGCGGGACGGAGGCGAGCAGGGACTGCAGCTCGGGAACCGCACGTGCCGTGGTGAATCGTTTCAGGTAGCCGCTTCGGCTGTTCCAGTCGCTCGGGCGCAGATGGGCCGTGTTGCCCACCCAAAGCATGAGGTCCGGTTGTTGGTCCTGGATTGTGCTGAAAATGCCGTAGCCGCCCCCCAGAATACGGTAGGGCGGTTCAAATCCGTCCTGCATGACGTAGTGGGCCCCGCCGACCGCGACGCGCAGGTCGGGCGCCGGGGTGCGCTCATGGTAGAACTCCGGGGTCTTGAAATGGGCGCTCGGGCCGGCTAGCTCGCCGTCGACTTCCACCTGGTAACTGTACTGCTTGCCCGGTTCCACCTGGTCCAGCGTGAGGCAGGCGGTGTGCCCCAGTGCGTCATCGGTCTTCAGCTTCGCGCTCCAGTAGCGGGTGCCGGGTGCTTCCGTGTCGCTGTAGGTCACCCGGATTTCGGACGGTCCCTCTGTTTGGACCCAGACCTGGGCTTCACGCAGGTCGACGTTGGTCAGCATCGGGCCGTTGACCAGGGCTGCTGTCAGGGTTTGCAGGGCACTGAGGCCGACAAGGAAGGTGGTAAAGATTCGACGGGGCATTCTTGAAAAGCTTTTTGTAGAACAGTCATTGCACCCAGCCTTGACGTCGGGTCAAGCGCGACTTGGCATTCCTTGCCCGCTCACAGCGCTAATTTTGCCGATTCGGGCGGCGCGGGCGTCCGGTTCCGGTTAGGAAACCTTGATCTTCGCGTGGCGCGAGAAATGGACGGTATTGACCATCCGGTCGACCAGGGGCGGGCGCTGCATCGGGATCTGGCAGCAGGATTGCAGGATCGCGGCCAGTAGCTGCTCGCGCTCTTCCTGGCTGGGCAGGTAGCGGTGGCGCACTTCGACCAGCGCGGGGCGCAGTTCGAGCCACTGTGCCTTGATCTCCAGCACCCGCGGGTAGGGCTTGATCCGCTCGTGCAGGGCCTTGTTGGCCCGCAGGTTGGTGCATTGCTCAAAGGCCACACTGACCGCTTCCAGGCATTCCCGCTCTTCCCGGCTCAGGGAGGCCCAGCTCACCCCGCAGAGTTCGCAACGGGCTTCCGAAAGCATGCGGTGCAGGGCCGGAGGACGTACACGCATGATCAGGGTGACCCAGCGCTCCGACCAGTTTTCAAATTCGTGGGTCAGGTAGGCGAAACGGGCATGCGGTTCCAGCAGGCGCAGCTTCGTGACCAGCGGCTCCGAGGAGGCGAGGGGCCCGCGTTCCGCGCAGTTGTCGATCTGGGCCCGTCCCAGCATGTACTCGAAGTCCGACAGCCGTTCCGCGTAGCGCAGGTGCTGCCAGAGGCCGGCAAAGAGTTGCTCGGTGCGGGCCAGACGATTTTCCACCGGTTCCGGAAGTGTGCTGCCGTAGAAGGTCAGCGCGAGGTCCAGGTAGTGGTTGACCAGTCCCAGGTATTGCTCCTGGTCTTCCAGCTTGGCGGCCTTGAGGTGGGCGCGGGCGGCTTTGCGTTCCGGTGTGGAACGGAGCAGCCGGTCGTATAAACGGCGTATAAACCCCATGTCGTCGTGTGCTTGTAGGTGTGTGCTACTCTTCGCTGTCGTTGGGACGACGCTGGCATTCCGACCGGCAATCGCCCATCACCCGGATCCATAGCTCCCGTAGATCGAAGACCCGGATGCGGATCTCATGGCGGAAGGCTTCCAGGAATTCCGTGTTCGGATGTGTCAGCTTGTTGAGTAGGCCTAAAGTTTCGTTGATGGCACTGAGGCTGTTCTTCAGATGGCAGATCGCCAGGCCGAAGTCGCCCAGATCGATGGCTTGAATGGAAAGCAGGACGTTGATTTCGCCCTGGTGTAAACTCTTGGCGTATTTCCAGCAGACTTGCGGGGACATACGGCTTTGGCTGTGGACCATGAAGTGTTCCCAGCTCTGGTGTAAGTAGCGGTAAAGTGCGCGCGAGACCACGAATACGGGGTGGCGGTGCAGGGTGTAGGGCGCGCTTTCGCCGTCCGGTTGCTCCATCTCTTCCGTCTCCACGATGCTGAAATCTTCCGTCATCGCGATGTCATCCGTGTCCCAGCCCATCAGCACCGCGACCTCGTCGAGGTGGTTCGGTTTATCCTTCAGGCTGTTGTAGATGGACAGGAAACGAGCTGTGTCCCGGTCAGAATTTTTTAGGTAGTTCCGCCACTGTGACTCGCTCCAATTCGGCTCGCTGGAGTAGTCTTCCCAGTCGCCCTCTGATGGGTCAAAATTTGAATCGCTCATAAGCTGCGGAGAGTTCCGACGATCACAGAACTTGGATTTTCAGGTTAAAAAATCAACACCGTTTTCGAGCAGATTGTGATTTGCTTTGCCAAGGCGAATCGACAAGTGTGTGTTGCATCGCATGTGAGGCACGAACTGTGCCGAAATTTCCTTCCGGGCTAAAATTTTCAAAGTGCATGAGTGACAAAGTTTTCCGTATGAATTGCTGGTTTGAGGGCCACGTTCAGGGAGTGGGGTTCCGCTATCAGACCACGGCTGTCGCCCGTGGTTTCGAGGTTTGCGGAACCGTGCGCAACCTGATCGACGGGCGTGTCCACCTCTATGCGGAAGGTGCCGAATCCGAGGTGCGGGGCTTTCAGGAAGCGGTCGCCGACGAGCTCGAGACCTACATCCGCAAGGCCGAGATCACCACGGATTCCGGTCCCCGGACCTGCGAAGGATTTCGCATCGTTCTCTAGCAGCCATGGATACAGCGGCAATTAGCATCAAGGGGCTGACCAAGGATTTCGCGGTGGGAATCCGGGGCAAAAAGCTGCGTGCGGTCGATAATTTGACCCTCGAAGTCGGCCATAACCAGATTTTCGGGCTCCTGGGGCCTAATGGTTGCGGGAAAAGCACGACCATTAAGATCATTCTCGGCCTGCTTGCGGCCTCCACCGGCGAGTGCCGAATCTACGGCAAACCCAGCCATCTCGTGCAGGCCCGCAACAGTGTCGGTTTCCTGCCGGAGGCGCCTTATTTTTACCGCTACCTGTCCGGACAGGAGCTGGTGCGCTTTTACGCCCGGGTCTGCGGCGTGCCGCGGGCCGAAATTGACACCCGGGTCAAGGATGTGGTGGAGCTGGTGGGTATGTCTGAGGCGGCCCACCGCCGGGTGGGCACCTATTCCAAGGGCATGCTGCAGCGTATCGGTCTCGCCCAAGCCCTCGTCCATGACCCCCAACTGGTCATCCTCGACGAGCCTACCGCCGGGGTCGACCCACTCGGTTCCGCAGCCATCGCCGATATCATCCGCGAACTCAAGCAGCGCGGCAAAACCATCCTGCTTTCGTCCCATCTCCTGGCTCAGATCGAGGGGCTCTGTGACCGTGTGGCCATCATGCACCGGGGCCAGCTTATCCGCGAGGGCCGCATGGAGGACCTCACCGCCGAGGCCAATGCCGATTCCCTCGTCGTCGAGGGGCTTTCCGAGGCCGGTCGCGCGGCCGTCGAAAAGGCCATCGCCGAGCAAGGCG
This sequence comes from Coraliomargarita parva, assembly GCF_027257905.1. NCBI lineage: Bacteria > Pseudomonadati > Verrucomicrobiota > Opitutia > Puniceicoccales > Coraliomargaritaceae > Coraliomargarita > Coraliomargarita parva. Next base: position 345,008 of record NZ_JAPZEI010000006.1, read on the forward strand.
GACGCTTGCGCCGGGTCGAGCAGCCTCGCTTGAGCCTCGATGCGCTCTTCCTCAACGAGGTCAAGGGGCGCGACAGCGACAAGCAGAAGGGAGGTCAACAATGAGTACTGCATTCGGTTCGTTTCACCGTATTCGCCTAATTGCCGGGAATACCTTCCTTGAGGCGGTGCGGCAGAAGTTCTTTAACTCCCTGCTCCTGCTCGCGGTCGGCCTCATCGCCAGTGCACAGTTCTTCCAGCAGTTCGATTTTGGCACCAATGAGCTCAAGTTCATCGTCGATTTCGGCTTCGGGGCGCTCTTCTTCTTCGGCTCCATTCTCGCGATTGCCGCCACCGCCCAGCTCTTCTTCAGCGAAATCGAGAACCGGACCGCACTCACCATGTTGGCCAAACCGGTCTACAAGCTCGAGTTCCTCGCCGGCAAGTTTCTCGGGGCCCAGATCCTCATGCTCGTCTTTACCTTCGTCCTCTGTGGCGTCCTTGCCGGTATCCTCTACTGGCGCGAGGCCCAGATCGTCGGTGACTTGCTCGCCCGGGGCGAAACCCTCCCTCCGGATGGTCTCGTGCTCTACCGGGATATCTTTGTCTTCGGTTTCCTGCAGTGGATGAAATTCGGTGTCCTTGCCGCTATCACGCTCTTTATCGCCAGCTTTTCCAATACGAACCTCTACACGGTCATCGTGTCCTTCGTCGTCCTCATCATTTGCCAGCTCCAGTACATCGCTCGGGATGCCTATGCCGATATGCAGGCCGGCCTAGGGCGCTTGCTCGTGCAGCTGCTCGGCCTGCTCTTCCCCAACTTCCAGCTCTTTAATGTGGGTGACCAAATGGTCTTTCATGTCGCCGATCCACTTCCGGGGGCCGTCGCGCTGAGGATTGCCGCTTACGGACTGGTTTACATCCTCGCCTTTATCCTGCTCGCCCAGCTGAACTTCAGGCGCCGGGAAATCTAGCCATGGCTTTGGTTGATACCCAGCGCTTTGCAATCCCCTGGCGTCGCCTGCGCTTGTTTTTCGCCTGTGCCGCCATTCTCCTGCTTCTCGGCCTGCTGACCCGCCCGATCGAGGGACCCGCCTGGGACTACGTCAAGTCCAGCCAGCCTGCCATGCAGCTCGATGCCGTCGAGGATGCCATGGGCGAGGGGCTGATCGTCGGGGTCTTCGGCGGCTTTCGTACCGTCATCGCCGACTTCCTCTGGATTCAGCTCAACCTGGTTTGGGAGAAAAACGACCGCGTCAAGCTCGACGCCATGGCCCGCCTCGTCACTTCCCTCGACCCGCGCCCGGATTTTTTCTGGATCAACGGTTCCCGTATGATCGCCTACGATGTCCCGCATTGGCGTATCTCCGAAGAGGGTGGCTACGACGAGGTCTCGGACGCCCGGCAGTATGCCATCAACGAGGAACAGGCCGAGCAGGCCTTCAGGTACCTGCGCCAGGCCATGGAGTACCATCCCGGCAATTACAAGTTCCCCCTCGAAATGGGCCAGATCTACCTTAACCGCCTCAAGGACGAAGCCAAGGCGGGCGAGTGGTTCCTCAAGACCTCGCAAATGGAAGGCGCGCCCTTCTTCGTCGAGCGGATCTATGCCGAGCTCCTGCGCCGTCAGGGCAAGAACGACGAAGCCTACGCCTACCTCAAGGACCTCTTTCGCCGCTTGCCGGATGACAACCCCTACGCCCAGAAGGGGATCGTCCTTGAGCGGATACGCGAATTGGAGGAAGACTTGAAAGTAGCCCCGCTGATGCGCTTCCAGCCGGATGCTGATTTCCTGAAATAACCATTGCCCGGGTCTGCGATCTGCTATGTTTCAGCAGCATGGTTAAAGGAAACAGCAGGCAGGCACGCGCAGAGTTCGAGCGGCAGATGCGCCATCGCATCAATGCCGGCCGTGTCGCCGTTCAGGGGCAGATCTCCTTTTTCAAGCGCCAGTTCGGGCAGGTCGCCAGCGAATGGAAGGAGGATGACACCCGCGTCACCTTCGCCGATTTTGCCATCTCCGAAAAGATCTTTGCCGAGCTCCGCCGTGACTTTCCCGAGGATGACTATTGCAGCGAGGAAATGAGCCCGCTGGACGAGGTACTCAGCTTGGAGGCCCCCTTCGCCTGGCTCATCGACCCCATCGATGGTACCAATAATTTCGCCCTCGGCTTTCCCCTCTGTGCCATTTCGCTCGCCCTCCTGCATGACGGTACCCCGGTCTATGGCTTACTCTACGATCACGCCACCGATACCATTCTGGAAGGCGGACCGGACTACGGCCTCTTCCGCAACCAGAAAAAACTCGACCGTAACCGCGCCGCGGCAGACGCCCAAGTCATGCTCGGGCTTCACTTTCCCATGCAGCCCGAAGTGATGGACCGCCTGCAGCCGCTTCTTTCCAAGTACCGCGGCCGCTGTATCGGTAGCGGCGCCATGACCGCAGCCTGTGTCGCCACAGGCTACCTGACCGGGGCGATCGACTACCGCGTCAAGAGCTGGGATATCGCCGCCGCCTATGCCCTCTGCCTCGCCGCCGGGGTGCGCTTTCACTTTATCGAGGCCTCTCCCTTCCCGATGAAGTCCTTCCATCCGCGCTCCGACTACTGTCCCTACTACGCAGGCACCGAATCCATCTGCGAGGAAATCAGGGAACTGATGGGCTAGTGGCTCCGTTGCCAACGGAAGTCTGTCCATTGCGCGCGGCCTGACCGATTGAGAGGGAGCGGCCAGTGGGAAGCGACAAATACCTGCTGCCTACGGTTCGTGGGCAATAAGTCTTCAAGCCTGGAGCTTCCATAGTTGTTTTGTGTCTCGTGGACTGTGCCCGGAGTTTCAGCCGCAGAATGTGTAATGTAAAATATGTGCTAAAACCGGGTGGGGGTTTTTAGCTGTTTGACATAACGTTCGTATCGTTAGGGAACTAACGCCGTTTTAAATAGTTGTTAGTCCGATGCGCCATTACATTTTACACTTATCCGCAATTGCCGGAGGCATGATTTTATCTTCAACGGCCCAATATGCCGGAATCGTGACTGCCACGTTTGGGCAGATGCCGAATGATCCGGCACCGAGGATAGGCGTGCTGGACGATGGGGAATCGACTCCGGTTTCTGTCACGGTAACCGCTTCAAATTATGCTGTGTCTCATTCGACTACTTATACATTTAAGTCGATCGATGGCGTTCATACCTTCTCATTTGATAGGCCTGTCACGTCCTTTGGTATTTCTGTTCGTACTTCAGCGGATACTGGAAAAAACCGGATGTTTCCGGTTGGGAATTTCAAATTGGTGCTGGCGGATGGTACTATTATTGAGGACGCCGGGTACAGTGTATCCATGAATCCATATGACGGGTACTGGCCTCAGGGAGATGTGGATTCCGAATTAGCTGGCGCCGTGTCGGGTGCGGGCAGGTCTGATAAATCCGCGCAAGGGGATTGCTATTGTGTCTTTGATGACGACCTGTCTATCGGCGTCGTCGCATTTAGCTTTGATGTGTTTAGTGAGGCCTTCCGAGGTAATGGCTATCTGGATCTATACGGTGACCCTGCACGCAAAGACTTGCATGTGCCCGGTGTGGCGCGTGTTGACGGTGGGCTTGATCTAGTGGGACATGGGCTTTCCGTTTTTTACTCGGAAGATGATTATACTTCAGGTGCGCATCCTGTCTTGGAGCTGAGAGCTGATGGGAGTATCTGGGTCGATCAGCAGGAATTCGGCCCCGGCCTACTGGAAGAATTGGATCCGGTTTTTTCCCGGAGTGTTGCGGGTGGGATTACGCAAGCCGATGTGGATTATTGGAATTCAGGAGTATCGCTTCTTCCGAATATGTGGCTAATTGGTGTTGGGAGCCCGACCTCACTGGATGGTGAAAACCTGGATCTCTACCTTAATTATTCTACTGGCGAGATCTTTCAGAAAGTTTCGGATTCTTGGAAAGCCTTGGGGAACTTGACAGGTCCGGCCGGCCCAGCCGGTCCGGCTGGAGAAAAAGGTGCCGACGGTGCGCCTGGGGAAAATGGAGCCGATGGTCGAGATGGATCGATCTGGCTACTGGGTGAGGGGGTCCCTTATGATGCAGATGGCGTCAGCGGCGACCTCTACCTGGATGTAAATACTGGCGATCTGTACCTCAAAACCCAGACGGGTTGGGGGAACCCGCATAGTAATTTAAAAGGACCGGCAGGCGATTCTCTTTTCACGAAAGCCGGCCCGGAAGTGTATTACACAAATGGCAAACTTGGCATCGGTACGTCTGCGCCATCTTCTTCATTGGAAGTGGATGGTGATATTACCGTTACGGGGTCGGTCGTCCTGAGATCTCCGAGTGGGGATATTCCATCTATCGCGTACTAGTCTGCATCCACTTGGAATGAAACGCATTAATGTGTTGTTCTCGATGAGTGCTCGAAGTTTGAAGATGGTAGCTTTGGTTTTGGCTTTCGGGGCGTCCGATCTGCTCAGCCAGCCGGACTGGTGGGTCGACTACGGATTAGTCGATGGAAGTCCGCGACAGGATGATGCGATTGCAACCTTGGGACAAGCAAAGCATGTAATCATGAAAGCCCACTCGTACCTGGAAGTTGAACTCTCCGAAGTTGGCGGTGCGGGACCTTGGTTGGACTCTTTTCTCTCCTCATTTTGTATCCAACCGCCTGAGGATTCAGGTTGCGATTTAGTTCCGCTGACCGTAGGACAATTGAAATATCTGGGAAAGCCGTTTTACGATCGACTGAATAGTCCTTTTGTCGGCCTTGATACCCGGGATATGAATCGGGAGTCACTCGATATTTATCCGTGGACTCTAGACGGAACCGATGATGAAGACCTTGCCTTGGCAACGTTGGGGCAGCTGAAGTTTGTTTTCAGTTTTGATCTCTCCGGACTGTCGCTGCCTCATGGATTTGTAGACTCGGACGATGACGGTCTGGCGGATGTCTGGGAATGGCGTGTGATCCAATCTGATCTCAGTGACAATGTCCGTTCGCTTAGTGAGGTGAAGCCAGGTGACGACTTTGATGCAGACCGCATCAGTAATCTTGAGGAGTTTTTCGCGAGTACGAATCCTCTGAGTTCGTTCAGTGCGGATGGTGATTCGATTCCGGATGACTGGGAAGTGTATTATGGTCTGGATGTTACTCCGGGCGTGGACAGTTCAGGTCACGATTCGGATTGCGATGGGGCCAGTAGCTTATCCGAGTTTGAAATGAATACGGATCCTACTCGGCGGGATCATCCGGATGTCTGCCTGATCCTTTACTAGCCTACCAAGTAGATCGTATACCGATGATGAAGTACATTTTTACCATTGTCTTGATTTGGTCATCCACCATCGCCGGTCTGGCCGGACAATCTTGCGGGCTCGCGGGAGCATCTGGGCTGATCGAGCCGCAGAGTCTGAATTTTTTTAGGACGGTTACGGAATCGCGTTTGATTGGTGTGCCCGAGTTTGAATCCAGCGGAAGCGAGTATCCCGTTCTCTATCGGAAAATTAGTTATACCGGAGGATGGACTGCTGACTATATGAAGATTTGCACGTTTTGTGTCGATCTTGAGCTAGCAAAGAGTGGTGGTGCTACATTCGCCGGTGCTGATATATACAATATTACAACCGGGGATCTGGAATACGGTGGACAAGCGAATGGAGGAAAGTTCGGGGTCTATCAAACGAGGGGGCTTTTGGACTTGAAGCCTACATGGCTTGGTCCGCTTTTTCCCGGTGAAAGTTTGTATGTAAATCCGTTTTACAAGTCTTCGCAAACGCCAACGACTCGGGTGTTCGCTAAGTACCCCTCGCCTTATGAGTGTTCGAGTACGGGCGAGTTGCAGTACCAGCTCGGGAATGGAGGTGGTGGGGAGTGGCGATGGCAGGGGGTTGGCTTAAGAACAAATGGTGCGCCGCCCACAATCACTTTATCTGAGCGTGATACATACGATGATGCTTTGGCTCATGCAAAGGGGCGTACCGGCAAGGAACCTAAAAAGGACAATGTTGCGACGGCATTCTACTCCGTAAAGGGGCGTTATGTGAGCGCTTCCAAGGTTCGTGCTGAGGCCCGATACTCGGGTGGGTGTAGCGGTAAGCGTTTTGTGATCGAGTATACCATGGTTACGACCGATCTTGAGGGGAATTTGATTAATAAAGAGACCGAAACAAAGACTGTGGCCTACGATTCGAACGGTAATTACGAATTCGAACATGAATATGAGGCGAAACTCGGAGAAAAGGTCGAATTAACTAAACTCAAAGCCACATTGATCTCTGATTGTAATACGGATTCGTCGAACCCGTATTTTACTTCGTCTTCGACGGGATCCGTTCACTGGGTGCAGGCATTGGGGCGGTTGAATCCGGTGAAAAGCGCTGGGACGCTCCGCTTGGACGAGGAAGTTTGGGATGATTTGGAATTTTCACCTGCAGATCTAACTTACCATAATCCGGACCCTTCGCGTATTATGGTAATTCATGATGCTTCGGGGGCGATTCGGCAAATCATTACACCCGGAGATGTTGTCGACCTTGCCGTGGATGAACCCGGAATTTCTTATTTTGTACGCATTTATAAGCTCGAACCTGATTGGAGTCCGGATTCGTTGTCGGGGCTTTATGAGGTGGAAGGACTGCCGCATACGCAGCGATGGATCGGCAAAGTCATTGTCGAAGGAAAGTCCTGTCTGCAGTTTAAGGATGAACTTGAGAACGGGAGCTCCCGCATCGAAGAATTCTACTATCAGCCGGATGTTTCATTCAAACGTATGGGGGAGTACCATTTTTCGGCTTGGACGAAGCGTGATGTCGTTGAAGACACGAGTGGGGTGCGAACTATTGTTCGTAAGGAGATCCGGGCGGAGAATAAGAACCGTGATATTGTGACTGCTTTTGAAATTGTTGAAGACGGGGTTGGCAATGTCTTAAGTCAGGTGAGGCGTCAATATAATGAGATTCAGGCAGGTGCCGGTACTAGTAGTGCCAATTCCACCTCTTTCTATTCTCGTTTCTCGGGAATTACCTCCCGGCAGTTGTTGCGAGAGTTTTACTACGAAGGTAGCGCGTCAACATGGACACGATCGGTGGCCTACGCATACGTAAACGATACGGCTTCTCCCTCATATCGAAGGATTCAATCCAGAGCCGATAGCCGTGGGGATTGGGTTAGGTATGTTTATGATCCGAATGGCCGGTTATATCAGGAAGTTAGCGCGTATCTGGGCTCGAGCCCGGATGATCCTGACTCATTGAACCGCGTGATGACTTATGCCTACTATGATTTGGACGATTTGAATGGGGACGGTCATGCTGAATCCATCAAAGAACAGACTCTTAATCTACTTGGTCATGATGTAAGTCGTAGTTTCGAGTTGGATGTGAGTGGTACGGTCAGTTTGGGAGGTGTGAGTGTCTCTGAGAAGAGATTCATTGATGCGGTGGACCCCTCTGCGAGCTGGGATCATTCGGATAATCTGGTCGAGTCGGTCTGGGAGTATGCGGACCCTGAATCCGAATTTTATGGGGATGTATATGCCAGTAGCCATGTCGATGGTACGGGGCGAATTTGGAAAGCGGTTCGTCAGGAGGATGGAAGCATTGAAATTACCGATGCTAGAGGTGCGCTGAATGATGTGTCCGCACCGACGACGGTGTTAGCCGGGACCCTCACAGTTAAGCATGCCGACCAATTCGGTGTATTGCTTGATGAAGTTGTTGTCGATGTTGAGAGCGGACTGGTGGTCGCACAGACCTTCTATTCGGACTTTGACTCCTACGGACGTGCCCAGCGCCTCGACTATCTGGACGGGACTTATGGTACGCGTTTCTTTGCCTGTTGCGGTCTTGAAAGTGTGACAGGCCGGGATGGCCTGATCACGACTTACGCTTACGATGATCTGAAACGGGTCGAATATACGACGACTGCCGCTGGGACCGACTCGCAGCAGATCATGCGGAAGGTCTTCGATGCTGCGGGAAATTTAAAGAAATATTTCGTCGGTCCGGACGAAGCGACCCTTTCCTTGGTCGCGGAGTATGACTACGACTATAGTGGTCGGCAGCTTGCGTCTCGGAGCCGTTATTTGGATGCAGCTCCTTCCATGTCGCGCCAGACAACTATAAGCGAAGTGCTTGATTCAGGCTATCTTGTCAGTACCACGACATATCCGAATGGAAGTACGTTGATAGAAAAGTTCTATCCCGACGGTTTCTTGTACGAGACGGGTGGAACTGCTGCGCAACAAGTGCGCTATACCCAGGGAGTGGAGGTGGACGCGACCCTCGGTTATGCGGTTCGCACAGAAACCCAGACCTACTTGCACTCGGACGGAAGTCTCTCTGCCGAGTATGTGAAGACCTACCTCGATGCGCTGGGGCGGGTGTATAAGACGGAAACCCCGGCTGCGGGTGGGGGGATCGCGGTGACTCGAAATGTTTATAATCTTAAAGGTCAGCTGAAGTCGACTGAGGATCCAGACGGATTGGTTTTGCTCTATGCTTATTCTATGGATGGGAAACGCGAGATCACTGCTCTTGACGTAAATGGAAATGGCGAAATTGACTACGGCGGTAGCGACCGTATTTCCCGTAATCGAAGAAAGATTACTACGCGTTCGGAACAGGAGGGGACTTATTCTGTTCTTCGCCGAACGTCAGAGGTCTGGGAAGTGGAAGGGGCAGATACGTCTCGGGTGGTATCGCAAAATGATACAACGATCGGGGCTCTGGCTAATGGAGAAATCGGGACGATTTCCTGGAGCACAGTTTATGATCAAACCGCAGTGACCCGGAGCCTGATCGACCGGGAGAATCTTCGACGGGTAATCACGAGTATCTTTCCTGATTCCAGCTACCAGGTGGAAGTTGTCGCTAGTGGCTTGAGGGAAAGTAGTACTCGCTATGACCGCGATGACATTGTTCTATCGCAGCAGACATTTGAGTATGATCGGGCAAGCGAAAATCGTCTTGAAGTTGTTTCTGATCTCTATCTCGGACGAACGAGTTATGAATATTACGGTGACGGCCAACTAAAGTCCGTCACAACGCCGGACCCCGATCTGTCCCAAGGGGGAGAAGGATACGATCCACAGACGATGTCTTATTCCTATACGGACGATGTCGCCTTGATCAGTCGTGTCGCGACATTGCCCGATATGAGTACGGTCACAGAGCATTTTTACCCGACAGGGAAGTTGAAGGAGAAGCGGGGGAGCCTTACCTATCCTGTTGCTTACACTTATGACTATGCCGGACGCCTGCGAACACTGGCTACCTGGAAGGACCGTTCGGCTGAGTCGGAATCTGTGCTGACTGCTTGGGAATACTATGCGAATGGCTTGCCGAAGCAGAAGTGGTATGATGCTGATGTCACGAATGACGGCGGTATCGGCGGCATGGAAGGTCCGGTTTATACCTATACCTCTGCGGGGCGCTTAGCGACAAAAACGAATGCGCGTGGTACGGTGACGACCTATTCTTATCATTCAGGATCGTGGGATTTGAGTGGTATTGCGTATGAAGACGCCCTTACGCCTTCAGTTAATTACCCGCTTTATGACCGTCTCGGTCGGGTTGAAGTCATTGCTGACGGATCCGGTAGTCGAACGCTTTCGTATAAGTGCGGCCAACTCCTAAGTGAAACATATACCTCGGGCGTATTGGAGGGCTATGCCGTCGATCGCCATCTGGATGAGTTGAATCGTCAGGATCGACTATCCCTAACCTCCGGTTCGCTGGAGCCGTACCGTGTTGGATACGCCTATGATAGTGCGTCACGTCTTCAGTCGGTGTCGTATGGATCGCATTCTGTCACATACGGCTATGACCCGACATCGGAACTTCGTGAGACTCGAGTCTTCAATAACGGGAGTCGGGATGTACTTGGTGTTGAAGAGCGACGCGACAATCTCAACCGTCTAAGGAGTGTTGCCACCGATAATCTCCAACTCGGGACAAGTGATTCGCATGATTACCTGTATAACGAGCTAAACCAGCGCACCCGGCACACCCGCGGTGATGGCTCTTATTGGAGTTATGCCTACGATGCGCTGGGGCAATTGGAGCAGGCGGTGCGCTACAACAGAAATGCTGTCCCGATGCCCGGCTACAACTACGGCTATCTCTTTGATGATATTGGCAACCGTGTAGAAACAGAGACCAACGGGCGTCCCTCTAGTTACAAGTCGAACAATCTGAACCAATACGAAGAGCGTGAGGTGCCTCGTGTACTTGATGTGCGAGGTACGGCCGTTGCCGGATCTACGGTTACCGTAAATGACTTCCCGGTAACAAGGCAGGAAGAAGCATTTTACCATGCGCTCGATGTGAGTGATGGAGGGGATGCCGCGCAGCAGGTGGAGGTTCGCGTGACAGCTACACTGCCGGATGGTGGCGATAACAACGCGCCACGAATCGCTGAGGCCGAAAAGAGTGAGTACCTTCCCCCGAATCCGGAAAGATTTAAATACGATGCGGATGGCAATCTCATCCAGGACGGCAAGTGGTCCTATGTCTGGAATGCCGAGAACCGCTTGATCCAAATGGAAACCCTCGCGATCGCCTATAACGCAGGAGCACCAAGGCAGAAGCTCGAATTTAAGTACGATTCACAAGGTCGTCGTTTCTCAAGAAAACTCAGCCAATGGGATGACTCGATACTTGCTTGGAAACAGCTTCAAGAAGTCAGGTTCCTTTATGACGGCTGGAACCTGATCTATGAGCAAATCGTCGACAGTGAAAACGGCCCCGGGTACAATACCTATGTCTGGGGCAAAGACCTTTCCGGTTCCATGCAAGGCGCAGGCGGAGTCGGGGGGCTGCTAGCAGTCACCACCAGCGATACCGGTTCGACATTCTACCCCGCGTATGATGGTAATGGAAATGTCGTGGCTTACTATGATTCACAAACCGCCGAAGCCGTTGCCAATTTCAACTACACCCCATTCGGTGAGTGCCTGTCACCGCCAGTCAACCAGCAAGGCCTGTCCTTCCGCTTCTCGACAAAATACCAGGATCCCGCTTCCGGGCTACTGTATTACGGCTTTCGATATTATGATCTGGGCGGCGGCAGATGGTTGAATCGGGATACTATTGGGGAAGGAGGTGGGCTGAACCTATATGCTATGGTCGGTAATGACTTTATTAGTAAGTGGGATTACTTGGGTTTGAACAGTTCTAGTGCGCGCGAGCGAAGCTTTGAGTCTCGCCGAAGAATGAGAACCGCTCTAAAAAAGACAGAATGTGATGATCTGCTCAGGCTATTGTTGCTAGCGCGGTTATCAGCAGCAACTTATGATGGCGTGCCTACTCCATATGGTTGGAAAGCATTACATAAAACAGATCCATCCTCTGGGTTGTCCTATTCTATTTTCTCGGGACCTAATGGGGAAAACGTCATAGGATTTCGCGGGACAGATATGACAGAGTTTGCTGATTGGTTATCAAATTTGCGCCAAGGAACAGGTGGGAATGCGAGGCAGTATGCACAGGTCTACGCTCTGGACCAGTTAGCGAATGATTATCCTAATGCAGAAATTATTGGACACTCGCTTGGAGGAGGTCTTGCCTCATATTTTGGAATTAAGCATCAACGGAAAACGACGACGTTTAATGCTGCAGGCCTGCACAAATATAGTCTCGGTCAAGTTGGATCAACCCGCATTGATGCGAGGAAATACGTTGATGCATATTATGTTTACGGGGAAGTTCTTAATCTTGGGCAAGATGTGGTAGGAAATTCATTATTAGATTATATACCATCGCCCTTGCCGGCATTGAATGATCTTGGGCCTAATGCCGTCGGTGTTAGGCATGGATTATGGCCTGATTTGGCAGATAACGAGCAGTTGAAGAATGTATCCATCACAGGTTTTATACCGGGACGCAGCCTTATGAAGTTGGGCGAACTATCGATAGAACTTCACTCAATGAACGAGGTTATACAGGCAATTCAGGCGCGACTCCTTAAAGAATGCTGTCTATGAAGAATATTTCACGATTCATACTCTTTGTCATTATGTCATTTCTGGCGTTTGGTTGCTATGATCAAAGAAAAGCCGAATCCATTGGTTTTAATGAATTCGAAGACGTAAAAAAGTTCGATGATACCTTTGAGGTTCATGTGTATTGCATTGACAGCCTCAAGGGGGTGGGGGGCGGTCTTTCATGGGTATCTCAGACTATTTTATATGACAGATATATCATAGACTTAATCTTTGATGTGGAGGTCTCGCGATCTGGATCATTGGCAGTTAAAAAAACATCACCATTGAACGTTATTGTATATGAGGTTGATGATGTCTCTACTGATGTTGAAGGAGAAGTTACAATGATCACCAAGCGTGAACTAGGCTCTATTTCTGAGCAAGAATATGATTCAATTACAAGTGCTGAAGATATATTTGAAGTGATTGGAGTTAAGGTTGTTAAAGGACAACCTGTTGCTAACATTCGAAAGGTTTTGAAGCGCTGAGTTATAGAGGTGAGTTGGTGTTTGCTGCCCCCTTTTGGTATTATTTCAATGAAGTATACATCTGTAAGCACATTGTGCTCCACACGATTCTGAAGTGGACCCGAACCTTGGACAGGTTGCAGTGATTGTTTAGATGTAGTCCAGTGGAGCTTCGGATGGAAGTCCAGACTGGAAGGTTGTTGGATGTTGTTATTGGTGGTGGGCAGCTGCCTTC